>CANJNG010000023.1 GCA_947475205.1 Bacteroidota bacterium
CGGCATCGCTGCGAGCCACCAAATGAGAGTTTGCTGCTAACCAAGCTAAGGAATCGGCTGTCTTTTTAGCTTGCAAAGCTGCCAACCGCTTTTGGCGTTCGGCTTCTTCCTGGGCTATGCGTTGCTGTTCGGCTCTAAATTTGGCTGCACGGGCCGCTGCTTCTCTGGCCGCCTCTTCCTTTTCCATTTCGGCCCGCGTTTTTCGGATAGCGTTTGCCACCACAATAAATCCGCCTGATGCCGGATTGAATTTCAAAAGTCCGATAGATTCTTCAAAAACTTTTTTGCCCTTGGGGTCGGGTTTGGGCGGTGTAAGGTCTATTTCTAACCTGTAAGTGTATGCCCCTGTTTTGGCATTTGACGGTACAGTTGTATTAATGTTCACCTGCTTGGCCAGTGTTCCCTGCACCTGTGCACTGATTATATATTCTTTGTCTAAGGATAGTTTTGTTTTGAAATTCCCGCCACCATCCGATGTGCGTAGTTTTAAATCGCCTTCAGCAGTAAAAAACTTTATCTCCGCTCCGGGAACAGGTTGACCGTTTTTCTTAATATAACCAATGAGTTCGAGTTGTCCACCCTCTTGCGAAAATGCCGAAAATCCTAAATTCACCAGCAAAATCAAAAGCCCTGATTTTGCTATGAAGTTAAAGAGGTTGAACAAATATTTCGACACTACTATTTTTGAAAAGGGTGCAAAAATAGTTTTTTATACCGATTGTAATTATGTAATGTCCCATTTCGGTTTACCTCATTGGACTAAACAGAATTTACTACGGCATTAACTCCCGATAGCTATCGGGATAAAAATTCAAATAGCCTTTGCACTATTTGGAATTTACAATTGGTATTAGTGGGTTTTATGGAAATATGCTGAGGTTAGGAAGAAAAGAAATTTGGGATAAGAATAAGTAAGCACTTCGGGGATTGGATTAGTATTGATAGGTTTCAATTCTTTCACCCGATTCCCGAAAACAAAAATGCCCCAAAGTATTGCTACTTCAGGGCATTTTTAGGGTTTTAAGAAAAACTATTTAGCGTCTTTCACTTCTTCAAAATCCACATCGGTAACCTCCGAATCAGCTTTTGAGGATGCTTGTCCGCCATCTGCCGGCTGTCCGTTTGCATCGGGAGCACCTTGCGAGGCATTATACATGTCTTGCGAAGCATCTTGCCAAGCGGTGTTTAATTTAGCCAAGGCCGAATCAATATCAGTGATATTGCGACTTGCATGAGCTGCTTTCAGTTCGGTTAAAGCTCCGTCGATAACTGATTTCTTTTCTGCAGGAATCTTATCACCGTATTCAGTCAATTGCTTTTCGGTTTGAAAAATTAAGGCATCGGCCTGATTGATTTTTTCGGCTTCTTCTTTTGCTTTACGGTCTGATTCGGCATTAGCTTCTGCTTCGCGTTTCATCTTTTCGATTTCCTCTTTGCTCAATCCTGAACTGGCTTCGATACGGATGTTTTGTGATTTTCCGGTAGCTTTATCCTTTGCCGAAACTTGCAAAATTCCGTTTGCGTCAATATCAAATGTTACTTCAATTTGCGGAATTCCACGAGGTGCCGGAGGTATTCCGTCTAAGTGAAAACGACCAATTGTGCGGTTTTGATTTGCCATAGGGCGTTCGCCTTGCAAAACGTGAATTTCTACCGAAGGCTGGCTGTCGGAAGCTGTTGAAAACGTTTCCGATTTTTTGGTTGGGATAGTCGTGTTCGACTCAATCAAACGAGTCATTACGCCACCCATGGTTTCAATTCCTAAAGATAGCGGAGTAACATCCAACAGTAACACATCTTTCACTTCACCGGTTAATACACCACCTTGAATTGCAGCACCAATTGCCACTACTTCGTCAGGGTTTACGCCTTTTGAAGGGCTTTTTCCGAAGAATTTTTCTACAGCAGTAACTATGGCCGGGATACGGGTAGAACCGCCCACGAGTATAATTTCATCGATATCAGAAGTTTTCAAACCTGCATTTTCTAGAGCCGATTTGCAAGGAGCGATAGTACGTTTAATTAAATCATCCACCAATTGCTCAAATTTAGCACGGGTAAGCGTTCTAACTAAGTGCTTCGGAATGCCATCAACAGGCATAATGTAAGGCAAGTTGATTTCGGTGCTGTTGCCGCTCGAAAGTTCGATTTTAGCTTTTTCTGCACCTTCTTTCAAACGTTGCAAAGCCATTGGGTCTTTGGTTAAATCCAAGCCACCATTTTCTGATTTGAATTCGGATACCAACCAATCAATAATTTTTTGGTCGAAGTCATCACCACCTAAGTGCGTGTCGCCATCGGTAGATTTTACTTCAAATACACCTTCGCCCAATTCAAGAACAGATACATCATGGGTACCGCCACCGCAGTCGAACACCACAATTTTCATGTCTTTATGCTTTTTGTCAAGACCATAAGCCAAGGCAGCAGCAGTAGGTTCGTTAATAATACGCATTACTTTCAAACCTGCAATTTCGCCGGCTTCTTTGGTCGCCTGACGTTGAGCATCGTTGAAGTATGCCGGAACAGTGATAACGGCTTGTGTAACTTCTTGTCCGAGATAATCTTCGGCAGTCTTCTTCATTTTCTGAAGAATGATAGCCGAAATTTCTTGTGCAGTGTATTTGCGGTCGTCGATTTGAACACGGGGGGTGTTGTTGTCGCCTTTCACTACTTTGTATGGAACTCGGCTTACTTCTGAAGCAATTTCATCGTAAGTGTGTCCCATAAAGCGTTTGATTGAATACACAGTTTTTGTTGGATTTGTAATTGCTTGACGCTTAGCTGGGTCACCCACTTTACGTTCGCCATCATTTACAAAGCCCACAATAGATGGGGTGGTGCGACGGCCTTCGTTGTTTGCAATTACAACCGGCTCGTTGCCTTCCATTACGGATACACACGAGTTGGTGGTTCCGAGGTCGATTCCTATAATTTTACTCATTTTTATTTGTTGTTATTAGACTTTAGATATTAGACTTTAGATGTTTCATTTCAAGTCTTCGACGGCAATCACAAGCATTATGCCATTAGGGTTTGGCAGTTTAATTTCTGACAATATAAATTGTGAAGGAAGGGTATTCTGACAAAAAGGCGGTTTTATAGGAAAAGTATTAAGAAATCATGAAACGCTGAGGACTAAAATTTGCGTTCACACCAATCTTTCCAAAAGGCCCTTTCTTTTGATTATATTTTTATAATCCCATTGAATTTCTTTGGCCTTTTTAACCCAACGGGCTAAATCCTCCGTATTAACTTGCTCCACAGCAGTGTAACTGATTTCGGCAGCTTTGAAACTGCCTTCATTTTTCAAACCGGGTTCGTCAAACGATTGTCCGCTCCAAAATAGCAACCGAACGCAGTTTTTAAGTTTGTGATATCCCGTAATAGGGTTGCCGTTCAAGAACCAAACTGGATGTGCATGCCAAATTTTATTCTCGGCTTCGGGCAAATGGCGGCTAATTTCCTGCGAAAGCAAATTGCATATCTCGCGGTCGCTGCTTAATTTAGCATCATTATATGCCTGAATGTCTTGATTCATTTTTTGATTTTAAATGAGTTCCTTACCTAAACTGTTTGGGCTTTAGATTTTGGGCTGCAAGTTCGGCAATTTCATTTATTCGTCTTTGCTGGGTTTCGGGTTGTTTAGCCAAAACGAGCCATTGTAAAATAGCCTTCCGGACCGATTTGCTTAAACTTAGAAAGTAATCCTCTGAACCAAATAAAGTTTTGAATTTTTGCCCTAAATCTTCGGGAATGATTAATTCTTCCACATCATCTAAAATAGTCCACGACCCATTTTGTTTGGCTCGTTCAATACTTTCTAAACCTGACTTGGCCATGCTTCCATCATCAATAAGTTTCTGAATTTTCTCTTTATTCACCTTTGACCAAGTGCTAACGGCTTTTCGTTTGCTGAAAAACTGAATGAAACTTTCGTGGTCAACGGTTTTCCGAACACTGTCTATCCATCCAAAGCAAAGTGCCTCATCCACCGCATTACCCCAAGATATACTTGGCTTCCCGGCTTTCATTTTATAACATAGAAGCCAAACAGACTGAGTTTTATCATGGTTTTCCTGCAACCATTTTCTCCGCTCTTGCTGGTTTTTGGGGCAAAAAGTTTCTATTTCTTTTGTCTGCATAATTATTTCAAGGGGCTAAAATAATATTTACAATTAAAGTGCTCTGTTTTTAAAATTGCACTATGAATTGGGCGAAGAATATTTAGCTTACACAATTCAATACCCAGATTTATCCCAAATATTACTACTTTCGCAGCCGATGTCAAAGCTGGTTTTACTTTCCTCGGTGCAGCTCACACATACTATTTCCCGCCTCGCTTACCAACTTATCGAAAACCACGGCGACTTTAGCCAGTCGGCCATTATTGGTTTGCAGCCTCGGGGCATTTATCTCTCTAAACGTATTGTTGCCGAACTCGAAAACATACTCGGCCACCCTGTAAATGCCGGAACTCTTGATGCCACTTTTTACCGCGACGATTTTCGGCAGCATAAAGAACCGATTTTACCCCAAGCCACCGATTTGAAGTTTTCTGTAGAAGGCAAAAAGGTAATTTTGGTGGACGATGTCTTATTCACTGGCCGTACTATTCGTGCTGGAATGGATGCCTTGCTCGATTTTGGCCGCCCCTCTCTCATCGAATTATGCGTGCTTATCGACAGAAGATTCAGCCGCCAGTTACCCGTTCAGCCTGACTATACCGGACGAGTTGTAGATACCATTTCCTCCGAAAAAGTTAAGGTAGAATGGTCCGAAACCGATGGCTCCAACCAAGTAATATTATTTTCACAAGAACCTGAATGAGTAGCCTTAGCCAAAAGCACCTCCTTGGAATAAAATATATCTCGAAAGAAGATATTGATTTGATTTTCAAAACCGCTGATGGATTTAAGGAAGTTATTAATCGCCCAATAAAGAAAGTGCCTTCGCTGCGGGATATTACCGTAGCCAATTTGTTTTTTGAGAACTCTACTCGCACAAAACTCTCGTTTGAATTAGCGGAAAAGCGATTGGGGGCCGATGTCGTAAATTTCTCTGCCTCGGGTTCATCAGTTAAGAAGGGCGAAACGCTAATCGACACCGTAAACAATATCTTGGCTATGAAAGTAGATATGGTGGTGATGCGGCACAGCAGTCCCGGAGCGGCGGTTTTTCTATCTCAAAAGGTAAATTCCATTATTGTAAATGCAGGCGATGGTGCCCACGAACATCCTACTCAAGGACTTTTAGATGCTTATTCAATCCGGGAAAAGCTTGGAAGTGTGGAAGGCAAAAAGGTAGCTATTATTGGCGATGTGCTTCATTCACGAGTGGCTCTAAGTAACATTTTTACACTTCAAAAATTAGGTGCAGAAGTAATGGTATGTGGACCTACAACTCTGCTTCCAAAATACATTTGTGAGTTGGGAGTGAAAGTGGAAACTAATTTGCAGAAAGCTCTTCAATGGTGCGATGTTGCCAATATGCTCCGTATTCAATTAGAGCGTCAGGATATAAAATTTTTTCCCAGCCTGCGGGAATACATCATGCTTTTTGGCTTGAACAAACAGTTGCTAGACAGCTTAGATAAAGAAATTGTGATTATGCACCCCGGACCAATAAACCGTGGCGTAGAAATTACCAGCGACATTGCCGATAGCCCTCATTCCATTATTCTGCAACAGGTGGAAAATGGCGTGGCCGTAAGAATGGCTGTACTTTATTTGTTGGCCGGGGCCAGATAGATTAACTTCAAACGATATAAACTTCTTGGCCAGTCCTAAAACAAATCGCTTTTTTATATCCTCGGGCTTTTTGCCGTTTTTAGCCTGTTTGCTCATTGCCTGCTCGCTTTGGTTGTTGGTTCAAACCATTAAAACCGATGTTTTTAGTTTAGAAATTTCTGTTGATTTGGATAATATTCCCAAAAATGTAAAAGTTTCGGGAAATCTACCCCGCCACATAATCGTAAAACAAAGTACCACCGGTGTAAATTTTTTGTATCACCGCTTATTTCAACCTCGCCACTTTCGGTTTGATTTTTCGCCTTCGCAAATTCGCTCGGCAGGCAGCGGTAAAAAGGTAATTCTTATACATGAATTGCTAAAATCAAATAACGTTTTTCAATACAACGGTTCCAGTGTAATAAGTGTTGACCCAGACACTTTATTTATCGAAACCGGTAAAATGCTGAGTAAACGAGTACCTGTAAAAGTAAATCTGAATGCCAAATTTGCCGAAGGCTGTTTTGTGGTGAATCAGCCAGTGGTGAACCCTGCCAAAGTTATGATTTCCGGAAAACGTGATTTGCTTAAAGGAATTGACACACTTATTTTAGAAGCAAACTACTCTAAATCCATTGGTCAGGATTTGAAACTAAAAGTAAATCTGCCCAATACCGGAAAATTTAGTTTGCTCGAAATGAACCCTTCGGCGGTGGACTATGTTATAGATATTGAGAAATTCACTGAAAAGAAAGTGGAAGTAAAAATCAAGCCCATCAATGTTCCTGCCGGTAAACGAGTAAAGCTGTTGCCAGACAAAGTTACCATCACCACATCGGTGCCAATGGGAAAATACGAAGAAGTAAACGGCGATATTTTTGAAGTGGTGGCCGACTTTTCCATGCCTGCACCACAAAACAGAGTTCGAATTTCTGTGCAGAAATTACCCGATTATTGCAAAAACCAGCATCTTGATTTCGATTGGGTGGAATATATTATGATACGATGAAAATCATTGGACTCACCGGTGGAATTGGGAGTGGGAAAAGCACAGTAGCCGATTTTTTTTCACTTTTAGGCATTGCTATTTATAAAGCCGACGATGCCGCCAAAAGTATGATGATTGCTGATGAGTTGCTGATTTCAGGAATCAAAAAACTATTTGGAGCAGATGCATATGAAAGCGGCATTCTGAATCGAAAATTTATTGCAGAGCAAGTATTTAGTAACCCTGAATTATTGAGTCAATTGAATGCCTTGGTTCACCCGGCCGTAAAAAGAGATTTTATGGAATGGATAAAAATTCAACAGAGTCCATACATTATTCGCGAAGCCGCCATCCTTTTTGAAAGTGGTTCGTATCAAGATTGCGATAAAGTGATTACCGTTTTTGCCCCTGAAAAAGAGCGAATCAGCCGAGTTATGCTGCGTGACGGCTTATCGGAAGCTGAAGTAATCAAACGCATTCAAAATCAGTGGAGCGATGAACGCAAAATTCAACTTTCCGATTTTGTGATAAACAACTATGAGAATCATTTAATTATTCCGCAAGTAATGAAGATTCACGAGCTGCTTACCAAGAAAGACTGACGAAATAAGCCCCTGCCACTTATTATAATTTTCGCTTGACACTTTATTAACAAAAGCTTAAAATTATTGTGCAATAAATCATTTTTTCTGTTGTATATTTGTGAGCGTTTTTGCAGTGTAATTTGAAATCGTTCCGCCAGATATTGTTTGTTTTTGTGGTACTAAGTAGTTTCGGCTCAATAGCCCAAGCTACCGAAGACGACAAAAAAGGCTCTGCTCCTCAATGGGGGCCGAGCGGCTACAGCAATATCCGATACTACTACATGCCGCAGTTGGAGGTGTATTACGACATTCAAACTTCACAATTTATTTACTTTTCAAATGATAAATGGATTAACTCATCAGAGTTGCCCGCCAAGCACAAAGGCTTAGATTTATTCCGAGTTTATAAAATGGTGATGGCCGATTATTATGGCCCAACCCCCTATCACAATCACGAAAAATTGAAAGCCAAGTATGCCAAATTGAACCACTGGCCCGAACAGGAAACCATTGGCCGCAAACCCCCACGGATGGTTAAACCAAAAGAAAGTTTGGCATCAAAGTAGTTTAGCTGTTATTTTGTGTTTCTAATTTTTGCAATTTAACTACACATTTTGCGGTCTCCTAATTTTCCGGTTGAATCTCGTTTAGCAAGCATTTTAGAAAAGCGTCAAGTTCAGGGAAACCTCCGCAAGTTGAGGCTTTCGTCAGGCTTAGTGGACTTCTATTCCAACGATTACTTGGGTATTGCCCGCAGCGAGGAAGTACACAATTTGTTTATGCGAAATTTATTGGCTCTAACCGATAAGAATGGCAGACAAATTGGAAGTACAGGCTCAAGACTTTTATCAGGAAATTCCGAATTGGCCGAAGAGATTGAAACTAAATTGGCCGCGTTTCATAATTCCGAATCTGCATTACTGTTTAATTCAGGTTACGATGCAAACCTTGGAGCTATTTCGGCCTTTATCCGCCCGGGCGATACCGTAATTTACGATGAACTTGTTCATGCTTCGATGCATGATGGAATGAAGTTAAGTAAAGCGAATTGCATTCCGTTTCGTCACAATGATTCCAACCATTTAGAAGAAATTCTAAAAGCAGCCAGCGGTGAAAAGTTTATTTTGGTGGAAACCGTTTATTCTATGGATGGCGATTTAGCACCATTGTTAGAAATTTGCGATTTAGCTGAAGAATATGGAGCAAGCATTATTGCCGATGAGGCCCATAGCACAGGTATTTTTGGAAAAAATGGAAGAGGTTTAGCCAATGAACTTGATGTTGAATACCGAATTTTTGCCCGAGTAATTACCTTTTCAAAAGCTTTAGGCACACATGGAGCAGCAGTGCTAACAACCAATACAGCAAAACAATATCTCATCAATTTCGCCCGTTCGTTTATTTATTCCACTGCTGCCAGTTTGCCGGCACTGCTTGAAATTAAAACGGTATATGAACTGTTGTCCAATACAGATAGTTATCAGAAAGAAGCGAAAGAACGGATTAGTTTTTTTAGAACTGAACTGCAGAAATACCCACAACTGCCTTTTCTGTTATGGAGCCAAAGTATGATTCAAGCATTGATAATTCCCAACAACTTTAATGCATTAACGGTCGCACAAACTTTACAGTCAGCAGGTTTCGATATGCGTCCATTAATGTATCCTACGATTGAACGAGGCAAAGAGCGAATTCGGATTTGCTTGCATACACATAATTCACTGGAAGATATTCAAAGTTTATTGAAAGTATTGGACGAAACGCTTGTGGTTGGGTAGGGAATAATCCAATCTTTCTGCTATATTTAATGGTATTGTCGATAAACAATTTGAGCAATTTGAGCGATTGAAATTGAACTAATACAACTATGTTTGCCTTCTTAAATGGCTTTCAAACCGCTATCCCTTTTCAATAAAATTATGCTTGGCCTCACCATAACGGTATCGGCAAGTTTGGTAGGAAGTTTTGGAGCATCGTATTTAAGTCCGCAGGCATTTTGGCCATTTTGGTTTTTAGCAGCCTCGTTTCCTGTGCTGGCTTGTATTGTGATAGTTTTTCAACTTTACTGGTTGGTGGTGCTCCGATGGCCAGTGCTTGTTCCGTTGGTGGCTTTGATAGTTTGTTACACACAGCTTAATCGTTTGGTGCAGTTCAGGCTACCCGAGGAAAGTATAAAAACAGAAAAGGAAATTTCTTTTCTAAGCTATAATGTTCATCTATTCGACTGGTTTAACTGGAAAAGTCCGTGGCAAAAACGCAAGCAAATTTTAGAACAAATACAAACAAGCCATCCCGACATTATTTGTCTTCAAGAATATTTTCATAGTCCGGCAAAGAGCTTTATAACCCTTGATAGTATTATTTCGCAAAACGGGTTAAAGCACTTCTATTTTGAGAAATATTCGTCTAAAAGTAGCTTGACGGGCTTGGGGATGATAGTATTTAGCCGTTGGCCTATTATCAATAAAGGGAAATTTAATTTTGAAAACACAAGAGGGAATTCAGCTATTTGGGCAGATATTTTGAAGGAGAATGACACAATTCGAGTTTATAATTTACACCTAGAAAGCAACCGTTTCCGGCGAGCGGATTATACATTTATTAAGGATGTAAACGATGGCGACACTGAAATTGAAGACAGCGAAGGCTGGAAAAATATAATACGCCGATTAAAAAAGGCTGCGAATATGCGTGCCAACCAAGCCGACGAAGTAGCTAATCACATTGTTAAATCTCCATATCCTGTGGTAGTTTGTGGCGATTTCAACGATTCGCCTTGTACATATACGTACAACAGAGTAAGCAGTGGGCTAAAAGATTCGTTTTTGGAAAAAGGCATTGGTTTCGGCCAAACCTATATCGGTATTGCTCCTGCATTCCGAATCGACTATATTCTGCATAGCTCGGTTTTTGAGGCCACTTCCTATGAAACACACCCTGAGGAACTAAGCGACCATCATGCTATTTCAGCAGTTCTGAAATTTTCGGGAAAGAACTAATTGCGGGGTTTATTGCATTAAACCTCTTCCCACTTTCTTTATTTTATCGTTCTTTTTTAATTCGGCAATAACGTTTTCAAGTACGCCGTTAATGAAGGTTTTGCTTTGCTTTGAGCTAAATTCTTTTGAAATATCAATGTATTCGTTCATAGATACTTTTACAGGAATTGATGGGGCGTTAAGCAATTCCGAAACAGCCATTGTCATTAAAAGCATATCCATTTGAGCCAAACGGTCTGCTTCCCAGTTGGGAGTAAATTGTGAAATAAGCTTTTCGTATTCGGCTCGGTGAATAATTGTTTTTCGGAAAAGATCTAGCACGAAAGCATAATCATCTTTTTCATCTTTATATAAAGGAAGCAGTTTCTGTAAAGCAGGGGCCGTATTTTCATCCCAACTACTCAGTGTTTTTATCACCAAGAAAGCAACGTGGTCGAAATCACCCAAAAAGTAAATATTCTGTTCTTCCAAATAAAAAGAAACCGAGGGTTCATTGGCAACAAATTCCTTGAATATCTCCACAAAAAATTCATTCGCCCCTTCGTTTGATTGCAGAGAAATGAATTTCTGAGACAGTTCACTATTGCGAATATTTTGATAAATCTTGTGAATTAAATCCTTCTCGCTACGGGTATTTATTCTCAGGCGGTCGAGTTCCCTGTTAAGCTCCTGACTTTCACGCAGTGCCACGGCAATGTAGTTATCTTGAAGCCAGGTATTCGGATTTAGGTCTTCAGCATTAGTAATATGCTTCTTTTTGCCTTCTTCGAGCCGCTCGGAAGTATAGTACAGCACATCGGCAAGGATGCTAAAAAGAGTTAGATAAAGGTCATAAAATTTAGACAGGTTTCGGTTTAATTCCATCTCTCCCGATTTCAAATCATTATTTCCCGATGAGAAAAAAGCATACAAAGCCTGCATCGCTTTTATCCGAAGTATCCGTCTGTTCAGCATAATTGTTTTTTGATATTTGGGCTTCTAAAGGCTAAAATGCCCTTCTTTTTAAGAAAAAAAGAAGGGCAAGCTACTTACATCGCACCGCTACAACCAGTTACCCTTGCTTCATTCCTGACCTGGGGGAGTTCACCAGGAGCTGGTCGTGTAAGACTTGCCCGCCGCAAAGGTAGTTAGGGAATCGACAATGCAAAATGTTTTATGAAAGTATTCGGAAACAAAGCCTCATGGCATATTTATATACCAAATTGTACGGAAGAAATGAGATGCTTATGCGTATAAGGGATTCTCCCTAAGTTAATTAATCAACAATATAAGGATAATCTGCTTCCGCATATACATCGGTATAAAGTTCGCTGGCTTCAGGGTAGGGCGATTCCTCGGCAAAAGTTACCGAATCTTCCACTACATCTTTCACCCGATTATTAATTGTTTCCAATTCTTCATCGCTCGCCCATTTATTTTCAATTATAGTTTTTAATACCTTTTGAATCGGGTCTTGAGCCTTGTATTCTTCTACTTCTTCCTTGGTGCGATATTTCGCCGGGTCACTCATACTGTGTCCACGATACCTATAGGTCTTCATTTCTAAAAGAGTTGGGCCATCACCCTTTCTCGCCCGTAAAACAGCTTCTTCAATGGCAAAATGCACATCTTCAACCGTCATTCCATCCATTGCCGATGATGGCATTTCGTATGCGTGACCCAGTTTATATAAATCGGTGATATTGCTGGTGCGTTCCACCGATGTGCCCATTGCGTAATTGTTATTTTCGATAATGAAAACAACGGGTAGTTTCCAGGTCATTGCCATATTTAAAGCTTCGTGAAAAGCTCCTTGCCTCACCGCACCATCGCCCATATAACAAAGCGTAACATTATCGTTTCCGAGAAACTTATCGGCAAAAGCAATGCCTGCACCTAAGGGAATTTGTCCACCCACAATACCATGGCCACCAAAAAAACGGTGTTCTTTAGAAAACATGTGCATACTGCCGCCTTTACCTTTCGAGCATCCGGTAGATTTTGCAAAAAGTTCGGCCATGACAGCCCGAGGTGTAACACCTTTAGCCATTGGATGAACGTGGTCGCGGTATGCAGTAATCATATTATCATCTTTGAGCAAAACGCTGGCAGCACCTGCTACCAAGGCTTCTTGGCCAATGTATAAATGACAAAAACCCCTAATTTTTTGTTGGATATAAAGTTGTCCTGCCTTTTCTTCAAATTTGCGATAAAGAAGCATTTCTTCATACCATTTCAGGTATTGATCTTTAGAAAACTTTAATTTTCCCATAAACTGTTTTTTTTTAAATTCTGACAGAAACCTAATCGTCGTCAGTGTCGAATTTAGGTTTTTTAGCTACACATTTCTGTTTTACCACATAGCTTGCTTCGTAATAACCGTGGGCAGCAGCTGCGTTCCAATCAACGCATGCTTCAGTTTTTTTGTTCATTTTTTCATACAGGTTTCCTCTATGAAAATAGGCTTCTCCGAAATCGGGTTTTGCTTTTATGGCTTCGGTTAAATCTTCAATGGCAGGCTTAAACTGCAATAGCTTCTCTTTTGCCTTTGCCCGAAAGTAAAATGCACTCGAAAAGTCGGGTTTTAGTTCAATAGCCTTGGTATAATTTAAAATTGCGTTTTCGTAATCTTGGTCGTAATAGCGACTCAGTCCCAAATTTAGATACTCTGTCGGTGTTTTTTGCCCGTAGCTAAAAAGCACGGAAAACACTGTAAACACTAAGGTTGTAACAGGTATTTTCAATTTCGTATAAAGCAAGGCAAATTAGGGTGCTAATATGCTTAATTAATCAATTAACCATAGAGCCAATTTTTTCTTGGTTGGATTTAAGCAAAGTTGATGCCGTTATTTTAAAACACGGAAGCTAAAATTAATTATTTTGACTTAAAACTGTGTTTCTTCAACTGTTTAGATTCGTGAATTCTGCTACTCAAAAGCGATTGTTCCGGAAAAATGATTCTGAATCGAAAGGTTTCTGCTATAAATAAAAATATGTATGTTTGTCGTTCATAAGAACCAAGGAATTTAATTTTATTAATTTTTAAAACTATGCCAAGAATAATCAAGTCAGGACTTATACAAATGAGCCTTCCAAAGACGGAAGGCGAGGGAAGCATCACTGAAATTATTGATGCAATGGTGCAGAAGCATATCCCGTTTATTGAAGAAGCAGGGCAAAAAGGTGTTCAGATTTTATGCTTGCAGGAAATTTTCAACACTCCATATTTCTGCCCGGGGCAGGATAGAAAGTGGTATGAATCTGCCGAAACTGTTCCTGGACCAACCACTGATTTGATGTCGCATTACGCAAAAAAGTACAATATGGTGATTGTTGTTCCGATTTATGAACGCGAACAAGCTGGTGTGCTATATAATACTGCTGCCGTTATAGATGCTGATGGAACATACTTGGGAAAGTACCGCAAAAACCACATTCCACACACATCAGGGTTTTGGGAAAAATTTTTTTTCAAACCAGGAAATTTAGGATATCCGGTTTTTCAAACTAAATATGCCAAAGTGGGAGTGTATATTTGCTACGACAGGCATTTTCCCGATGGTGCAAGATGCTTGGGCTTAAATGGTGCTGAAATTGTTTACAATCCTTCGGCGACTGTAGCCGGGCTATCGCAATATCTCTGGAAACTCGAACAGCCAGCTCACGCAGCGGCAAACGGCTATTTTATGGGTTGCATAAATAGAGTAGGGGAGGAGAAGCCTTGGAACTTGGGACGCTTCTATGGAAGCTCGTATTTTGTTGACCCACGAGGACAAATTTTTGCCTGTGCTTCGGAGGATAAAGACGAGCTACTTATCGCTGACTTTGATTTAGATATGATTGAAGAAGTGCGAAATACTTGGCAGTTCTTTAGGGATAGAAGACCTGAAACGTATGGAAAATTAGTGGAGTTGTAAGGAAATAGCTAAACGGTTAAACCCGTTTAGCCATATTCTCAAAAATCTCTACCAATGTTTCGTCTAAGTTGTATTTCCAATCCCAATTGGGGTAATGGTTTTTAAATTTAGACACGTCGCTTACGTACCAAATATGGTCGCCAATTCGGTTTGTTTCTGAATAGGAGTAATTCATTTTATTGCCTGTAATTTTCTCGCAAACAGCTATGGCTTCAATCATGGAGCAATTAGCAAATCGTCCACCGCCGGCATTGTAGGCTTCGCCCTGTTTGGGGTTTTGGTAAAAGTGCCAAAACATATTTACCAAATCGAAACTATGAATATTGTCGCGAACCTGTTTTCCTTTGTAACCGAAAATGGTGTAATGCTGCCCGGAAATTGCACACTTCATTAAATAAGAAAGGAAGCCATGAAGCTGAGCTCCCGAATGGTTTGGACCGGTTAAACACCCACCCCGAAAAACGCCTACATTCATTCCGAAATACCGACCATATTCCTGAGCCATTATATCGGCAGCTACTTTGGATGCACCAAATACAGAGTGCTTGGTATGGTCGAGGCTCATTTGCTCATCAATTCCATTTTTGTAATAGGGATGATTTACATCAATTTCCCAACGGTTTTCTAATTCTATCAGTGGTAAAAAGTTGGGGTTGTCGCCATAAACTTTATTGGTAGAAGTGAAAATGAAAACAGCTTCGGGGCAATGAATTCGAGTAAATTCTAAAGCATTAAGGGTTCCATTAGCATTCACCGTAAAATCGGTAAATGGTTCTTTAGCTGCCCAATCATGACTGGGTTGAGCAGCAGTATGTACTATAAGTTTTATGTCCTTACTGTATTTTTTAAATATCTTTTCAAATTCCACCTGATTCCGAATGTCGATAGAATGATGACGGTAGTTTTTATACTTTTCTGTAATGCGGTTTACGTTCCAATTTGTGGAGGCATCTTTCCCAAAGAAATACTGCCTTAAATCGTTGTCTATCCCAATTACTAAGTCAAACTTGTCGGCAAAGAACTCTACCGATTCGCTTCCAATTAGCCCTCCTGAGCCTGTTATTAATGCTATGTTCATATTACTTTCTGAAATTCGGCATATTTCGCATCATTTTGCTCATTTGCTCTTTGTTGGTAAACATCTTCATCATTTTACGGGTTTCATCGAATTGATTCAGCAATTTATTTACATCAGGAATAGAAGTTCCGCTACCCATAGCGATTCTTTTGCGACGAGAGCCGGTTATCAAAGCCGGATTTTCGCGTTCGGTAGGGGTCATAGAACCAATTATAGCTTCAATATCTTTAAAGGCATCATCGCCAATTTCTACATCCTTCAAAGCCTTGCCCATACCCGGAAGCATCCCCACCAAATCTTTCATTGAACCCATCTTTTTGATTTGATCTATTTGTTTCAAGAAGTCGTTGAAGTTGAATTGGTCTTTGGCTAATTTCTTGGTAAGTTCGCGAGCCTGCACTTCGTCGTATTGCTGCTGGGCACGTTCAACAAGCGAAACGATGTCGCCCATTCCCAAGATACGATCGGCCATACGGTCGGGGTGGAACACATCCATTGCGTCCATTTTCTCGCCCAAACCGACAAATTTGATGGGTTTAGTTACTACGCTACGGATGCTCAATGCCGCTCCGCCACGGGTATCACCGTCTAATTTGGTTAGGATTACACCTGTGAAATCTAAGCGGTCGTTGAATGTTTTGGCCGTGTTTACAGCATCTTGTCCCGTCATGCTGTCCACAACAAACAAAATCTCCTGTGGGTTTAATGCATCTTTCAAAGCCGCAATTTCATTCATCATCATTTCGTCCACTGCTAAACGTCCAGCGGTGTCCACTATTACTACTGAATGGCCATTATTTTTGGCATGAGCAATGGCTTTGCGGGCAATATCAATTGCGTTTTTATTATCGGGTTCGGCGTAAACCGAAACACCAATTTGGCTGCCGAGCACTTTTAGCTGGTCGATTGCAGCCGGACGGTATATGTCGCAGGCTACCAACAAAGGGTTTTTGCTACGTTTGGTTTTGAGGTGATTAGCTAATTTGCCCGAGAAGGTAGTTTTTCCGCTTCCCTGCAAGCCGGCCATTAATATAATTGTGGGGTTTCCGTTAAGTTGAATATCAACTTTTGTGCTACCCATTAATTCGGCCAGTTCATCGTGAACGAGCTTTACCAACAATTGTCCCGGCGAAACCGAGGTAAGCACATCCTGACCTAAAGCTTTTTCTTTTACTGTATCGGTGAACTGTTTGGCTATTTTGTAGTTTACGTCGGCATCAAGCAGTGCTTTTCGCACTTCCTTGAGGGTTTCGGCTACGTTTATTTCGGTGATTTTCCCTTGGCCTTTCAGTATTTTAAAGGCTCTGTCTAACTTGTCGCTTAAATTTTCAATCATTTCTTAGTAATCGAGTAAATTCAATGCAAAGAAACAAACAAGGGGGGAATAATTAAAAATTAATAATTAAAATTGTTGTAGGGAGAGGAATTGGGGTTGAACAAATACCTCGCTATCTCCAACATTGATTGTTGTCTATTCCTCCTTCCAAAATCAGTGAATTATATAAACCATTATCTAAATGATATAAAAGCTAATCGTTCAAAGAAATTGACTTTTGTTTTATCAAAATTCATTAACACTAAAGCTCATTACGATGAAAACAGATAGTCAAACCAAAGCAAATAATCGGAACGAGGTAACGCCAAAGTTCACAAGTGGTTCGAAGAAAAGTAAGTCCACAGGAATGCGGAAAAGGGTTAATTCCGCTAAGTATCCGGGGATTCTGGTGAACCCAACAAGACCCACCGGTTCCGAACCCAATTATTTATATGATATAGATATAGCTGAATATGATGAAGGGGCTGTGAACTAAGGAAAAATCCAAAGAAATTTAAAATGGAAGAGCCGCTCAAAGTAACCTTTTCGATACACCATAGCGAGAAGGTTAGATATGATTATACTTATATGTCTAACCTCTTTTCTGCTGTAACGGCTATCTCCATTGAGAATTATATAATCCTTCATAAAATAGAGCGGGTAAAGGAATTGCCAGGATACGACCAGCTTACATTGTCTGAAATATCTTATACACTCAACTATAGCAGTGTGGCTGATTTGTCAAAGCAGTTCAAAAACTTTACAGGACTTACCCCCTCCTATTTTACGAACTTGCAACAAATCAGGCTGGAAAATAAAGAAAATGTGTGAATTGTATAAACTTTCCCTAAAATTATGTAATTGTTTTTATTTCTATTCTTTCCAATTTTGTTTCGTGAAAATTTAATAAAACCCAATATGGAAAACAATCAATCCAACGGGCTTAATCAGGATACTGGTAACCCGTCAAATGCAATGTCGAATGAGGATTTCGCAACGAAAAACCTCAATTCTCAATCCTTTAGGTTATCGAATAATGTTAGACCGGATTCTTCAAACAAAGCAAGAAATAGAAAACGAAATAAACCGCTTTCAGATTTCTTGGGATATTCAGATTACATTACCGGGAGTTGGTAGTTTTCTTCACAGTTATTATAGAAGTGGCTGATAGTTTATGTGTAGAACTCCCTTAAATTTGATATAGCCTAATAAAACACTAACCCAAGTATTCCATATTGGTTCATATGAACTAAGGAAAGCACACTATTTACAGTGTGCTTTTTTGTTTTCTGCTTATTATCTTTTCCCCTTATATTTTGGTAAACAGATTGGATAGCTCAAAATTAGACATCTCTATAATTTCACTTTAAACATTTTTTTTGTTATTTAAAATTAATTGTATTATTGCACCCGATTCAAAGAATCTACCACCGACCATTATTCTGAATGGTTTTTCAATTTGTTTCTTTTCCTTTTACATAAATCAACACCATAGATGGTGTTTTATATTAACCTAATTTTTATCGGATGAGTTTTAGTATGGACGAAATGGCCAACATGATGGTGGCCGACCTGAAAAAAATGGCCAAAGCACAGGGCATTGAAGGGTATGAAATTATGCGTAAGCAAGATTTGCTTGATGTGTTAAGTTCAAAGAAAGTACAACACAAAGTTGGGAAGGCTGTATCTGCGGTAGCACCAAGTCCCAAAGCAGTTGTGGTAAAACCTGTTGAAAGTGCAGAAAGCAACGGTAAGCTCCGCCCCAAACGTCCTCGTAAACAAATAGGAGAAGACAGAGTGGATGCGGTAAAAGAGGATTTATTTGCTCAAGTGACAGAAAAGGTGGAAGTGAAAGAAGTGGATATAAAGCAGGAGATACGGAAAGAAGTAGTAGCAGAAGAAGAAAAGACAGTAACAGTTAAGGAAGTAAGTCTAGAGGCAAAAGAAAAGCCTCAGCATAATACTAAACGTGAAGGAAATAGAAACCGAATAAAAGCGGAAACTAAACAGCCGGAGGTATTAGAAGGCAATACGGAAATAGTACAAGCAAAAGAGTCTGAACCAAAGCTGGAAGTGGAGGCTACAGCAGCTCCGGTTATTTCACCACCAAGAAACGAAAACAGACCTCAATATCCCCGTCAGGAGAATCAACCCCGACAAAATAATCAGCAAAACAACAACAACCCAAACCGAAACGAAAACCGTTTCCGTAATGATAACCGTGGAAATTATGTTCCTCGCCCGGAAAGTGCTGCTCCTATAGAAGGTGGCGAAACGCAGCAAACTAATGGAAACATCAATCCGCAACAACCGCCCGTAAAAGATCGCAAAACCCAGATTGACGAATTGCTTTACAACTTCGAGGGCATTGTTTCTACTGAAGGTGTTTTGGAGATTATGCCCGATGGTTACGGCTTTTTGCGTTCGTCGGACTACAACTATTTAAGTTCGCCCGACGATGTATATGTATCGCAAAGCCAAATTAAACTTTTCGGAGTAAAAACTGGCGACACTGTTCAAGGTACCGTTCGCCCTCCCCGTGAAGGCGAAAAATATTTCCCTTTAATAAAGGTGGAATTTATAAATGGCCGCGAACCGCAATTTGTGAGAGACAGAGTTCCTTTCGATTTTCTTACACCGCTTTTCCCCGATGAAAAATTAAACCTCACCGGCCCTGCAGGAAATATCAGCACCCGGATAATGGATTTATTTGCTCCAATTGGTAAAGGGCAACGTGGTTTGATTGTAGCCCAACCTAAAACCGGTAAAACGGTGCTATTGAAAGATATTGCAAACGCCATTGCGGCCAATCATCCCGAAGTTTACCTTATTATTTTATTGATAGATGAACGTCCCGAGGAGGTTACCGATATGGCTCGTAGCGTAAACGCCGAAGTTATATCGTCCACTTTTGATGAACCCGCCGACCGTCACGTTAAAATTGCCAATATAGTTCTTGAAAAAGCCAAACGGATGGTTGAAGTGGGCCATGATGTAGTTATTCTTTTAGATAGCATTACCCGTTTAGCAAGAGCGTACAATACTGTAGCCCCTGCTTCGGGGAAAGTGCTTTCGGGTGGTGTAGAGGCAAACGCATTGCAAAAGCCAAAACGATTTTTTGGAGCTGCCCGTAAAATTGAACACGGTGGTTCGCTCACAATTATTGCCACTGCCCTTATTGATACCGGTTCAAAAATGGATGAAGTAATTTTTGAAGAGTTTAAAGGAACGGGCAATATGGAATTACAACTCGATCGTAGAATTTCAAATAAGCGAATTTTCCCGGCAATAGATATTGTTTCATCAAGCACTCGCCGCGACGATTTGTTGCAAAGCAAAGAGGTGCTGCAAAAGATGTGGCTGCTTCGCAATCACCTTTCTGATATGACTCCGCTCGAAGCCATGGAGTTTGTAAAAGACCGAATCAAAGACACCCGCAGCAATGAGGAGTTCTTAGTTTCGATGAATGGGTAAATAGCATTCTGCCTAAAACAAAACAGCCCAGTTAATAGTTAACTGGGCTGTTTTGTTTTAGAACCCTATCTGTCTATCCAACAGGAAAACAGTAAGAGGAAATCCTATTTCAGAGCTCCAAATACCTTTTTCAAAATATCACTTACTCGTGCAGCTGGGTCTTTACGGATTTTAGACTCTTCCTGTGCCACCAAAAGAAACAAACCGTCTAAAGCCTTTTGAGTAACATAATCCTCTAAATTCGGATTCATTTTCGTTACGAAAGGCAACATATTGTATTTGCTTACAATCGGTGTCCAGTATTTAGTAATCTGCACGGCTTGCAAGGCTCGTTGAACAGACGGTTTAAACTTCGCTTTTAAATCGTTACTTGTTTTTTGTTTCAGAAAATTAGTGGCCGAGTTATCGCCACCTTTCAAAATATTAACTCCATCGGTAATGCTCATACTTGTGATTGCATTTACAAAAATGGGAGCCGCTTCTTTCGATGCTTGTTCTGCGGCACGGTTCAATGTTTTTTCAAATGAAGCTACTTGGTTACTAAGCCCCACTTTTTGAGCGTAGGTTTTCACCACTTGGGCTTGCTGTGGGAAGGGAATACGAATAAGATTATTCATCCAAAAACCATCAGTTTTCGATGCGTTGCCGCCGGCGTTTCTGCTTCCAACGCTCAAAGCCTCTTTTAAGCCTTTCACAATATCATCATTACTCAATCCGGCAATGCTGCCTCCGCTTCCCGAAGCACCGTTCGCCACATTGGTAGCTGTGTTTACAATGTCTTTACCAATTTTATTGAAGTCGAATTTTTGAGCAGAAGTTGTAAGCACCGATGCTGTACCGATAGCGAAAGAGAGAAGAAAAGTCTTTTTCATTTTTGGGATTTTATATAATGGAAGCAAAAGTAAATACTAAGGTCTTACGAATAACTCAACTCTTGGGCAAACGCATCAAATTCGTAAATCACATAGTGAAAACATAGTTCACATAAAATCCTAATATATGAAACCCCTATGGTTTCTATGTTTCGCTTAGCAAAGGGGCTACTACCCCTTACTCCAACTGCACCGCCTCATCCACATTCTCGCCCTGCTCGTAGCTTAGCGTAACGGTTTTGTCGGGGTGAACATCCGATTCTATCAAAAAATCAATGGCAGGGCCAAACACCGAGGTTTCAAACGTAGCTTTTCCTGCTAAATCGGTGGTTTTTTGCACACCCGTGTCGAGGAGGGTAATTGTGGCCAATACTACCGGCTGGGGCGGCACTGCCGAATCTACCACGGTGAGGGTAATGGTGCTGGTTTCGCCCACCGAAATGTATTGCACGCCCCATTCGCGGGCATTGGCACGCATACTTTCCACGGTTTCTTCATTGTAAAACGTTTCCACTTCGTCCCACACTTTTTTAATCACTCCATCGGCTTCGGTGTTCAGGGCATTGAGGGCTTCCTGAACAATATCGTAGGTTTCGTAGATGGCAGAGGCAGAGGCAGCCTCGGTGTTATAGGCGGTTAAAGCCGCAAGCACCTCGGCAGTGGAGGGGTTTGCCATGGCTTGGCCGCCGGTAGCCACTCGTGCGGCATCGTTATCGGTTATTTGTTCGGCAAGGGTTTTCACGGCGGCTTCGGTGCTGAGGTCGGGCAGGTTGCTGTCATTTTCATCAATCCCAAAAAATGCCCGTTCGGCGGCTGCGTATTTCCCCCGTTCAATCCCATAATTAAACACACCCACAAAGTGCTTCACCAGCAGTTTTAGCACACTTAATTTCTCATTTTTTTGTGCTGTAGCTGCTATAGAATATGCCTTTTTTTGGTTTACTGCATTGGAAGCCCCTACATATTGCGGATGAATGATATTGAGTCTTGATTGGGTAGGCCCGGTGATGATTATACCATTAGGCCCCGGATTCGCCAGTTTGGTGGCGGCATCGGAAAGGGCTAAGCGGCGTTTGAGATTGGAGGCTGGAAGTTTGCGACTAATTGTGCTCATAATGTATAAATTTAAAAGGTTATGTAATTGATTAGTATCGGCTTTAAAATGAATTTGAGCACGAATGTAAAATGCTTTTTTGGGATGGAAATCAATAAAATTAGGGTAAGATTGTAAGTATTTGAAATTCAAAATGAATAAATTCTCACAAGATAGATAGCATTTGTAAATCGAAATACAGTTAATCTAACAAGATAAATAGCATTTGGAAATTGAAATGCTCTCTATCTCACAAGATAGCTTGTATTTGGAAATTGAAATGCTATCAATCTTACAAGATAGATAGTATTTGGAAATTGAAATGCTATCTATCTAACAAGATAGATAGTATTTGGAAATTGAAATACTGTCTATCTAACAAGATAGATAGTATTTGGAAATTGAAATGCTATCTATCTAACAAGATAAATAGTATTTGGAAATTGAAATGCTATCAATCTCATTAATTTTATGTGTGATAGCTGTGAAATTAGGTCTATGACCGATACAAAACCAAATGCTGAAATTACCCGGCACGGCTACAGGAAGAAGTTCAGGGCGTCAAAGCGACATTTTTGGCAAGAAGAACGGCGAGGTTGTGCCTTGTCCTTTTTTTGTTAGAGGGCTATACCATATCTGTAATAATTTGATGAGAAGTTTCAAAATCCTCCCCAGACAAACTTGGGTGATAATGGTGGGCGATTCGGCGATGAATGGCTGTTTCGATAATTTCCAAAGCCTTGTTCACTAATCGCTATTTCAAGAAAACTGGTATTGTGATTCAATACACAGCAGTATGTTTAAACGCTAAAATTATGATTGATACCATTTCTATTGGTTACGCTTGCGGAGTAGATACCATTTTGCCCAATGGCATTGAAAAGATTGGAACTATTGGTATTAGCATTTACCCAAATCCCACAGCCGATAAATTGAATATTGGTTTATCTTCTAATGAAAAATAACTCAATGTCCAAAGCTGGCCTTCGGGTATGTATTGGATTTCGGTGGAAAGCGAAAAAGGAAAGTATTTGGTAAAGGTGATTAAGCAATAGTCAAAATTCCTTCAAAAAAGAAAGCCGCTCCAAAACTGGAACGGCTTTCTTTTTTGAGAACAGTAAAGAATTTACTTCTTAGGTTCTGCAACAGCCTCTTTATGTTTGTCGGTGCATGATGCTTTTTCAGTTGTTACAGCTTGTTTGCCACCATTGCTTTCAGAGGTAGAAGCGGTTCCGGCATGAGCACCAGCACAGCATTTTCCGTCTTTCTTAGCACATTTAGCATCTTTGTCTTTCTTTTTGTCTTTATCATCCGTAATGGTGATAGCAACTTTTGAAGTAGCTGCAATAACTGTAGTAACTTTTGCACCAGTGAAGGCTACAAGGGCTACGATGGCAATAATTTTTTTCATTTGTTATTTATTTTGATAGGGTAAAAGTAGAGAACAATTATTTATCACTAAATATTTATTGCTAAAAATGGTTTGTAGGATTAGAAAATAACAAGAATTAGGTCAAATGCCATCAAATCTGTAAATTCACATTCAAAGTTCAAACAGCAAAAAGCGTAATTTGACTAACCTATATTCACACAGTAAAAAAAATCCCACCATATCTATTTATTACTACTTTTGCCCTCAAGATATGAACGAAGGGAAAGGGGCCAACGCCCCTTTTTTATTGGCAAAAAATGATTAGCAAAAATAAGGTTACAGAGTTGGTGCAGCAGGCTATCGAAGGGAAGGAAGGCTTTTATTTGGTAGAAATAAAAGTGTCGGCTACCAACGCAATCAAGGTGTTTATTGATAACGATAAGCATATTGTAATTGCCGATTGCATTGCCGTAAGTCGTTTCATTGAGAAAAATCTGGACAGGGAAGTAGAAGATTATGAGTTGGAAGTGTCCTCACCCGGAATGGACCAGCCGTTCAGAGTATTTCGTCAATATATAAAAGCCATAGGTCGAACAGTTAAAGTAATAGAAAAGAATGGCACAGAAACCGAAGGCATTTTAAAAACCGCCACCGAAGAAAGCATTGGGGTGGAAATAGAAGCCAAAAAGAAAAATAAAAAACAAGAAGCAGAACCTGCCAAAACAGTAAATATATCAATCTCAAACATAAAAGAAATCAAAAAAACTATCACTTTCAAATAACAGCGACAATGGATAAATTAGGCTTAGTTGAATCATTTGCAGATTTTAAAGACACCAAAAACATCGATCGTGTAACGATGATGAGTATTATGGAAGAGGTGTTTCGCAGTATCATTTTAAAAAAATATGGTACCGATGAAAACATCGACTTTATTATCAACACCGACCGTGGGGACCTCGAAATTTGGCGTAGACGTATAATCGTGGACGATGAAGATATGGAGGACGATAACGTTGAAATTCCGTTTTCGGAAGCGAAACGTATTGAACCCGATTTCGAAATTGGCGAAGAGGTGTCGGAGCAACTGTTTATGGAAGATTTTGGCCGCCGGGCAATTTTGGCCGTACGTCAGAACTTGCAATCGCGTGTTAGCGACTTAGAGAAAGAAGGAATTTACAAGAAATATAAAGACCGTGTAGGCGAAATAGTTGTAGGCGAAGTATATCAAACTTGGAAAAAGGAAACCTTGATTTTAGATGATGAAGGAAACGAATTGCTTTTGCCAAAAACGCAGCAAATCCCATCTGATTTCTTTAAAAAAGGCGAAACCGTTCGCTCTGTAATATATAAAGTGGAGATGAAAAACGGTCAGCCCAGCATCACACTTTCCCGTACAGCACCTACTTTCTTAGAAAGATTGTTTGAGTTGGAAGTTCCGGAAGTATTTGACGGACTTATCACCATTAAGAAAATAGTTCGTGCACCCGGCGAACGTGCTAAAGTTGCTGTAGAAAGCTATGATGACCGTATTGACCCGGTTGGTGCATGCGTTGGGATGAAAGGTTCGCGTATTCATGGTATTGTGCGTGAGTTGAAAAACGAAAACATCGACGTAATCAATTATACCAACAACAATCAACTTTTGGTTCAGCGAGCATTAAGCCCGGCTAAAATCACTTCTATAAAATTGGATGAAGAGACCAAACGTGCCGAAGTATTCCTTCGCCCCGACCAAGTGAGTTTGGCTATCGGGAAAGGCGGTTACAATATCAAATTAGCCGGATTATTAACTGGATATGAAATTGATGTGTTCCGCGACAATGAAGTGGATATTGATGATGTGGACTTAGACGAATTTGGCGATGAAATTGATGGATGGATTATTGACGAATTCAAGAAAATAGGCTTAGATACCGCCCGTTCGGTGCTTGACCTATCGGTAAAAGAATTGGTTGACCGCACCGATTTGGAAGAAGAAACCATCGTAGAAGTAATGAATATTTTAAAATCTGAGTTTGAATAGGTTTATGCCCATGAGAAACTTAGACACCGAAGACGAAACCCGACAGAAAACAAAAAGTTGTAACGATTACAACTGAATTTACACCCCAACGACAAAAGAAAATTAATGTCAGAAGTATTTGAACCGAAACGCTTAACCAAAGTAGCCTCAGAATTTGGACTACCTGCCCAAGATATAATTAGTTTTCTGAAGGGCAAGGGAGTTGATGGCGTAAACCCGAATTTCAAGGTCGAGCGGGAGCATTATGATTTGTTGTTGAAGGAATATGCAAATGACAAAGCTGTAGCGGATGCGGCACACAAGCAAATCGAAGAAAATAAAGCCCGTCGTGAAGAGTTTTCGCATGGTGTCGAAGTTACCATTAATTCTAAAAAGGCGGCTACTGCTGAACCAATAGTTGTTCAGCAACCTGAACCTGTTAAACCTGCTCCAGTAGTAGTTGTACCGCCGGTTGTTGCAGCTGCACCTCCGGTTGTTGAAGTTAAGCCGGAAGTAGTTCCGACACCTGCCGCTGAACCTGAAACTCTACCTGAAACAAGCACAGCGGAGGATGGAACTATAAAAGCAAAATCAGGTGCTGAGGGAGGGGTGAAATTTACCTTTACGGGTGAGAAAATTGATTTAACCCCTAAACCTAAAGTTAAGGCTTCTAAAAAAGCTGAGCCCGAAGCACCAAAAGCTGTAGAGTCTGCACCTCTAGTAGCACCAGCACCTGTAGCGGAAGTAAAACCCGAACCGGTTGCTCCTGCCGCTCCTACTGCACCACCAAAAGCAGTGTCGGTAGGTGATATGGCCAATTACACAGATGCCGAAAAGGCTGAGAATGCCAAAGCTGCACCCGAACATCACGAAACCCAAATCACGAAACTCAGTGGCCCAAAGATTATGGGTAAAATTGAGCTTCCAACCGAGGCCGATAAAAAGAAACAAGGGCAATCCCGTGATGGAGGAAAACGTCAGCGGATTAAAAAATCTGTTGATATAAATCAGGTTGGAGCCAATGTTGGACAAGGAAACCCTGCTATTCAAGATAACCGTGGACCAAATCGCCCTGGACAAAATCGCCCCGGACAGCCTGGTCAAGGTGGAAATAATCAAGGACAAAACCGTGGACCTGGACAACAACGCGACAACAAGCAACCGCTTACCGAAGAACAAATTCAAAAGCAGGTAAAAGAAACACTTGCCCGATTGAGCGGTGGTGGAAAGTCGAAATCGGCTAAGTATCGCCGTGACAAGCGGGACGAGAAACGCACACAATTTGAGGCAGAAGCCGAACAAAACGAACAGGATAAACGGACAATTAAAGTTACTGAATTTGTTACCGCAAACGAGTTGGCTAAACTGATGAGTGTGCAGGTAAATCAAATTATTGCTACCTGTATGTCTTTAGGAATGTTCGTTTCCATAAATCAACGTTTGGATGCAGAAACACTCAGTATAGTGGCTGAAGAATTCGGTTTCGAGGTGGAATTTGTGAGTGCCGAAGTACAGGAAGCTATTAAGGAAGAAGAAGATAAGGATGAAGATTTGAAAGAACGTCCTCCAATTGTTACCGTAATGGGACACGTGGATCATGGTAAAACTTCCTTGCTTGATTATATCCGTAAAGCCAACGTAATTGCGGGTGAAGCTGGTGGAATTACTCAGCACATTGGTGCCTATAGTGTGGAAATGGAGAACGGTAAGCACATCACTTTCCTTGATACTCCGGGTCACGAAGCATTTACAGCTATGCGTGCCCGTGGTGCTAAAGTTACCGACGTAGTTATTGTGGTGGTGGCAGCTGACGACAATGTGATGCCGCAAACGAAAGAGGCAATCAACCATGCTCAGGCTGCAGGTGTACCTATCGTTTTCGCCATAAATAAAATTGACAAACCGGGTGCTAATCCTGAAAAAATTAAGGAAGAACTTGCCGGAATGAATATTTTGGTGGAGGACTGGGGCGGTAAATACCAATCTCAAGAAATATCGGCCAAAAAGGGAATCAACATTGATAAATTGCTTGAGAAAGTAATTCTTGAAGCTGAACTTTTAGAACTGAAAGCAAACCCAAACCGTAATGCGATGGGTACAGTTATCGAATCTTCGCTTGATAAAGGTCGTGGATTTATCTCTACCATACTAGTTGAGAAAGGAACATTGAAAGTGGGCGATGTGATACTTGCCGGATGCTATTCGGGTAAAGTAAAAGCCTTGCATAACGAACGTGGACAAAACGTTAAAAATGCTGGTCCAGCTGCTCCGGTTATTGTTCTTGGATTAACGGGTGCACCGCAAGCCGGCGACCATTTTAATGTTATGGACGATGAACGCGAAGCTCGCGAAATTGCCAACAAGCGTTTGCAACTTCAACGCGAACAAGGCTACCGTACAAACAAACATATCACTTTGGACGAAATTGGCCGTCGATTGGCCATAGGAGATTTCCAAGAATTGAATGTAATTGTAAAGGGCGACGTGGATGGTTCGGTAGAGGCATTGGCAGATTCCTTAATAAAACTATCAACTCAGAAAATTCAAGTGAATATTGTTCACAAAGCAGTTGGACAAATCTCCGAATCCGACATTATGTTGGCATCGGCATCAAATGCCATTATTGTTGGCTTCCAGGTTCGTCCAAGCGTAAGTGCACGCAAATTGGCCGAACAGGAACAAATTGACGTTCGCCTGTATTCAATTATTTACGATGCAATTGAAGAAGTAAAGGCGGCGATGGAAGGTATGCTTGCACCAACAATGGAAGAAAAAGTTACCTGCAATATCGAAATCCGCGAGGTATTCAAGATTACGAAAGTGGGCACAATTGCAGGATGTATGGTTCTCGATGGAAAAGTTACCCGTCAAACCCAAGTACGCCTTATCCGCGATGGAATTGTGGTTTACAACGGTGGACTTGGCTCACTGAAACGTTTCAAGGACGATGTAAAGGAAGTTTCTGCTGGCTACGAATGCGGTCTGAATATCGAAAACTTCAACGACATTAAAGTTGGCGATATTTTGGAAGGCTATACACAAGTTGAAGTGAAGGCAAAGCTTTAAACAGAATTAGTAAAAAGGGGGAATTCATATTGAATTTCCCCTTTTCTTTTCTTGCTAATACTAATTGTTTGTAATGACTTTGTAGGGTACTTGCGGCACAGGGAAATACTTTGGATTTAAGTTTTTCTTTGCAAAACAGCACCATTTTACGGGTATAAAGCACAAGCCATTTTCGTCAATTGTCATGTCGGGTGATTTAAGTACAATTGTCCAACATTCTCCATAGGTAAACTGACTGAGCAATAAAGATTCGCAGCCTATAGCCCACGGTATCTCTAGCTTGTTTGGGTTACAAGTTGATGATGTGAAAATTGCTTTTGAAATATTTTTGCTAGCTGCTTTATCTATCAACGACAGAAGGTAAATGTTACGTTTCTGAAAATACAAGCAACCGTAAATTATGACTACAATTCCGCTAATGAGTATAAATGAAAATGCTCCCATCTTTCGGAAATCGTTCTGAAAATTGCACCGAATAAATTGGTCTGCGAATACTAGATTTACCATGAATATCCCTGGAAGGAAATTTTTTTCCATCATCAAATCCGAATCGCCTCGTCTGAAGGCGATAATTGATAGCACAAAATAGCCTAATACTCCTAAAGCGGAAAAGCAGCCCTTTAGCGGAATTTTCTCTTTCCAAACTAAAATAATGGTGACTAACGCAACAGCAAGCACTACCCAATAATTAAACCTAAACCTTCGGACTAAATATGCAAGTGAGTAGTATTCTTTTAGGTTAAAGGACAAATCACTAAGATTTTTAAGTGGCCCATATTGCGATGCATCATATTCATTTTCAGGAAAAAGAAAACGAATAAAAGCTATGCCTACTGTAAGGGCAACAACACTATAAGCCAAAGGTGAGAAAAGTTTATTATTCTTAACAAGATAAAAGCCTGTTAAGAATAAAATAGGAAAAACCGCCACTGGATGTGTTGCCAAAGCTAAAACTGAGATTGTAAGAGCAAGTACCCAACGATATATTTCCTTGCAAATGACACTAGAATCTAAAACGGCAAAAAGCAATGCACAATAAACCAAACATTGATGTGTTTCGGTTACGGTGTGGCAAAAACTCTGACGAACGCCAATGCAAAGCCCTAATAGTAAGGTAAGCCCGGCTGTTTCAGATTTCAGACTATAAACACAAATCCGCCAAACCAAATAGTATAAAGCAATGTATCCAACCGAGAAAATATAGACCAAAGCCTTTAGTGGCAAACCAAGTTTCACAGCTACAAACAAGGGTATTTCCGATATAAACACACCATACCTATTGCTTGGAAAAACGAAATGTTCAAAGTTTACCCTATCCCAAAATTGCCAAGCTGAATCAACATAACACAACCGCTCTGTTACGAAGTAAATCGATAGAAAAGCCAATACCCCAAAGGTAATATGGCTAAGGGTGTGAAGTGAAACAGGAAACTTCATATTCAATCTGCAAGGATGCGAAAAAAAGCTTAATTGCTTGAAATATTAATCTTTTCCTCATACGCCATAATTAAGCGATAGTAAAACACCACTCCCAAGGCATACATTGCTCCGGTTATAAGAAAGATATTGACATAAGGTTGATGGGCTTCTCTCAACCATTTAAAAATAATTGAGCTGAAAAACCAACTTCCACTCCAAATTGCCGAAGTGAGTGCCGAAATAATTTCCCTGTTTCGAGTGCCCACATAGTTTAACACCAACTCTGTAGTCATCGGCCCTGTCATGTTCATTAAAGGTTGGCGACTGATATAAAAAATAGCCGCTAACCATGCCGCCCATTGCCACTGAGCATACCATTCGGTGGTGGAAAAAAGCACCAGCAATGTCACTGCTACAATTTGTGTTCCTGTGATAGATTTCTTAAACCCCCATTTCTTTAATAAATTAGGCACTAATAGAGCTAATAGCGTAACTAAAATAGCCGTAATTGTGCCGATGAGTGAGAAGATATCAGTATCAACATGATGGACCGTGAAAAAGAACAGACTAACAAATGGAATGGTAAATCCTGCACCAATAGCAATAACTAGCGTTGGGAAAAGAGCATGAAATATTATTTTCCAATCATAATTTTGAATGAGGGAACTAGGCAGATTTCTCTTCCCGGACTTCTTACTGCTCGATTCAAAGTCAGGCTCAAAAAGTTCCAGTTGGGGTAAATATTCGATATTTTCATTTCTGTCAACAAATCGCAACAATGGAAGAGCTAACAGGGAAAGAGTAATTATAACAAACATAACATTTCGTTCACCAATATCAAACCCTAAGCCCGATGTGAGCACCCAGGCCAAAAGTCCGCATACAATAGAAGCAAGGCTATTGGAAGCATAACTCAGTGCAAAAGCTTCACTGCGGGCATTCTCATCACAATTACGAATGATAAACGGGTTTACAACCACTGTTATGAAGTTAAAAAAGACACCCCAAAAAAACATAGCAATGCTAATAAGGTTTGAAAAATGCTTTTCAATTCCCCATAGAATCAACAAAGAAAGCAAAGGTACCATAACCGAAGCGGCATAGAATAAAGGCAGCAACCTCCTCCCACGAGCATAAATCCCTACCGGGAGTGCAACCAATACTACACCCAAAAACCGATAAGACACGAACCCCGCAGCTTCATAATCAGGATATCCCTGCTTGTTGAAATAAATGAGCAGAACTAAAAAAAACGCTGCATTGATGAGTTGTATGAAAGCCTCAGCTGCAATGAGGGCTAAAATGCTTGAGCCAATTTTCGCATAACTCTCCACTAAACTTTTCACATACCGCATTTCGGGTGCGAAAGTATATAGATAAAGTGTGAAAAAGATGTACCTCTAAAGCCCCAGCAAAATCTCATACGGGTGCTTGCTTCCAAAAAGCAACTTCACCGGGTTCTCCAGCATTTCTTTCACTTTCACCAGGAACCCAACCGACTCGCGGCCATCAATTATACGGTGGTCGTAACTAAGAGCCAAATACATCATCGGGCGAATTTCCACCTTTCCGTTCACAGCAACAGGCCGTTCTATAATATTGTGCATTCCAAGAATAGCCACTTGCGGAGGGTTAATAATCGGCGTACTCATCATGCTGCCAAACACTCCGCCATTGGTAATAGTAAACGTACCGCCACTGAGTTCATCCACCGTAATTTTTCCATCACGGGCTTTAACCGCCAAATCCGAAATTCCATTTTCTATTTCAGCCAAACTCATTTGTTCGGCATTTCGCAATACCGGAACCATCAAACCTTTGGGAGTGCTTACGGCAATGCCCACATCGGCATATTTATGATACACTATTTCGTCCCCGTCTATTTGTCCGTTTACCGCCGGAAACAAAGCCAATGCCTCGGTTACAGCTTTGGTGAAGAAAGACATATATCCAATGTTTACACCATATTTCTCCTTAAACTTATCTTTATACAGTTTGCGAATTTCCATCATCGCACTCATATCTACTTCGTTGAACGTCGTCAGCATAGCTGTTTCGTTCTTTACAGACACTAAGCGTTGAGCAACTTTCTTCCGCAGCGAAGTCATTTTCTGACGGTCAGTATCTCGGCTGCCACCCGCAAATCCGCCTTTCTTTTCAGGAACAGTAAAGCCTTTAGCTAAAGCGGCCAAGGCATCTCCTTTGGTGATCCGTCCATCGCGTCCCGTACCGTTTACTTGTGCCGGAGAAACATTATTTTCATCCAATATTTTGGCAGCCGACGGACTTGCTGTGCCACTGGCATAAGTAGCCACACCAGCCGCAGCCCCTCCCGTCCTCCCCAAAGGGGAGGGGTTCGGCAAAGTTTCGGATTTTGTAGTTTCTACTTTAGGCTCTTTGCCCGTTGGGGCATTTTGTCCTCCCCCTTTGGGGGAGTTAGAGGGGGCCGCTGCCGTATCAATCTTACATACCACATCCCCCACTTTTACGGTGCCGGGTTGTACCAGAATAGTCAATACTCCAGCTTCTTCTGCATTCAGTGTTAGCGTAGCCTTATCAGAATCTATTTCGGCTATTTCTTCATCCTTTTCTACAAAATCACCATTTTGCTTTAACCATTTCGATATTTCTACTTCAGTAATTGACTCGCCCGGACTGGGCACTTTCATTTCAAGTATCATAATTCTATTTCTTTTTTTTCTAATCCTTACGCGGATTTAGGTGGGCAAAGGTATTTTGAAAACGTTTATCAATTCGGAATTAGGTGTGCAAACATGCTAAGTTTGACAACTACCTCCGCTTACTTCCTTCATACAAATCAAACCGCAGGAATTTACATTCCAACTGTCCATTGAAAAGAGCAATCTTGCGGGAAGGACGCAAACCGATATACTTTGCTGCGTCAAGATTTGCAGTAAGCACCCAAGCAGTGCAGCCCGGATATTTATGCTTCAGGGTATCCCCAATTTTTTGGTAAAAGCCTATTTCATCTTCCAGTTCCATCCGCTCATTATAGGGTGGATTAATAATCACAGTGCCGGGTCCTGAAGAAGCCGATGACAGGAAAAAATCTTCCGTGCTGCACGCAATCAAATCTTCCACCTTAGCAGCCATCACATTTTCTTCGGTGAGTTGCATGGCTTCGGAAGAAATATCATTGCAAATAATCTTAATATAATCCTCTTTAATTTTATCTAAAAGTTTTTCGGTGATGAGATTATACAACTCTTCATCATAGTTTTTCCATTTTTGAAAACCGAATCCTTCACGAAACACGCCAGGAGGAATATTGGCAGCCATCAAAGCAGCTTCGATTCCAATACTTCCCGACCCACACATAGGATTATATAGCGGACGGGGAGGATTCCAACCGCTGATTTGCACCAGGGCTGCAGCCAATACTTCATTTAAGGGAGCCTCGCCTGCAATCTGCCTATAGCCGCGTTTGAAAAGTATATCACCACTGCTATCTAGCGAAAGGGTAAATTTATCGTCGTCAGCATGGATAGTGTAATATAGATCGGGGTTATTTTTGCTAACATCGGGGCGACGTTGATACTTTTCGTTGAAATAATCTACCAATGCATCTTTGGTACGCTGGGCTAAAAATAGGGTGTGATTAAATACCGATTTAGCCCCAAGCACAGGATTTATCACAAAGGTTTGATCAACGTCCTGCAACTCATCCCACTCAAATGCCTTCAGATTATTATATAATTCCACATCATTAGCTGCCCTGAATTCAAATACAGGAACAAGGATATTTATAGCAGTGCGTAAACTGAAATTAGCTTTGTAAATAAAGCCCAAATCACCTTCGCATTGCACCGCACGGGTAAGTTCTTTTATGTTTCTTCCACCGAGTTTAAGCACTTCGGCTGCAAGGGTTTCTTCCAAACCAGCAAAGGTTCGAATAATGATTTTTAAGTTTGATTTATCTAAAGTTTTCAATGAAAATGGTTTCAGCCGCAAAGATGCAACGGAAAAGCTATGCGGAGGTCTCTCAATCTTAATCTTTTGCTGCCATTCTGACAACAGCCCCTGCCAAATGAAACTTGAAACTTGAAACTTTCTGCCATTTCTCAAAATCCACCCTTTGAGTTTGGTTTTTGAAAGGCGTTTCCGCCATCGAAATAAGTTCACCCTTTATTCCGTTTGCCTTCCTATTTTCGCACCCTTATTTAAAAAAGCCAAATGCTTGAGTATTTCAATAATCTCCTTTCCAAAATTTTCGGAAAAAAATCAGATAAAGACGTTGCCCTCATTAATCCTATTGTAGAGGAGATATTAGCTGAATACGCCAAACTTAATTCCATCTCAAACGACCAACTCCGGGCTAAAACAGCAGAGTTTCGTCAAGCAATCCAAGACCATATTTCTCCGGAAGTAACTGAGATTGCTAATCTAAAACAGCAAGCCGAAAGCGACAGTGTGGACGACCGTGAAAAGGAAACCCTTTTCAAACAAATGGACGAATTGGAGAAAACCCGTTTGGCCAAAATAAAAGAGAAATTAGACGAAATTCTTCCACAAGCCTTTGCCGTATTGAAAGAAACCGCTCGTCGTTTCAAAGAAAATGAATTTATTGAAGTTACGGCAAACGATTGGGATAAAGATATTTCCACCCAAAAAGCAAATGTAACTATTGATAATGGAAAAGCCCGTTGGAACAGCACTTGGCTTGCCGGTGGTGCCATGATAAAGTGGGATATGGTCCATTACGATGTGCAGTTGATTGGTGGTGTTGTGTTGCATCAGGGTAAGATTTCAGAGATGGCAACCGGTGAAGGAAAAACCCTTGTGGCTACTCTTCCGCTTTACCTCAATGCCTTGCCCGGCGAAGGTTTACACGTAGTAACCGTAAACACTTACCTAAGTAAACGGGACTGTGAATGGAATGCTCCTTTGTTCGAATTTCACGGAATCAGCACCGACTGTATCGACTATCATCAGCCTAACAGCGAAGAACGCCGCAAAGCATACCTAGCCGATATTACCTACGGAACAAACAATGAGTTTGGTTTCGATTATCTGCGTGATAACATGGCTCGCACTCCCGAAGAATTGGTGCAACGCCGTCACAATTTCGCCATCGTGGACGAGGTGGACAGCGTTTTGATTGATGATGCCCGTACTCCTTTAATTATTTCCGGCCCTGTTCCTCGTGGCGATAAACACGAATTTGTGGAACTTCGTCCGAAGATAGAACGCCTCATCAATGTTCAGAAAACGTATATACAAACCTGCCTGAGCGATGCCAAAAGATTAGTTACTGAAGGTAAAAAGGAAGAGGCTGGTATGGCTTTGCTTCGTGCACACCGCGGTGGACCAAAGAATAAAGCCCTGATTAAATATTTGAGTGAGTCGGGTGTGAAGCAAATTTTGCAAAAGGTGGAAGACTACCACATGCAAGACCAGCAAAAGGAAATGCACAAAGTGGATGCCGAACTTTATTTTGTGATTGACGAAAAAAGCAATAGCGTTGAACTTACCGAAAAAGGTATCGAATACATGACCGGAAATATGGAAGATGGTAACTTCTTCGTATTGCCGGATGTCGGTAGCGAAATTGCCGATATTGAAAAGTCGAATCTTGCCGATGATGAAAAGATTTCGCGTAAAGAAACCCTTATGCAGGATTTCTCGGTGAAAAGCGAACGGATTCACACCGTTAGTCAATTGTTGAAGGCTTACACCATGTTTGAAAAAGATGTGGAGTATGTAGTGATTGACAACAAGGTGAAGATTGTAGATGAGCAAACCGGACGTATAATGGAAGGCCGCCGATACAGCGATGGATTGCACCAAGCTATCGAAGCGAAGGAAAATATGCGGGTGGAAGATGCCACACAAACCTTTGCTACCATTACCTTACAGAACTATTTCCGGATGTATGAAAAGTTGGCGGGTATGACCGGAACTGCCGAAACAGAAGCCGGTGAGTTCTGGGAAATATATAAATTAGATGTGGTGGTGATTCCAACAAACCGCAACATTGTGAGGAAAGACATGGAAGATTTGGTGTATAAAACCAAACGAGAAAAATACAATGCCGTAATTGATGAAGTGGTGAAAATGACCGAAGCCGGTCGTCCGGTGTTGGTCGGAACTACCTCGGTAGAAATTTCGGAATTATTGAGCCGAATGCTGAAACTTCGCAACATTCAGCACAATGTATTGAACGCTAAATTGCATCAACGCGAGGCCGAGATTGTGGCTTCGGCAGGTAAAACAGCCGCAGTAACCATTGCAACGAATATGGCCGGACGGGGAACCGACATCAAACTGGGTGAAGGTGTAATCGGGGCAGGCGGTTTGGCCATTATCGGTACCGAACGCCACGAAAGCCGACGGGTGGACAGACAGTTACGCGGTCGTGCCGGTCGTCAAGGAGACCCCGGTAGTTCGCAGTTTTTTGTGAGTTTGGAAGATGATTTGATGCGTTTGTTTGGTTCGGAACGAATTTCGAAACTGATGGACCGTATGGGCCACGAAGAAGGCGATGTAATCCAGCACAGCATGGTTACAAACAGCATCGAACGGGCACAAAAGAAGGTGGAAGAAAACAACTTCGGTATCCGTAAGCGTTTGTTGGAATACGATGATGTGATGAACAGCCAGCGGGAAGTGATTTACCGCCGCCGCCGCAATGCCTTGTTTGGCGACAAATTAGTGATGGACATCGTGAATATGATGTACGACACCGCCGACAGCATCCTCAACGAATACAAAGACCAAAAGAATTACGAAGGTCTTCGCCTCGAATTAATCAAGACGTTTGGAATAGATACCCCCTTTGACGAAAACGAATTCCTGAAAGGCGACACCGCTGCTTTGAGCGAAAAAACATTCGATAAGGCATTGGAAAATTATCATCACAAAAAAGAACAAATGGCTCACCGGGCCTGGCCTATCGTGAAGAATGTGTATGAAACGCAAGGCCATCAGTTCGAGAATATGATAGTGCCTATCACCGATGGTTTGAAAAATATGCAGGTGCTCGTAAACCTGAAAAAATCCTATGAAAGCCAAGGCAAAGAGATTGTAAAAACCTTTGAGAAATCAATTGTTCTGGGCATTATCGACGAAGCCTGGAAAGAACACCTCCGCACCATGGACGAACTCAAACACGATGTGCAGGGTGCCGTCTATGAACAAAAAGACCCCTTGTTGGTGTATAAATTCTCGGCCTTCGATTTGTTTAAGAAACTGCTCGACCAAAACAACCGCGAGATTGTATCCTTCCTCTTTAAAGGCAATTTGCCCCATCAGGAAAACGTTCCGATTGTTCCCCCCACCAAAGTGCAACAGCCACCCCGCGAACGGATAACCGCCAGCAAACAGGAGTATGTTTCATCAAGCACAGCCGGAAACGAAGGCGGCGGAAACCCTCAGCAAGAAGGCCCACCACCTCCGGTGCAGAAAGTAGCCCCTATCCGAGTAGAGAATAAAATCAACCGAAACGACCCTTGCCCCTGCGGAAGTGGCAAGAAATACAAGCAGTGCCACGGGAAGGATGTGATGGCGTAGAGTTGAGTTGAGTTTTGTTTCGACATTAAATTCGCTCATACCGAAAATATTGCTGAATTAGATTTTGTTTTAGATTTACCTCCAAATTAAAATGGGTAGGTATCTAATCATCAGTTTTGGTTTGTTTGTTTTGGTTTGTAATTGCATTGCACAGAATTATCAGCCAATAAAATCAACAACGCAGTATTTCTTCCGCAACGATACCGGAGCTTTCAATGGAATTCGAATAGATTCTGTTGCAATTGAATCTACCGACACCGCTTTTTTCAATTATACAACTCTGGGTTATGATTCATCAAGCAGTTGCTATGACCTGAAAGCTCCCACATGGCTTGGAGCAAAAATTTTGTACCAAGGAAATGGTAATTGTTACTTCTTTACAAAAACAGGTGACTCGGTTTTAATAAAATCTAAGGCTATTCAAGGCGAAGAATGGACGGTTTTCAATTATGCAAATGGTCAAAAAATAAAGGCTAAGATTGATACCATAGTTTTAGATTCCGTTATGGGAATTTTGGATTCTGTGAAAACTATCTCTTTTAGGCTGGTAGATTTAAATGACGCTCCTTTAGCAAGTGATTGGAATGGAGGAACAATTAAGCTTGGCCAAACCTTTGGACTTATCGCTGGTTTTGATTTTTACCAGTTTCCAACCGATACTACTCGTTACTATATAGTAGGATGCCAAAACCCCATTTTAGGAGTGCATTTGCCAACTTGGGGAGAATTGTATAATTTGAGTGTTGGGGATGAGTTTATATATTCCCAATCAAATAGTAATTCTTACTATGTGCAAGTTCCACATAACACACCGTGGGGGGTACAATATTCTTATGAATGGACGAGTGCAGGCGAACAGTACTACTTTAAAAATATTGTGTATCAAATAGACACTACCGCCGATTCCATAAAAGTTGTGTTTCTGGAAATGACCCCGAACGGAGGGCAATACTACGTTGATACAGTTTCAGTAATTGAATCGGCAAACGAATTATTCTATACAGAATTCCCCAATGAATTTAAGCTTGTAAATCCTGGGGAAATTAATGAGATTGGATTTTTGAGTACATTTTACTTGGACACTATTCTTTGCGGGAATAGTATTTTTGTATCCTACAATGATACATTAAGCATTGATTTTTGGTTTTCGCCATTAGATTCTAATTGCTTTGGGCAATTTCAACCGTTCGAAAGTACGAGTTATGGAAACCACAAACTGGGGATAGATTTTGGCTTTTATTCAGAATCCGCGAATAGTAGCTGGAACTATGGCAGTTATGATGAGATTGGAGCTTCTTCCGGACAAACCACATTGGTGTATTTTAAAAAGGGAAGCAATGAATGCGGCCCACCTATTTCTGAATCAATAATTCTTGGAACAGAAATCAGAAGTCCAAATCAATTTGAAATTTACCCCAACCCAACCACAGGCATTATTCATTTCCAAAACATTTTAGGCTTGGAAGAAATTTCGGTGTATGATGTTATGGGAAAAGTAATTTGGAATGGCAAACCCCAAAGAAAGCAAATAGACTTGAGCGGTTTGGAAAATGGGATATATACCTTAAGAACAGCTACGGGCAACGCTGCTAAGGTGGTGGTGCAGCGGTAAAACCTCTGCCTACCTGGCCTCAAGGGTTTGTTACATAAACTGTGTCATTTTTATTTTTTGTTAGATTTCGTTTAGATTAAATCTTTCAGTAAAAATGATGTTTAATTGAATTGAAATTTGATTCCAATTTAAGATTGGTTTTTCCCATTTTTTAGTAATATCTTTAACAAC
>CANJNG010000024.1 GCA_947475205.1 Bacteroidota bacterium
AGGGCGATTGCCGCTTTGCTCATTTGGTTTTGTATTGTGTTATTCATTAGGTATAGTCAAAGATATATTAGGCCGAAATATCGGCAGTGAAATACGATGTAATGTTGATTTTATATTGGCTTGCTATTAAAGACAATGCAATTGTCGACTACAGTAAAATACAAATAACAAAAAGTTATTAACAATTTTTTGCTTAGCAGGAAGGTAGATATTGGCACCGAGGTGCGTTGGTTGCCGTTGTTTTAGCCCGTCTTTAGGGCTTTCAGGCTAAAAGTGCCGCTTACCTTGGTGAAACTTGCGTTTCGTATTTGTATTGTTGGGTTGGTTTTCGTTAGCACAAACGTTAATTCAAAGTGGAGGCGGTGCGTTTGTACGGTTTCCTGTAAACCATTATTAACTTCTCAACTATTCATCACAAACTGCGTTTCCACTTTACTTCTGCCGCTCGACAATTTAACCACTTTAATTTGTGTGTTGATGCGTTCGGTTAATTCCTGAACGTGGGATATTACCCCCACTTTGCGGCCCTGATGATGAAGTTTTTCGAGAGCGTCCATTGCTATGGATAGGGTAAGGGGGTCGAGAGAGCCGAAGCCTTCGTCGATGAAGAGCGACTCCACCTTCATTTTATTGGAGGATAAGGAAGCCAGACCTAATGCTAAAGCCAGAGACACTAGAAAGGATTCACCACCCGAAAGGGAATGCACAGAACGGATTTCGTTGCCCATGTCCAGGTCGAGAACTTGAAGTGAAAGCGAGTCGGGGATACACTCTAACTTGTAACGAGGGGCTAAGTCTTGTAAGTGGACATTTGCATATCCAAGCAAAACCTCCAAGGTGTATTCCTGAGCAATCTGTCTGAATTTCTTTCCATCAGCCGAACCGATTATATCGTTCAGTTTAGCCCACTTTTCGTAGATTTCATTTTTGGCGGCAATCTCAATCAGTAGCTTAGCCGATTGCTTTTTATTCTCAGCGTCCTGCTTTAATCGGAAATCAATTTCATTTTTCAACTTCTCCTTCGTTTCAAACGACTGGGTTACCAAGTCCAACTGAAGGCTAAGTTCGGTTAAGCTGCGATCCGAAATCTTATTGGCCAGATGAAGATTGTGCTGATTGCCCCGTTCTTTTAGCGTTGACTCTGCTTTCAAAATAGCGTTGTCAAATTCTTTTAAAGCTGATCGTTCGGAGGCTATCCATGCAGATGAAAAGGAAAGCAGGTGTTGCAGTTCTTCTTCGTTTAGTTGTTTTTGCTTTCCTGAATTGTAATCCCTCAGCCAGTTTTCTAAAGCTGCCAGGCTAGTTCCTAGATGTTTCTCCTGAATCTTTATGTCGCTTTTAACCTGATTTAATCGTCCGGTTTCGGTGCTTATTTTCACTTTTAGTTCATTCGCCCCGGTTTGTGCCCCGGACCTTTCTTTTGAATAGTTGGAGATACGGTCACTGTAAAGATTCTCCACTTCCAAAACTGATTTACCACCAAATAGTTCTTTGCGGTCTTTTGTTAGTTTATTAAACGCTAAGCTAAGAATGGATAACTTTTCAAGTGTTTCTTTCTCTGTTTTTTTATGGTCTGAAAACTGTTTTTGCAAAGAATCAATTTCAGCTTTCAGTAATTCAAAACGCTTGTTGTATTGGTCTAATGAATCGCGGTTTTCATTCCAAGCTCGGGCGAAGCCAATAATAGTGTCAATAAAGGTGGTTGGGTTTTGTTTCCATTTGTCGCTCCATTCCGGTTGATTGAAGAGGGGATTTAATTCACTCAACAACTCGTCCACTCTGTCTATGTTTCCTTTCAATTCCTGCTGAAATGTTTGGATACTTTGATTCGACAAGGCCAAACTCTGATTTAGTTCCGCCTTTAGTTTCGTTAAATCCTCGGCTTTAACTTTCTCTTTTTCCAAATCGTCTTTCAGTTTGGAAATAGATTCTTTCTCGGTGTGATGTGCTTTGATTTTAGCCTTGACACTTTCTGCTCCGGCAATAGATTTATCTATTTCATTCTTTAACCATTCCGAACGCTTTTCGGGTTCAATTTTTAAAAGCTGTTCATCCTTTGGAAAAGATTCCCATGCCTCATTGGCACTGTTTAATTTCTCCTTAATGGATATGAATTCAATACTGTGCTTTTCCTTTTCTGCTGAGGTGTTTTCAATTTGTTGCTCTAATTTGGATACGGCTTTAAGGGCTTCATCATATTCAACCCTCAGGATTTTTACTTCCTTTTCCAAATCACCCAATAGGCCTGAAAAACTATCGTGATCCGCATAGAAATGTTCTTTACTTCCGCAAACGGGACACTCCTCTCCTTGCTTCAAGTGCTGGCGAAGTGATTCCACATTTTCAGCCGAACGGATCTGTGCCTTAGTCAAGCCCGATTCTGCCGTTTCTTTCTTGGCGAAACTAAGTTCTAAATTTCCCTTTTGAGCAATAAGTTCGTTTTGAGAATCAGTCAATGATTTCTCTGCATCATTTACTGATTTTTTCGTTTTTGAATGTTGGGATTCCAATTCGCTAAGGGTTTCCCATAGGATTTTGGCTGAGCTTAATTCCTTTATTTTCTCTGCAAATTGAAGCTCATCCTGCTCCATTTGCTGAATATTTTGCAGTCCGAATTGCTTTTGCCGTTCAGCAATTGTTAATGAAATACTGTTTACTTTTTCTTTAATTTCATTTACCCGGCCATTCAGTTCGCCTAAATCCTTTTCATAGTCTTTGCCCTTACCTGTTTCCTTATTCAAGTTTTCGGTTAATGTTTTCTGGCTTTGAAACAAGGCAGCAGCATCCCGAAGTTTAGAAAGAATTAAGGGTTCCTTCAAGGCAATTTCTTTGCGTGAATCGTTGGTTTCAAACCATTCCTTTAGCTTGGAAAGTTTTGTAGAAATTTCAGTCCATTCATTTGTTTTGTCCTGAATGGCTGATTCCAGACTGCGACTTTTCAAGGCTATTAATTGCACTGCTTTTTCTGCTTCCACCACTCCCGAAACCTTTGACTCGAGCAGGGTATCTAAACGTTTGGCCTGTTCGATGTCGGGCTTAGCCGATTCAAATTCCTTTTCTAATGATGCAAGATTTTCAGAAAGGTGATTTAATTGTTTTTCTAAATCAAGATAAACAGCGGAACGGGTTTCGAGGCTTTTACCAATTTCCTGTTCTTCGCCGGTTTTTAATTCCAAAAGTTGCTTGGCTGCCTGTTTGTTTTCAAAAAGCACCTTTGCCGCCTGCACACTTTCTACTGTCTCAAAATGATCAATTCGGGGTTGAGCCTCTTCCTTAATTGCCTTTGAACGATTAAAGTCATTTTCCGACTCGGCAAGGCTTTTTTGCAATTCATCCAACCTTGAATGCCAATCGGTTTCTTTTTTAATCTTTTCCTTTTCGAGATTCAAATCGGTTAATTCACTTGCAAATGCCGTCCGCTCTGCTTGAATACGTTCCAATTCATCGGAATCGAGCAGAAGGATATCCCCCGATTTTTTATTTAAGTCTTTCCAATTTTCTTCTGCAATCTTGTATTTCTCATATACTTTCTTCGATATTTCGCTGTATATATCTGTTCCGGTAAGCTTTTCAAGCAGTTCGGCTTTTGAATTTTTATCTGCTTTCAGAAAGGCAGTAAACTCCCCCTGGGCCAACAGCACCGAACGGGTAAATTGCTCAAAGTTCAGCCCTGCCAGGCGTTCAATTTCGGCCAGGATTTCGGTGCGGGTGCCGCCAAAAGGGGTGTTGGTGGAAAGGTTTGTTAGCCCAACAGTATATCCCTGCAAACTACCTTCTGCCTTGCCCCGAGCACGACGAATGGCCCAAACAGCTTTATACGTTGCATTATCCTGTCCTTTAAAAACAACTTCGGCATAGCCCTCCGATGTGCCCTTTCTGAGAATAGTTCGTACATCGTTGGGGGTTACTTTGCTATCCGAAACATCCAGAATCCTAACATCTGATTCTTTGGCCAGATTATGGCGTGGAGTTTGGCCATATAAAGCCAAGCAAAGGGTATCTAATATGCTTGATTTTCCGGCACCGGTGGGGCCTGTTATGGCAAAAATCCCGGCACTTAGCAAGGGTTCAGCCGTGAAGTCTATCACAAAATCGCCTTCCAACGAAGCAATGTTTCGCCCGCTAATGCTGAGAATCTTCATTGGTTAAACAGCCTAATCCTTTAATCGACCCTACAATCCGATATTAAAGCCGAAGCGTATTACCGGACTTGTGTTTACAAAATATTTATTGGGTGTAAAATTGATTAAGGCCACTATATAGACTGATGATTTCCCGCCCAAAGCTTGCTGATAACCGCCGCCACCCAAAGCACTATTAATCCATAGTCGGTTGTTTTTACTGTCGGATTGAAGGTTCAGTATTTCATCTTCCACATGAACAAAAATTCCCTTCCAAATAATATAGCGGGCAAAAACACGACCGCCATAGTTGTTGGCATTTACTGTTACTACCGTGTTATAAGAATAATCTCGGTAATGGATATAATTATAGGTAGCCCCCACGCCCACCCAAAATTTATCGGTTACTCGGTAGCCGAACTGGGGGGAAAGTGTGATGGTGGTATAGTTTCCAAAGGACAATCCAAAGCCGCCACCCGTAAAGGTTCTATCCCAAAAGGTTTCCTTGGGTTTGTTGTCCGTTACCTTTTGTTTGGGAGGAGGAGGGGGACTTTGGGGAGCTTCATGAGGCGGGGTGTCATTCGGGGGCGGGGTGGGATTGGGGTTATCCTGCCTAAGGGTGTCGGGCTGCTGACCGGGGAGGTTAAATCGGCGGTTTTGTGAATAGGAATAACCGGCTGTAGCCATTATCAACACACAAAGAACCCAAATCCTGATTATCATAAACTGAGGCAAAGGTAAAGAATGGTGTATATAGGTAGATTTATTTTATCTGTTAGCTATTTCTGAGTTAAATGGTTTTGGCCTCCACAAATCTATAACTTGACTGAGAAATATAATGCTCTCAATAGCATTCAGTTTATGTTTCTATCCTCATAACTACCTTATCCCTACTTTTGTCCCGAAATGATAATTATTACAGGTGCAGCAGGTTTTATCGGCAGTTATTTCGCCGGATTTTTAAATGCTAAAGGGTATAACGATTTAGTATTGGTTGATGATTTTTCAATCCCTTTAAAACAAGCCAATTTCCAAACCAAAAAATATACCAGCCTTCAAAATAGAGAACAACTTTTCGATTTCATAAAGGCAAATCATCGATACATTCAATGCATCGTTCATCTCGGGGCAAGAACTGATACTGCCGAGAAAAACGTTGAACTGCTAACCCGGCTCAATACCGATTACACCAAGCAAATCTGGAATTTATCCGTGGAGTTTGGCTTACCATTGATTTATGCATCTTCGGCAGCTACTTATGGATTGGGAGAATTGGGGTTTAGCGATAATGATGCAATTTCCAAACAATTAAAACCGCTAAACCCTTATGGCGAATCAAAGCAGCAGTTCGACCTGTGGGCTATGGAGCAGGAGCGAAAGCCTTTCTTTTGGGCAGGTTTAAAATTCTTCAATGTGTATGGTCCAAATGAATACCACAAAGGTCGAATGGCTTCTGTACCGTTTCATTTGTTCAATACGTTAAAAGCCAATAAAAATGTATCGCTCTTTCGCAGCCACAAAGCTGGCATAGCCGATGGCGAGCAAATGCGTGATTTCATATATGTGAAAGATGTTGCAGAAGTGATTTTACATTTGATGGAACACCGCAAAACAAGCGGAATATTCAACCTTGGAACCGGAAAGGCCCGCACCTTTTTAGATTTAGCCAAAGCCTGCCACCAATCTTTCGGGAAACCTTTTGATATTGATTTTATTGATACTCCGGCTGATATTCGGGATGCTTACCAGTATTTTACTCAGGCGGAAATGAGTAAACTCAGGGACGCGGGTTATGAAAAAGATTTCACCTCTATTGAAGAAGGCATTGAGGAGTATTACGTTTCCTTTTTGAAAAAGGGAATTTGTTTTTAAAGCTGTTTTACGCAATGAAAAGGCCGTTTTAAATATCCCCCAACAAAAACTCCAAAACACTATATTTGAAAAATTTTTTAGCATGAAAAAACTTTACATCCTCTGCTCCTTTTTACTGCTTGTTTCAGTCACCAATCTTTCTGCCCAGAAAGCGGGAAGATTAGGTACTCTGCCCTCTATGGCTAAAGTAAGTGGCCCGGTGGTTTCCGATTTAAACAGTCCCAATCCCGATAGCCTTATGGCCGCAACCATCTTTGGCAGTTGTGTAGAGGTGCTTAACTTTCATGCTCAGGCAGGTTCCTATCAATCATTTGGCCTATTCCACGATTCATCGGCTACTTTGGGTTTTTCCGATGGATTGGTGCTAACAACCGGGGTAGCTGTGGCAGCTAACGGCCCTAACACTGCTCCAAATGTTGGTTATGAATGGAACGGCATGTCAGACCCCTATTTGAATCAGTTGGTTTCTCCGTATGGCTACATCACTCAGGATGCAGCAGTTATTGAATTCGATTTCATTCCGATTGCCGATACCATTTACGCTTCCGATTTTGTGTTTGGTTCAGAAGAATATCCAGAGTATGTGTGGTCAAATTACAATGATGTGTTCGCATTTTGGATTAGCGGCCCCGGAATTAACGGAATGCAGAATCTTGCCCTTGTGCCGGGCACCAATAAACCCATCACCATCAACACAATTAATCAGGATTCGGCCTCGGCTTACTACTGGCGAAACGATACCGGTATTACAGCAGGATTGTTTCAATATGATGGCTTTACAACTACTATTCCGCTTAGTTATGCTGTTACTCCACTCGACACCTACCATTTCCGAATAGCCATTGCCGATGCTTCCGATGCTATTTACGACAGCGGGGTGTTTATTAAGAAAGCAAGTTTTTGTGGTAGCACAGCCTTTATTTGGAGCGAATTTATGATGCAGCCCAACGGCGGCAACACCGTAGCATTTACTAACACAAGCGGACATGCCGATACTTACGTATGGGATTTTGGGGATGGAAGTCCGCTATCTACCGAAGAACACCCTGTGCATACTTTCCCCGATAACGGAACTTACAACGTTCAACTCATAGCCGACAACATTTGCCATGCCGACACCTTTGCCCAGAATCTTGATTTAACCACAGTAGGGTTGAAGGTTGCCCCCGAGCGTATGAAAGCCGACTTGATTCCAAACGGAGAAGGCCAATATAGTTTGAATACTTTACTCACAAGTTTCTCCTCCATTAAAGTAGAAGTCCTCAATAATCAAGGGCAGATAATTCAAGCGGAAAGCGGCAAGGGCGAACGTAAATATCACTTCTCCTTTAACCTTTCTTCTAATCCCGAAGGTGTGTATTTTTTGAGGATTCAAACAGATAACGATTCTAAGGTGATACGGTTTTTGAGGTAGGGGAAAGACCTACATATGTTGGAATAGGTTTGTTTGGTTATGGTCTGTTAGAGGAAAGGCTGATGCATTTGTGCGTTCAAGGAAAACCAGTAGTGCTAAGGCAATCAGTAAACGACATACAATTGACATTATGAAAAATTTTATTTTTTCTTACATGCAACCTTTTCGACACTTGCAGCATCATTAGTATTTAAAACAACTTAAATATAAATTCAAATGAAGAAATTCATTCAATTATTGACATTTTCTGTAGTTCTATTTTCCTCTGTTTTATCATTTAGTCAACCTGCCATTGAATGGAAGAAATGTTTTGGCGGCTCAGAAGAAGATTTTGCGACCTCAGTAGAACAAACCAATGATGGAGGATATATCGTAGCTGGATATTCAAGCTCGACAGATGGAGACCTAACAACCAATAATGGTCTCGAAGATTATTGGATTGTAAAACTGAATAATGTTGGAAACATTCAGTGGCAAAGAAGTTATGGTGGTTATGGTTATGATGATTTTACCACAATTCATCAAACAAATGATGGAGGATACATTATAGGCGGAAGCACCATTTCTAATGATGGAGATGTTGCATTTAATCATGGAACAGCAGATTGTTGGATTTTAAAATTAGATTCTCTAGGTGCAATAGAATGGCAAAAGTCCTTAGGAGGTTCAGAATCTGATTACACAGGCTCAATTCAGCAGACATTAGATGGTGGTTATATTCTCGTTGGAAGTACAGAATCTAATGATGGTGATGTTACTGTCAATTATGGAGGAAGTGACTTTTGGATAGTAAAGTTGAATAATGTCGGAATTGTTGAGTGGCAAAAATCATTGGGAGGCTCAGCAATAGACCAAGGAATAATGATTATTCAAACATCTGAAGGAGGATATATTGCCTGTGGTGGTTCAAGGTCAAATGATGGCAATGTAAATGGTCATCACGGAGATGACTTACAAAGCGATTGCTGGATAGTTAAATTAGATACTATTGGAAATATTCAATGGCAAAAATCATATGGAGGAGTTGGAGAAGAAGTGGCTTCATTTATTCAACAAACATTTGATGGAGGTTATATTTTTTCAGGAGCCGCTACATCTATTGATGGGGATGTAACTGGTGTTCATGGAGATTATGATTCTTGGGTCGTAAAAATAAACAATGCTGGTATGATTGAATGGCAAAAAACTTTAGGTGGAACTGGACAAGAAAGAGGGAATTCAGTTCAGCAAACAAATGATGGAGGTTTTGTTGTTGCAGGTTCAACTAGTTCCAATGATGGAGATGTCTCTGGGAATCATGGAATTTATCCATTTACAGATTACTGGCTAGTAAAATTAGATGGCACAGGTTCAATTCAATGGCAAAAATGTTTTGGGGGAACACAAGGAGAATACTCGGATAAAACATTATTCAACCAAACAAATAACAATGGATATATTCTTGCAGGGTATTCATCTTCAAATGATGGTGATGTTTCTGGAAATCACGGCAATGATGATTATTGGATAATAAAGTTAGCACCAGACATAAACTCAAATTGTTCTTCAATATTCACAATTTTTCCTGACACCGCAATAACACATAATTGGTATTTAACAGCGACTGTAAACGGCACTCCACCATTTAACTATGCGTGGTCGTGGGGTGATGGTAATTTGTCAACAATGGCATATCCATCGCACACATACGATTCCGCAGGTTATTATACTATTTGCCTGACCATAACAGATAGTATTGGTTGCACAAGCACCTATTGCGATTCATCAACATACCTATACAAAACTGACGCAACAATGGTTTCAGTTCAAGTTGTTGAGGATTTGCCAAACAGCATTTCGGTTTTACCATCTATGGAATATAATATTAAAATATCACCAAACCCTTCCAATTCTATATTCCGAATTCAATCTATTTCCAACCAAGCAACCCTCGCCGACCTAACAGGTAAAACCCTCCTCATAACCAAACTCAAAAACGGCGAAGCACAAATTGACGTTTCCAACTTGGCCAACGGCATTTACTTTCTGCAAACCGACAAGGGCAACACACAAAAACTAATTGTGCAGCATTAAAATTAGCCGCAATTAAATTTAATTCACAAAATGGCTATTATTGGCAGAACACTCAAACGGGCAATAGGCTTCAGCAGCCGCATGGGAAACATCCGACTTCCCCGCGATCCCTTTGTGGTGCAGCAATCCACACTCTTAAAGCTATTGCGTAAGGCTAAAGCTACCAGTTTTGGCGGGGCGTATAGCTTTAAAAGCATCTTAAATTCAAACGACCCCATTGAACGGTTTCGCGAAACGGTTCCGGTTTCCGACTACAATAAAATGCACGAGCAATGGTGGCATCGTTCGCTTAAAGGTGAGAAAGATGTTACTTGGCCCGGTCCGATAAAGTATTTTGCCCTGAGTTCGGGTACCAGCGAAAATGCCAGCAAACGGATTCCCATTACTTCCGAAATGATTAAATCAATTACCCGTGTGGGATTGAAACAAATCATTGCTTTGGCGGAGTATAACCTTCCCGAAAGCCTGTTTGAGAAGGATATTTTGATGATTGGCGGCAGCATCGACCTTAATTATAAAGGCACATATTACGAAGGTGACCTCAGCGGAATAAGTGCCGGAAATATTCCCTTTTGGTTTCAGCCCTACTATAAACCTGGGCGTGAAATTGCAGCCGAGCGTGACTGGTCGCATAAGCTGGATGAAATTATGCGAAACAGCCATCACTGGGATATTGGAATAATTGTGGGTGTTCCGGCTTGGCTACAAATTGTGTTGGAAAAAGTAATTGCTTATCACGGCGTGAAGAACATTCATGAGGTGTGGCCAAACTTGCAGTTGTTTGTGCATGGAGGCGTTAGCTTCGACCCCTATCGGAGCACCTTTGATAAATTAGTGGGAAAACCCATTAACTATATCGAAACCTATCTGGCTTCCGAAGGCTTCATTGCATTTCAAAGCCACAAGGATTCAAAAGGGATGAAGCTATTGCTCAACAATGGCATCTATTTCGAGTTTGTTCCATTTAATGAAAGCAATTTCGATAGTGATGGGCATATTTTGCCCAATGCTCAAACCCTCAATATTTCGGAAGTGGAAGAACATACAGATTATGCTCTACTTCTTTCCACTTGTGCCGGTGCATGGCGATATTTGATTGGCGATACCGTTAGGTTTGTCAATAAAGAGGAAAGCGAAATAATTATTACGGGGCGTACCAAGCATTTCTTAAGCCTCTGTGGTGAGCATCTGAGTGTGGACAATATGAATAAAGCCGTAAATATGCTTTCCGAGCAGAAAAACGTTCAGATAAACGAGTTTACTGTTTGCGGAATCCGGACAGAAAACACCTTTGAACATCACTGGTATCTGGGATGCAATCAGGTTCTGGATGATAAGGAAGCAGCCTATTTACTGGATGAAAATCTTTGCCGCATCAATGATGACTATTCAGTGGAACGCTCTGCTGCACTGAAAAACATTTTAGTGAAAGTGATTCCGTTGGATGTATTCAATTCCTTTATGAAGCACAAAGGAAAAGAGGGCGGGCAGAATAAATTTCCACGCGTGATGAAACCCGAAGCCTTTGCCGAATGGGAAAAGTTTGTAGCCTATCCCCCCGACCCCCTTTCCAAAGGAAAGTGGGAGTAATACGGCTGACGCATTCAAAATTGCCCACTCGTCAATGTCATAAGTTAAGGGAATTGTTAGAGACAGGCGGCCTGTTATTACAGCATTCCCTTACACATTAAACCTAAAGTGCATAATATCACCGTCTTTCACGATGTATTCTTTGCCTTCCACAGCCATCTTGCCTGCTTCTTTGCATCCACTTTCTGAGCCGTATTTTAAGTAATCGGCATAGTTTATAACCTCCGCACGAATAAATCCTTTTTCGAAATCGGTATGAATCACTCCCGCAGCTTGCGGAGCAGTGTCACCTTTATGAATAGTCCATGCACGCACTTCTTTTACTCCGGCAGTGAAATAGGTTTGTAGCTTCAGTAATCGGTAAGCCGATTTGATGAGCTTGTTTACTCCGGGTTCGTTCAGTCCTAAATCGCTGAGGAAACTTTCACGGTCTTCGGCACTATCTAATTGAGCAATTTCTGATTCAATAGCCGCTGAAATCAACAACACTTCTGCATTTTCATCTTTTACTGCATCTTTTACTGCATCGGAAAATTGATTTCCATTTACCACGCTGCCTTCGTCCACATTGCATACATACATTACAGGTTTGGCCGTTAGCAGATATATATCGGCAATATATTTTTCATCGCCATCTTCTATCGGTGCCGAACGGGCATTCAAACCCTTAAGCAAATGGGTTTTGTATGTTGTCAACACCTCAAGTGCCTTCTTAGCATCTTTATCGCCAATATATGCAGCACGACTTGTTTTACTTAGCTTAGCCTCTACGCTTTCTAAGTCTTTCATCTGCAACTCAAAATCAATGGTTTCTTTGTCGCGGAGAGGGTTAACCGAACCATCAACGTGAATGATATTGCCATCTTCAAAGCATCGCAATACGTGAATTATCGCATCAGTTTCGCGAATATTGGCCAAAAATTTATTTCCCAAACCTTCCCCTTTGCTGGCACCTTTTACCAACCCGGCTATATCCACAATTTCGATATTGGTGGGTACAATGCGTTCGGGTTTTACTAGTTCAGATAGTTTATTCAGCCGTTCGTCGGGAACGGTTATAACACCCACATTGGGTTCGATGGTGCAAAAAGGGAAGTTTGCTGCTTGTGCCTTTGCATTCGACAAACAATTAAAAAGGGTTGATTTTCCTACGTTCGGAAGTCCAACTATACCACACTGTAAAGCCATTATTTCTGTTTATTTTTCGGGCGGCGAAGGTATGTAGCCACGGGTGAATGCAAAATATATTTTAAAGAAATTGGACTAAGGAAATTGATACCGCTTTTTCCTGTACTTCTTATTCAAACTCAGTTTCCCGAATCCTAACATTATAGGGAAGTGGATCGATAAAATCTTCTTCTTTTATGGCGGTTTTTGCAGCTTCCTGATTGAACTCCAACACACGGCCATTTTCGCATTTCAAGGTGCGGGAAGGATGGCTTTTAAAGAAGCCGTAGTTGTGGGTAGCCATCAGCACTGAACATCCAAACTGACTGATATTTACCAATAGATTTAAGATGCCTTCCGAAGTTTCGGGGTCTAGATTTCCGGTGGGCTCATCGGCGAGGATTAGTTCGGGGTTATTCAACAACGAACGTGCAATAGAGACCCTTTGCTGTTCTCCACCCGAAAGTTGATGCGGCATTTTTTGTCCCATTGCCCCTAATCCCACATTATCTAAAACGGTATTTATCTGGTGAGAAATTTTGGTTTTATCTGTCCAACCTGTAGCTTGAAGCACGAAGTTTAGATTTTCGTAAACGCTTCTGTCAGTTAGCAATTGAAAATCCTGAAACACTATACCCAGCTTTCGTCTTAAAAAAGGAATGTCTTTTTCTTTCAGGCCGTTCAAGTTGTATCCCGCTACATCGCCCTGCCCTTCGGTGAGTTGTAAGTCAGCATACAGGGTACGCAGCAACGAACTTTTACCGCTTCCGGTTTTCCCAATTAAATATACAAATTCTCCTTTATCAATCGAGAGATTAACCCCCGTAAGAATCATATTGTTGCGTTGATATATATTTACGTTAGAAAGTGAAAGGATGTGGTTGGGCATAAAGAAAGTTTAAAGTTTTTAGTTCAAAGTTTAATGTTGAGCATCCGCAATTCGTAATTGAAATCAAAGCCACTTGTTTTTCAAAATATCTACAGCGTGGTAAGTGATAATTATATCGGCACCAGCACGGGCAAAGGCATACATATTTTCAGTTACCACTTTTTGCTCATCAATCCATCCATTGGCTGAAGCAGCTTTCACCATACTATATTCACCCGAAACATTGTAGCAGGCCAAAGGTAAATCGAAATTTTCCTTGATAGTTTTTATAACATCTAAATAGGCTAAGGCTGGCTTTACCATCAAAATGTCAGCCCCTTCTTCCACATCTAAAGCAGCTTCCTTTACAGCTTCGCGACTATTTCTGAAATCCATTTGGTATGATTTGCGGTCGCCGTTTCCGGGAGCCGATTCAGCAGCATCGCGAAAAGGACCGTAATATCCCGAAGCATATTTTACCGAATACGACATTATTGGAGTATTTGAAAACCCGTTTACATCCAGTTTGTGGCGAAGTGCCGCAATGCGTCCGTCCATCATATCGCTGGGAGCAACCATATCGGCACCTGCTTCGGCATGGCTTAAAGCCATTGTAGAAAGCGGTTCAAGGCTTTCATCGTTGAGTATTTCAGTCTGATCCAAAAGACCACAATGGCCATGGTCGGTATATGCACACAGACACACATCTGTAATAAGGTATATATCAGATCCAAACTTGTGCTTCAATAACTTTATGGCCGATTGCACAGCACCCTGAGTGTTCCAAGCACTATGAGCATCGGCACTTTTGTGTTCCCCCACCCCGAAAAGCAATAACTTGTTGATACCAAGTTTCAGCCACACTTCAGCTTCCTTTAACAATTCGTCGGGTGAATAGCGTAATACTCCCGGCATAGATGGAATTATTTCTCTTTTGCCGGTACCCTGCGTTACAAAAACGGGATAAACGAAAGATTCCTTATCAAAATGAGTTTCGGCAACTAGATTGCGAAGAATGGGTGAGTTGCGAAGTCGGCGTGGTCGGTAAAGCATAGATACTATTTGTTTAAAGTTCCCAAGGATTTAAAATTTTTAATCCTTCAATATTCAAGAAATCGTTGGTGTTTCGAGTGACTAGGGTTAGATTATAAACCAAAGCAGTAGCTGCAATTAGTGCATCCCCTAATCCTATTTTCTTCTGCTGTCGAATTTGTACACACTTTTGAACTACAGAATCATCAATTTGTAAAACAGGAATTAAGTTCAGTAATTCATTAAGTTTAAGTAAATACTCTTGAGTTGCTTTGTGCCAACCAAGTGCTTCTATATAGGTAATAACAGAAATTTGGGGAAATAGTTGGGAAAGGAAAACCTTGCCTTTCTCGGGAATAATATTCCCTAAACTATCAATAACTATATTTGTATCAATTAAATATTCCTGTCCCATTCCTTTCTGGCTTGTTCTGTTTGAGCCTTTAAATCAGTGTATGCCTCTTTAGATAGAACGGCAAAAAAACGTTCCATTGTTATAGGTTCAGGTTTTGAATCAAGTTCATCTAAAGCCAAATAAGTTATTTCTATTGGCTTTCCTACATATTCCTTGGCAATAGATAACTGAATATTTGTATCAGTTGGAGTAATTATAGTTCTTACCATGATTTAATCAAGATATTTAATGCAAAGTTAGTTTAATACTTTGTAATCTCTCGCAAATGAATATACCAATTCCATCACCATTTAAACTTTATATCCGAAAAGTCTTTCTCCACAGCTTGGCTGGGCTTTAAAGCAGGAGAACGAAAGAACTTCCCATCGGGATTAAGTATAAAATATTGGGGAATAGAAACTACCCCGAAATCATCGGCTAATGTTCCGGCCGGGGGAGAATACAACACATCCCAATCAATTTTATTGGCGTTCTTGAATTGGGTGGCTTTGGCCTTAGTTGTATTGAGCATAATGGTTACAAACCTTATTTTCTCACCATACTTCTTTTTATAAACGGCTATAGCTTTGGTTTCGGCAAGGCAGGCAGCACAAGCGGGGTCGGTGATTTCTAAATATACAAACCTGCCTTTTAAATCGGAGGAAGATAGCGTATTTCCATCGGTGGTTTCCAAGCTAAACTTCGGCACTACACCACCCGGCGATAAAAACAAGAGTTGCTCTTTCATATTAGCGGCAGCTATTCGGATAAAGTCTAAGCGACTTTCACGACTCATTATTTCAAGCATGGCAATAACGCTTTCCTTTTTAATGGCTTTATCGTGATAAAGCGTTCGGAAATTTTTAACGGTGGCCATTTGTCGGAGTGTATCGTTTTCTAAGAAGGGCTTTTTGGCCAATTCTTTATCAAATTCCACCCAAGAGTACCCCTTGTTGAGGATTTGTAGCAAACGAATGTCTTTATTTGAAAGCACCATTGCATCCACCTGTTTTTCATAAAACTGATGGAAGAACTCCATATACATCAAGTCGAATGGGCGAACTGGTTTGGTTTTCAGGAAGCCGTTATAAATATAGCTTTTATTGCCTGAAGCCAATTGTTCCACTATCGCCAAATTGTAATCTACATAAGTGCGAAACTGAGCATCGGTGATGTTTCCTATTTGGGTGTAAGCCACCTTTCTTAATTGCTTCACAACCGCTCCGGCACGGCTTCTAACTATAATTGATGATGCATTCTTTTCTAAGAAAGTATCATAAAACGTATTGAATCGTCGGATGGAACTGTTCAACTCTAAGGTGTCAGTTCCCTGCACAACCAAGGGCTTTACTGTCTTTTCAAAATAGGGCCGAGCCTCATCTTTACCTTTTGTAAAATTTGGCCAGTTTACTTTATAGGTTTTGCCGGGTTCGGCATAAAAATCGGCATAGTTGTTTCCTGCTTTTAAGAAACAATATTGCACCTTGCTTAAATTTCCCTTAAGCGTAAAACTACCATCGGCAGCAACGGTAGTTTCGGCTAATTGCTTTTCGACATTGGTTATAAATTCGGAATAAGTGCAAAGGCTGAGTTTAGTTCCGGCCAAAGATTGATCAATTCCGGTAATGGTTTGAGTGTATCCTGAAAAGGAAAAAATAGCTAAGAATAGAAAGGTGGATTTCATTTTATCTCCTTTTAAATAGTTTGAGAATTGAAGAGATAACGCAATTTTCGAAGAAATATTATCTAAACTCCTCTAATTTTAATCCTTTGGGAATGAATGCCGACACATCGCCACCGTTTTTAATTATATCGCGAATGATGGTGGAATTGATTGCACTCAGTTCGGGAATTGTAAGCCAAAAAAGGGTTTCGAGGTCGGGATGCATAGCCTTATTCATTTGACCAATGGCACGTTCAAATTCGAAATCGGCAGAAGTTCGCAATCCGCGAATTATATGCTTTGCACCCACTTTTTTGCAGTAATCAACGGTTAGGCCGGTGAAGGTATCTACCCTAACATTCGGACAGTTTTCAAAAACCTTTTCAATCATTTTTACCCGGTTTTCGATGGTGAAGAAGTAGTTCTTTTGGGAATTTGTTCCAATTGCCACCACCACTTCATCGAAAATGGACAGCGAACGCCGAACAATATCTTCGTGGCCAAGCGTTATGGGGTCGAACGAGCCGGGAAAAACACCGATAAGAGGAGAGGAAGCCATACTGTTTTTTAAATTCAGAGCAAAGAAAGGGGAATTGTGAATATGAAATAGGATTACGAACGGCGAAGCCTTCTTGGCATCAATAAAAAATCAAAACACATGGCCAAAATTACGAATTACAAATTAAAATGCAGAAAGAGCTGTTTCACTACTTTTACCTCATTAATTAATAATGGCATCAAACGATCCGCTTCATGGCAAAACTTTGGAAGTTATAGTTACCCACTTGGTTAATCATTTTGGGTGGGAAGATTTGGCGAAGATTATAAATATCAACTGTTTTAAGAATAATCCAAGCATAAAATCGAGTTTAACATTCTTACGAAAAACACCTTGGGCACGCAAAAAGGTGGAGGAAGTTTATATCAGCATTGTTGGGTAGTGGGTAGTGAGGCCATTCGGCGGCTACTCAATCGTATATCGTAAATCCAAAATCGCCAATCGTCAACCCCGTTTCCTAACTACATTTGCCGCCCAAAACGGACTTATACCTTTGAACCTTACTCTCCAATACCCGCTGTGGTATGTCCTGATTTGTGTTGCTGTGTCGGCAGGGTTTACTTATCTGCTTTACGCCCTTAAAGACGATTTTACCGAACTCAATAAATGGATAAAACGTTCCATGATGGCATTGCGGTTTCTGGTGTTGTTCATCGTGAGTTTGCTGCTGCTTTCGCCTTTGCTTTCCACCAATCACCGCGATGTGCAAAAGCCAAAAGTTATTGTGCTTCGCGACAATTCGGGTTCGGTTATCACTGCTAAGAATAAGGAGTTTTATGAAAAGCAGTTTCCCGAAAAGCTAAAGCAACTGGAAGAGAAACTGGGAGAGAAATATGAAGTGAAAGCCTTTGGTTTTGCTGATGCCACGGGTGAAGATGCTCAAGCCGATTACAGCGGAAAGGTTACCGATATTGCTCAGGCTTTTCAGTATGTGAAAGATATTTTCTCGAATCAAAATGTGGGAGCCGTAGTCCTTGCTTCCGATGGAATTTACAATCAGGGTAATAATCCGGTTTATTTGGCCAAAGAGTTATCTGTTCCGGTTTTCAGCATTGGGCTTGGCGATACCACCCGAAAAAAGGATTTACTTATTTCGGGCGTAAGCCATAACAAATATGCCTATCTGGGAAATAATTTCCCAGTGGAAATAAATTTGGAAGCGGTTTTGTGCAGTGGAGCAAACACAGTGGCGAGAGTGGCCGACGAAGCCGGAAATATTGTGTTTAGCCAGCAGATTAACATTGCAGGTAATCGTTTTCAAAAGGTTATTCCGGTAATGCTTTTGGCTAAGAAGCCCGGATTGGTGAAATATTCCATAATGCTTGAAACTGTTGCCGGAGAATTTACCAAGGCCAATAATTCAGCCGATATTTTTATAGAAGTGCTGGATGGCCGACAGAAAGTGTTGTTGCTTTATTCGGCTCCTCATCCCGATGTGGCGACCATAAAGAATGCTATTTCAAGAAATGAGAATTACGATATAGAAGTTAGCCCTGCCAACGATTTCAAGAAAAACACATCGGCCTATAATCTGGTTATTCTGCACAATATTCCCTCCACATCGGGAGCAGGGCAAACGGTGGTGCAGGAATTATTGAAAAACGATGTTCCGCTTTTATATGTGTTGGGAAGTAATACCGCATTTGCTAATTTCAATCAGTTAAACGCAGGACTGAACATTAATGCCAAATCAAATTCGGTAAACGAATCACAACCTTCGGCCAACAAAAACTTTACCTTGTTCACGCTTTCGCCCGAGGTGCTTAGTCAGGTAGAGAAATTCCCGCCTTTGCTTTCCCCTTTTGCCGATTATAAAACTTCCCCTGTTGCCCAATCGCTGTTTTATCAAAAGATAGGGTCGGTGAGTACCGAACAGCCATTGATTCTGTTTAGCCAACAGGAAAACCGTAAAATAGGCATTGTAGTGGGCGAAAACATTTGGAAATGGCGGCTAACCGATTATTACCAAAACGATAGTCATAAGCACTTCGATGAGCTGATGTCGAAGATTGTGCAATACCTCGCCGTGAAGCAAGATAAAAGCCAGTTTAGGATAATCACCAAAAACAAATTCTTGGAGAATGAGCCGGTTTTATTTGAAGGCGAGGTGTATAACGATAGTTACGAATTGGTGAATGCTGCCGATGTGTCTTTGGTGGTGAGCAATTCAAAAGGGAAGAAATACAATTTTGTGTTCGGGAAAACATCCAATGCCTACCGCCTTGATGCCGGACTTTTCACTCCTGGTAATTACTCTTATCAGGCTACCTGCAAAACGGGCGACAAGGTTTTAACGGCTTCGGGTAAGTTTTTGGTAAGCGAAATAAAGCTGGAATATATCAATACCACCGCCAATCATCAATTGCTCCGCACCTTATCATCCACTACGAAAGGCAAATTCTATCTGCCTGCCGATATGGATAAAATTGCGGATGAACTGCTGCAAAACGAAACCCTAAAACCCATCATTTATAATTACGCCACCTTCGATGAAGCCATTCACCTAAAATGGATTTTCTTTTTGCTGATTGGCCTTGTAGCTGCCGAATGGTTTCTGCGGAAATGGAGCGGGGGGTACTAAGTAAAAGCCCTGAAAGGGCGGTCTACCTTAACACAGGGTGAAGCCCTGTGAACCACCCAACACCTCAGACTTAAGCCCTGAAAGGGCGGAATAGTTAATCCGATACATACCTTTCATCCTACTCTACCTTAATGGTATTACGCCCTTACTGGGCTTTGCTGTATGTAGGTGTGTCTCATGATCACAGGGCTTCACCCTGTGTTAGGATATTACGCCCTTTCAGGGCTGTTTGGCAGTGTAGTTTGTAAAGTAGTTATTGATGTGTGTCTTTATTTGATTTTGGTGATTGATATAGTTGATATTGTTTGTTTGAAGGCCGGAGGTCTTGGATATTATGCGTAGAGAGAGGTTAACGATTAGCGGGTTAAGCTGCGATGAGCTGGGGTTTAGGGGGACAGAAGCCCGACAGTTTAGTTATACTTTAGTATATTGTGTTAAAAATCGTTGCGTAACACATTGTCAAGTTTGATTAATAAATTAGTTTCAACTTCTGAATGGTTTACAGATGACCAAAAAGGTACGTCAATAATTTTGATTTTTATTATCTCATTTTCATTTGATTTCTGAATTTTGAAAACATAATCTTCTGCTAAGTTTCCAGAGGCATTAGGGTATATTAGAATTACTTTATTAGTGCCTCTTCTGTAGGCATAACTTATCATTTGATATATGTCTGCCTGAGAAACTCCTTTTTTATTATCTGACTCTTTTAAATCCCACCTTGGCTTATATTTTGTGTCAATAATTATTTCTTCCTTTGTTTTTCTATTCGTCAATAATATGTCATGCTTGAGGTTAAAGGTTGGTGGTTCTGAATGAAGATATAATTCCGATCGTTGAGGTTCAATTTTAAAATCTTTGCTAAAATGATCTTTAAGAAATCCAGACATGAAATCTTCAAAGACATATTCCATTGGAAATAATAAACTCCAGTTCTTCATTTCATATTCTGAATGTGAGTAAACCTGATTTTGAAGAATCATCTTACAGCATTGCATTACATCTTCATATTCCTCAAATAAGGTTGAAATTCGAATTTGATTTAATTGATTTATGGTACAAGGCTGGTCTTCTACCTCATCAAGAATATTAATGATTTCATTTAATATTCTTTGAGTCTCAGGAATTGCAGTTTGTGTTAATAACAATCGGACGCAATGCTTTATAATCCTATTGACTTTATTGTCAAATATAAAAGGTTCATAATCGCAATCAATAAATTGGTGTTTGCCATACGATAAGCTACTTGTATATCTATTAAAGTTAATTCTTCCTCGAGGAGTTGATAAAGCTTCTTCTATTTCTTCATAAGTGGAATAAGGCTTTGTACAAACAGTTTCGCTGATTTGTTTGCTTATTAAATAAATAATTAGTTCGGGGAAACGGTCGATTTCAAAATTGTCAAGAAAGGACTGATTGAAAGGGAATTTTATTTTTTTACAGTAGCTAAACCAAAAGAATACATGCCGATGCATTAAACCTTTATCTATAATTTGCATGTTGCGAAAAACTTTTGGATAGATTTCGAAAGAGTCATCATTGCAATTTATGAACCCAATAAAATTATTTGCTTTGGCCTTATCACCATCAAAGGAAATGAAAGGCTGATAATTATAGTTCCTTACATTTTCGCGTTCTTGACTTTCATCTACCCACAGATTTTTATAATCTTCCCATAGAATACACAAGTATTCTTCCAAACCTTTCCTGTCTTTAATTGGAATTTGTTTGCCATATTCATATAAAGTAACCATCAATCTATCGGTAGAATAATCCAATCATACTTTTCAGTATCAAATTTGATGCTCCATGTACTATTTTTAAATATTTCTTCGACAATATCTGTTTTTCCAGAAAAATATTCCATTAACAAGGGAATAATTTTGTTTTTGATAACCTTGAATGTATCAAGACCTGTCATAAAATATGCATGGCCAATCAGATAGTCAGTGGATTTTTTACGTGAATAAATTTCCTTGTTTATATGTTTAAGGAACGCTCCGTCACTAACTTCTAATTTACTATGGTCAGGAAAATACCCGATAAACTCAAAACGTCTGCGTAAAGCAATATCAATTAGAGCAATTGATTTATCTGCAGTATTCATAGTGCCAACGAGATAAAGATTTGGAGGAATCCCAAAATCTTTTTCTCCGTTTGGTAATGTTACTCGCAATTCATTTATTGCATCAATTCTTTTATCTTCTTCTAAAAGTGTGATTAATTCCCCAAATACCTTTGAAATATTAGCACGGTTAATTTCATCAATGATTAAAACATAGTTTTTCAATTCTTCAACATTTGCAGATTGGGTATTAAATTTAGATTTAATGGCTAATGCTAAAGGGTTATAATATGCCGCCAGACCTGAAATATTAGTCTCGTTATATTCGACAATTCGTCTTAATGTATCAATGTTTAATGGATGTTGAGAAGTTCCTGTATGTTTATTAAATCGTATAAAGTCATTATCAACATCAGTAATTTCAAATTCAATGCCTGATTTCATTGTTATTTTAATATTTTCACCTTTTTCAATTAAAGGACGCATCACTTCTTTAAACGCTTCATTAAAATTTATTGAAGGTTCCTTCTTTTTCTTTGAAGCAAAGTAATTTTCTCTTGCTTTTTTCGCTATTTCATAAAAAATCCCTTTATAGGACTTAAACCTTAATTGTTCAAACTCAATATCAGGCCTAATACCAACCATAAAATCTTCATAAGAGTAATTTTGATGAAACGTTACAAATTCAATTTGGCCTTCCTTTTTTAATTTGTCAAAAATCACTTTGCTATCTTCATGATTACTTTTGATATGAGTGGCTATTTCAGCTGCCTTATCAAGACTATTATATGTTTTTCCTGTGCCAGGAGGTCCAAATAAAATTATGTTGTTCGGATGTTTTAAAGCTTCACCTAATGACTTAATTTTACTAGCATCTTCCGAAATAAATTCAACACCAAAATGTGGTTCAAAGATATTTTTGTTTGCCTCTTCAATCTTATCAATTGTTATTTCAGTAAATTTGCTATTGCCACTCGGATAAATAAATCCTTTAAATGTTCTTAAGGAATAAGGGTTTGGATTAGTTGCTGATTTAACATATTCCACTTCTCTATATATCCAACCATTTTCACCTACTATGTCTTCTGGAACATAACCCCAAGAGCCCGCCTTTACCTTTGCAATTGAATATAGTTCGTTAGCTCCAATTGTAATATAAACATAATCTCCCTCTGTTAAATCATTCTTGAAGGATTCTGCTTGACCCTTTCCTGTGGTTTCATGAATTACTATCCATTGATTTTTTTTAAATTCACTTCTTATGATTTCACTAGCCTTAGTCTTGAAAAAGCCATGAGATATTTTGTAAAGACTTTTGTGATTTAATGGAATTGTTAAAAGTTTATCCTTAACTGGTTCATCATCGATTATCAACTTTTTATTTTCTGAAAAGAACTTCAACATCGCTTCAAAATCAAAATTTTCAGGTGAAACTTCAATAGGCCCTTTTAAATATGTTTCTTCAGAATGTCTGTAAATACCATACTTTACTGTTCCATGATGAAAGTCGGCGAAAATTTGTAAGCCTGTAGATTGAGTTGCTTGTTTATTATTGTATATAGCAAACCATAGTCTATCGCTTCCTTGTTGCCTTGGACCTTGAAAGTCAAAGGTAACTTGTTCCACTTTTCCTTTTAATTCCTGTCGACTAATGATTTCGGATATAAAATCCTCAATAAATTTCTTTATTGGAATATGACCGTAAAAGGTGATAATTGGAAAAAAAATAGAAAAATAATTTTTGTAAGCACGATACTGGCTCTCCTTTCCTGTCTTATGTTTGGTAATAAAGCCTTCTAGTTTGGAAAGGTCAAGTTTATTGCCCTTATTAAGATATTTTAAAACATCTTTTCTTAAGTCAACTATAACACCTGAGCGAGGAGCATAATAGTCAGAAGCCTTTTGTATTTCACTTAGAGGGACTGAATTTAATTTTGCAACTAAAGCTTTCTTGTCAGCATAAAGAGTTGCTATTTCGGTTGAAGTTTCACAAACCTTTTTGATGCCTTTTTTTATTTCTTGTTCTGTCATATTGTGTTTTTTTTCTGTCAATTACAAACTATTGTCTATCTCCAAATTCCTTAATACAGGTCCTTCTCTCCAAACTTCTAAATCCCACCCCACAAACATCCGCAAAATTCCCACACAAAAAATATTTTCCATCTCACACAATAAATTTTAAGTCGTTGCGTTACTCCAACATGAGTAACACAAAAAACCTAAAACTAAAACGCAAGGTGGTTCTATCTGAACGCGACCTCGAAACACTTAAATTTTATGGCCAAGGATTTCGGGGTAAAGCATTGGCAGATAAATGCAACATAAGTATTGATGCCCTCGAATCTCGCTACAAAACCATCAATTCGAAGTTTGGAGCATCGGAGATAAAAGAGAGTTATTTGGCCGCAAAGCGGCGTAGAATGCTTGATTGAGCCCATTTGAAAATTCACGGCAAAGGGGTTGGATTTTTCTTTATTGTTTTGCCAAGTAGAAAACATAAGCAATAAAGCGACCTAACACCAAACAAGATTGACCTCACAATTAATTAAAAGCGACCTAACACCAAATAAGAAGTGACCTCACAATTAATTAAAAGCAACCTAACACCAAACAAGAAGCGACCCCACAATTAATTAAAAGCAACCTCACACCAAACAAGAAGTGACCTCACACTTAATTAAAAGCAACCTCACACCAAACTAAAAGTGACTTCACACTTAATTAAAAGCAACCTCACACCAAACTAAAAGTGACCTCACACTTAATTAAAAGCGACCTCACACCAAATTAAAAGTGACCTCACACCAAATGTGTTTTCAAATCAAGCAATACTAACAACCTAAAATAAAAATCAAAATGAACAGAAAAGCAAAAGTGTCTTTGGAGTTTTTAACATTAGAACCCTTAGCAAAAACAGGATTCGGAACAGATGTAATAGAAGCACTTACGGCTAATGTAGCCGATTTCGCTACTCCTGATGTGCCGGTGGCAACCCTTACAACGGTGAACGATACCTTTAAGTTAAAGATATCGGCAGCCAACGACGGCAGCCAAACCAAGATTGACGAACGCATTGCTTATGAGCTTATATGGAACACGACTTATAAGGATGAGGCTATGTATGTTGAACGGATTGCTAAAGGCAATGTGGTGCTTTATGATAAAAGCGGATTTAAACATACAAAAACAGAAACTACCTCGGCCGAGATCCCTTTGCAACCCTTTGTTACTGGAAAGACCGGAAAAGTGACAGGAAGTGCTGTAATTACTATTGCTAAAGGTTCGGGAGCTAAAAGCTTCTTGGTTTTTTGGATAAATGCCGCCGACCCCGGTCCTTCGTCCCTTAAAGTGGTGAATGGCATAGTTGAAATAATTGCACCATCTAAAATGTGCCTATTTCCGGCCACAAAGTTGAAATATACAATTATTGGCTTAACCCCGGGCGAGCATTACAATATTGGAGTAATAGGCTTCAATAGCAAAGGAGTGAGCCCCTTATCAAACGGAGTTGAAATAGTTGCTCAGTTTTAGGGGTAATATGGATTTGTGTTTTTGAATTGGGACTAAAGTCCTTGTAGAGGTGGAGTTCAATAACCCCAGCCTAAAGGCTGGGGTTATTGAAAAGCCGAATATTCTTGGGCTTTAGCCCCCAAAATCTCAAAAGGGTATAAACCCTAAACCCCACCCACCGTCTTTTCCACACTATCCCAAAGCAAATCGGCTGTTCTTTCCCAAGTAAACATTCGGCTGCGTTCCAATCCTTTCTTAATTAAATCAAACCGTAGAGCTTCATCTTCGGCAAGTTTTGCCATGGCTTGGGCAATGGTTTCGGGTTGAAAGGGATTAACCAATAAAGCAGCATTGCCAGCCACTTCGGGCATAGAAGTAATGTTTGCCGTAATTACAGGAACGCCCGCCGAAAAGGCTTCGATAACCGGAATGCCAAACCCCTCGAAATAGGGAATATAAGTTACGGCCAAGGCCGAACCCACTAAAGCATTCAAAGCATCTTCGGGAATCCGCCCGGGGAGATGCACCGATGATTTGAATGTTAAGCTATCTAAAGTTTGCTGCATTTCGGATGTCCACCAAGCAACGCTTCCGGCCAAAACCAATTGGATATCATTGCTCGATGCTTTCTTGAACTGCTCGAAGGCTAACATCAAATTGACAATATTCTTGCGTGGGTTTATAGAACCCCAATAGAGGAAATAGGGTTTCCCGCCTGTATATTTTGCTTTGGTTATTGTTTTTTGCACATCATCCACCGGACTGAAACCAGAAGAAACGCCATTAAAAACGACATCAATTTTATCGCGACTCACACCATAGCGTTGGCTTATATCCTTAGCCGAAAACTCCGAAACAGTGGCAATGCGTCCGGCCTTTTTAGCATATTGTGGGAAGTAATGCCGAAAGTGCAAGCGGTTATACCACGGCACATCCAGGGGATGATGTTCAAAATTGAGGTCGTGAATAACGGGCAATTGCAACACATCGCTATTCAAACTCAGATAACCATCGGGCGAAAGGAACAAATCGGGTTTTAGTTTAGATAATACTCGTGGAACGCTTTGCTCAAACCACCAATAGAATAAAATGGGATGCCGGGCAGGAGGGAAAATAACAACGGGTGTTACGTTTTTCCCATAAATAAACTCTTGATTAAATGGCCTGTCGAATAGGAATATAAACTCCACTTCGGGATGTTTGGCTACTAAAATCTTTAGTGTTTCGTGAGCAAAACGGCCAATGCCTTCCAGTTTTCCATGGAGCAGAAGGCGGGTATTAACGGCAATTTTCAACGGATGGAAATTGGGAAGACGCTAAACCTCTTCTGCCTGATGGGGTTTAGCCGCTTTAACGGCAGATTTCATATTAAAATAGTCGTAAATCTTTTCCTGAGAGCGGATATAGGGGTCATCGGGATTGCATACGCGATAGCTGTTACTGAGTTTCTCGTCCAAAATCCGGGCTTTTACATTGTCGGCCCAACTTATATTAAAGGTGTCCCACAATTCCTTCTGCAAATTTTTATCATAAATGGGGCAAGCCACCTCAGCCCTACCGTCGAGGTTGCGGCTCATAAGGTCGGCACTGCTGATGTAATATTTAGGTTGCCCGTCGTTGCAAAACATAAACACCCTGCTATGTTCCAAAAATTTATCTACAATGCTTATTCCTTCAATATTGTCGCTAAGGCCGTGAACACCACATTTAATAGAACACATTCCACGGATAATCAACCTGATTTTCACACCCGCTTTTCCGGCTTCGTAAAACTTCGATATGAGTTCATGATCCACCAAATTATTCACCTTTATATAAATCCAAGCCGTTTTGCCTTCGTTAGCATTCTTGATTTCGGTATTTATCATAGCCGTAATTTTATTACGCATGAAAAATGGCGACACCAGTAAATGATGATAAACTCCCGACTTGAAGTTGTTCTCAAAGAAGTGGAACATCTTAGCTACCTCGGTGGTGAGGCGTTTGTCGGCAGTAAAAAGACTATGGTCCGTGTAAACTTTAGCGGTAGATTCGTTGAAGTTTCCTGTTCCAATACGGGCATACAACACTTCCCGTTTATTTTCTTTTCGAGAAATCAGGAATAGCTTAGCGTGAACCTTTAATCCAGGCACACCGAAAATAACTTTGGCTCCTTCTTCTTGCAGTTTTTGAGCCCAATACAGATTTTGTTCTTCATCAAAACGAGCTTGAAGCTCTACCACCACCGTTACTTTCTTTCCATTCCGAATGGCATTTATCAGTGAGTTTACAATGTTTGAATTGCGAGCTACCCGGTAAAGGGTAATTTTAATTTCATTTACCTTCGGGTCAATTGCTGCTTCACGCAAAATATCTACCAAGTGATGGAAAGAATGATAGGGGTAGGAAAGCAGCACATCCGACTTTTTCAGGGCATCGAACATGCTCACCGATTCGGCAAAGATGGGATGAGGCAGCGGTGGTAGTTTGGCGTAATTCATATCCGGCGTGCCAATATCGGGAAATGCCATCAAATCCTTAAAGTTGTGATAACGTCCGCCGGGGATTAATGCACTGCTAGTAGGTATTTGCATCCGCTTAATCAAGTACCGCATCATTTCCTTAGGCATACTGCTATCGTAAACAAACCTCACCGGAGCCCCCCGTTTGCGGTCTTTGAGGCTGGTGTTCATTGTTTCCAGAATACTTTTAGAAATATCTGTATCTACCTCCATTTCGGCATCACGCGTAAGTTTAATGGTATAGGCTTCGATATTATCGAACTCGAAAATGGCAAAAATCTCTGCCAAACAAAAGCGAATGATGTCCTCAAGCAATATAACATATTTATTATTGCCTATTGCCGGAAGGCTCACAAAACGAGGAATTGTAGAAGATGGAATCTCGATGAGGGCGTGTTGCGGCTTCCGTTTTCCATCGGTGCAACTCATCTTCACAAACAAAAAGATAGACTTATCTCTCAAATAGGGGAAATGCGGAGTAGCATCAAGCATAATGGGAACAAGCGATGGCCGAACTTGCTGTTGGAAATAGGCTTTTACCTGAATGCGTTGCTGTTCGCTGAGGTTCTTTTCGTTGATGATGAAAATGCGGTTATTCGCCAACTCTTCCACTAGGCTCTGATAAATTATATCGCTTTTCTTTTGTTGGCTGATAACCGTTTCCTGAATAGCGTCTAAAATCTTTTGTGGATTTCCGTAAGCAATCCCTTCGGCCTTCTTACCCAAATGAGCCATCTTTTTCAAGTTAGCTACCCGAACCCGAAAGAATTCATCGCGGTTATTGGAAAATATCCCTAAGAAACGAATCCGTTCTATTAGCGGGTTTTCTACATCTTCAGCCTCTTGTAGCACCCGCTCATTAAACGACAACCAGGATAGCTCACGGTTTATTAATAAAGAATTGTTCTGCTTGCTGGGTTTTTTAGCCATTTGAATTGCCTTGCCTGTTTGGGGCTGCAAATTTGAGGCTTTTTACGGATAATTCCTAATGGGGATATTGCAAGTGGGCGAAGTAGCGACAAGGCGAATTTCGACAAAGGGCAGAATGCCAACTGCACTAAACCGGTTTCGCTTGTTTCCTAAAAATCAAATATAGCCTCACTACAGGAGTAATCCCCCACCCAAAAGCTTCTTAACCGGAAAATGCTTCTATCGTCCTATACGACGAGGATGAAGAAAGTTAATATGTCGTTTTTGAATTAAACCACTCAAAACTAGCATTATCTTCCCCTATTTCGGGAGCGGCCCAACCCGTGTTGGTATTTATTAATTGTATTCCAAACGGGTTGTTAGGAATGGAAATTTGAGAACCCTTCGCTTCGTCAAAATCCATAACAGGGGTGAAGCAAAAATCTTCACCCTCTGCCCATAACTCACATTCTGTTTTGGTTTTTTCAAGAAAGAAGGCTTCTAACTCATCCTTTGCCTTCGCTATTTCTGGAGTTGAAAAGGTGTAAATGTTTAATAAGTGAAGTTTTTGGGACTTCTTACAAAACCTTTCCCAAAACTTTGGTTCCAACGCTCCCAGAGCCATATAACGATTATCTTTTGTGAGGTAGGTTCGGTAGTTTGGCATTTGACCTGAAAGCTCAAAACCATTGCCGGGGTTAGCTTCATGATTTATGTGGGCTAGGGTTGCCATGGGTTTCACGGCATCGGTCATGCTTATATCAATATAACTTCCTTGGTTGGAAGTTTTTTGTTGAATCAAGGCAGCCATCACCGCTCCGAAGGCAGCATAAGCCCCTCCTGCAATATCCGCAGCCTGAAATGATGGCATCCCGCCGTTTGGAATCAGGTTCAGCATTCCGCTCATGGCCATATAATTAATATCATGTCCGGCTTTTGAAGCCATAGGTCCGGTTTGGCCGTAACCCGATATAGAGCAATATACCAATTGGGGATTTACGGCTTTGCAGGCTTCGTAATCTAAACCCATGCTTTTCATTACCCCAGGACGGAACCCTTCCACCAACACATCGGCAGTGGGTAAAATCGAAAGGAACTTTGCTTTGCCTTCTGCCGAACGTAAATTCAGCCCTAAGCTTTTCTTGTTGCGATTGAGGGCTTCATAAAATGCCGATTTTCCATTCACAATAGGCATAAACTGCCGAATGGGGTCGGGCGAATCGGGGTCTTCTATCTTGATTACCTCTGCTCCCAGTTCAGCCATCCAAAGGGTAGCCATTGGACCGGGCAACAGGCGGCTGAGGTCTAAAACACGCACACCTTTCAATGGGCCACTTAAATCGGGGCGTATAGTTTTTATTTCAGTCATTGGTTTACTTTCTGATTCGGGCTTTATGCGGCGAAACATCTTCGTAAATTCGAGCATCACCGCCACGTTGCTCACCTTTACTTTTCCGCTCACCAATGCCCATTGAGGGTTTAGCTCGCCCATTTCCATTTTTGCGTAGTTCTCCCCGCTGCACCGCACCGTGCAATCGGCTTGGTCGGTGTGTCCTTCAATAAGTTCACATCCCCTTTCCGACACTTTTACCCAATAGCTGAGGGCTTGCGGTGCAATAAACTGTAAGGAAACCGTTGTGAGGGTTCCGTTCCATTTTTCGGAGCGGAAGCGTTGGGGCAGGCTGGAAATTATTTCGAATGCAGTCATTGTTTCAGGATTGCGAAAGTAAGGGGATATGATTATTTGGGGCTATTATAAAATATGCCTACAATTACGCTGAAATGATACTTTTGCCTTCTAAATAAATAGTATGACTAAGGAAGAAATTGTAGATAAGCTAAAAGTACAAATTATAGATGTGTTGAATCTTGACGGGGTAAGCCCTGCCGACATCGATGCTGATGGGGCATTGTTTGTGGATGGATTAGGACTCGATTCAATTGATGCTTTAGAGCTTATTGTGTTGCTGGAAAGAGAATGGCAGGTGAAGATTGAAAATTCTGCCGATGCCCGCAAAATATTTTCATCGGTGAGCAACATCGCACAGTATATCCTCGACAATAAAAAATAGCACTCTTTTCTCGTGAAGGTTTATATCACCGGCATAGGTGTAATATCGCCCATTGGTGATAACGTTGCTCAAACTCTCGATTCTTTCCAACAATCAAAGGCTGGAATTGGTGCTTTTGAGATATTGAAATCCCGACATAGGGACACTTTCCCCATTGCTGAAGTTCGGCATACAGATGCTGAATTAGGTGCAATGGCCGAGTTGGCCTCCTCAAAAGGCTTTTCCAGAACGGCCCTTTTAGCCGTTGTTGCTGCTCGCGAAGCAGTAAAAGATGCCGGTATCACTAATATAACAGAAGAACGAACAGGCTTGGTTTCGGCCAATACAGTGGGCGGAATGGGTACTTCTGAAAATTATTACCGAAAGTTTTTGGATGAAAGCTTATCAGGCGATTTCCTTCAATTTATTGATATTCACGATTGCGGCGAAAGCACCGAACGCATTGCCGATGTCTTGGGGATTAAAGATTATTTAGGAACCATAAGCACAGCCTGCTCCTCGTCGGCCAATAGCCTGATGTTTGGTGCAAAGCTAATAAAGCACGGAATTGTGGACCGGGTGGTTGCCGGAGGAACCGATTCGCTTTGCCGCTTTACGCTTAACGGGTTCAACACCCTGATGATTTTAGACAAAGAACCCTGCCGCCCTTATGACCAAACCCGCCAAGGGCTAAACCTTGGTGAAGGTGCGGGATATGTGGTACTGGAGTCGGAACATTTGGTTAAGAAGTACAACAAAAAGCCTTATGCCGAACTTGCCGGCTATGCCAATGCCTGCGATGCCTACCACCAAACGGCATCGTCGCCTGATGGAAACGGGGCTTACCTGGCTATGAAAGGAGCATTGGATATGGCCGGTCTAAAGCCCGAAGATGTTAGCTATATAAACCTTCACGGCACTGCCACGCTCATTAACGACCAAAGCGAAGGCCGAGCGGTTCAAAATTTATTTAGACCAAATGTTCCCTTTTGCAGTAGTACGAAGAGCTTTACAGGGCATACACTTGGAGCGGCAGGTGGCATAGAAGCCGTTTTTAGTTGCATGGCCATAAAGCACGGAATGGTGTTCCCAAATCTTCGCTACACCCAACGCATAGAAGACCTCATCTTCGACCCCGAAACAGACTTGCTTACTAATAAAGACATCCAAGTAGTGCTGAGTAACTCGTTTGGCTTTGGTGGGAATAATTCGGTGTTGTTGTTTAAGAATCCTTAAACAACTTCGAGAACTATTGCCGAAAAATTCTTCTTTCGGTAATTATTCATTACTAAAATCCTATTCAATTTAGCAGGAGCTTTATGGTCTGGAAGTAGTGTTACGGCTGGAACTGTTTGCGTTTTGAGCATTTTTGCTCCTAACCACATTCCCCAAGCCGAAGCAGTATAGTGTTCGCCGCAGAGGTGTTTGAAATACGCTCCCGAAACAGAGCTAAACAAACTGTTTTGAACCTCTTTCAGCCAAAAGTCTTCGGTGTTATCGCCGCTAAAGCCATAAATCACAAGGTCAATATCGGTTGCAGAAATTTGATTCCTTTCCAGAAATTGAGAAAACTTCAAAGTAAGTTCCGATGGCGATTCGGGTTTATAAAAGGTTTCTAAGGCCGAAAGTTTACAATAGGTATTTTCTTTGGACTGGTCGGAAAGGACAAAATACACCGAAAATTCTCCGGCAATAGTTCCGGGTGTATCATGGTTAAGGAGTTCGAGGTTATTGATTTTCTCCTTTTTCCACATGTCAATGCGACTATTCACCAAAAAGTATTTCGAGGAAATTTCATCAAATCCTCCCAGCAAAACATTTGTATTGGGGTGGTCGGCACAATGAAACATGCTATCAAGCAAAGCGTTTTCAAACGAAAAGCCCCGCTGACAATAAGTGAAGTTATAGTTTTTGCATCCTAATAGAATAGCTAACTGACCATTTACAGCATTGTGAGTGCTTTGCATAAAAGCTGTGGGAGTGAGTTGCTCCTCGTTATTGTCAATAACTTGAAGTAAAAACTTTTCGGTATCTTCAATACAACCAAAGCCGGTGCCGGTAATAATGGCATCGGGCATTTCCAAGTTGGCATCTTTCAGGCATAACTTAGCTGAGGCTATGCCCATTTTTATAACGTGGCTCATCCGCCTAATGGCTACCGGATTTATAAACTCTTTATAATCGGGGTCGGCAGCTTTGAGATAGTTGTCGGTGTAAACAATAGGTTCTTCGAGGAACAAAGAATTATTCCAGGTTTTTTGAGCAGAAATGTTTCCGAGGCCGGTAATGAAAGGCATTCTATTTAATCAATAATTGCTTTTACCCCCGGTAGGGTTTTCCCTTCCAAATATTCGAGCATTGCCCCGCCTCCGGTGCTTACATAACTTACTTTATCAGCCAAATGAAATTTATTTATCGCCGCTACCGAATCGCCACCACCTATAAGGGTATAAGCACCGTGCTTTTCAGTGGCTTCTGCTACTGATTTAGCCACTGATACAGTGCCATTGGCATAGTTTTCCATTTCAAAAACACCCATCGGGCCATTCCATAAAATGGTTTTGGAATTCAATATCGTTTCCTTGTAAAATGCAATAGTTTTCTCTCCAATATCTAATCCCATCCAACCATCGGGAGTATCATCAACGCTAACAGTTTTATGATTTGCATCGTTTGAAAAGTTATCGGCAACAATATGGTCAATCGGCAACAACAAATTTACATTCTTAGCTTTAGCCTTTTCTATAACGCTTCGGGCAGTGTCGAGTTTATCGTCTTCACACAGCGATTTACCAATATTCTTGCCCATTGCTTTAAAGAATGTGTAAGCCATACCACCACCAATAATTATATTGTTGGCTACATCCATTAGGTTTTCTACAATCAGTATTTTGTCAGAAACTTTTGCTCCGCCAATTATAGCGGTCAAAGGTTTTTCGTTGCCTCGTAGCACTTTTTCCACAGCCTTAATTTCGCTTTCCATCAAATAGCCAAACAATTTATCGTTCGGGAAAAACTGAGCCACAACTGTAGTGCTGCTATGTGCCCGATGTGCTGTTCCGAAAGCGTCATTTACATACACATCGCCATATTTCGATAGTTTTTCGGCGAAAGGCAAATCTCCCTTTTCCTCTTCAGGATAAAACCGTAGATTTTCCAATAAAAGCACTTCTCCTGCTTTCAGGTTTTGTACCAAACTCAGGGTTTCAGCACCCATGCAATCTTCAGCAAACTTTACCTCGCGGCCTAATAGTTCTGAGGTGTGGCTAACAATATGTTTCAATGAATACTTGGCTTCGGGGCCACCTTTTGGTCTGCCTAAGTGCGACATAAGCACCACCGAACCACCATCGGCCAATATTTTGTTGATGGTTTTTAATGCTCCTTTTATGCGGGAATCATCAGTTATGGCAAAAGTTTCTTTGTTTAGCGGAACGTTAAAATCTACCCTAATCAGGGCTCGCTTGTTTAGAAAGTTGTAATCCGTTATATTCTTCATCAGTCTTGATTTCGGCGGCGAAGATAGAATAGATTACAGCATTTGTGAATTTGGATGTATGACGAATTGAATATTTTATTATCAATTAAAATTGAAATTAATACCATCACTTAGGTCAAATTTGCAGTTACTAAACCGCATCTTCACCCTGCCCAACTATCTCTATCTAAACTTCTAAACTGAATGGCTTCAGCCAAATGATTGGGTTTAATATCCGCACTTTTGTCGAGGTCGGCTATGGTACGGCTAACTTTCAAAATCCTATCGAAAGCACGAGCTGAAAGGCCTAAGCGTTCAGTAGCGGTCTTTAACAATTGCTTTCCTGAATCATCAATTTTACAAATCGTGCGAAGCATTTTACTGCTCATTTGGGCATTGCAATGAACGCCTTCAATGTCTTTATACCTCTCTTCCTGAATATTACGTGCTTCAATTACCCGTTGCCGAATATTGTCGCTTTTTTCGGAAGTTCGTTCAATGGTGAGTTCGTTAAATGACACCGGCACCACTTCCACGTGCAAATCAATCCTATCCATTAGCGGCCCTGAAATTTTATTTAAATACCGTTGCACCACGCCCGGAGCACATTGGCATTCTTTCTCAGGATGGTTAAAATATCCACAAGGGCATGGATTCATTGAAGCGATAAGCATAAAGCTGGCGGGGTATTCAACAGCAAACCTTGCTCGGGAAATTGTAACCACACGGTCTTCCATGGGCTGACGCATCACTTCAAGAACGGTGCGTTTAAACTCAGGCAATTCGTCCAGAAACAAAACGCCATTATGTGCTAGAGATATTTCGCCCGGCTGGGGAAAACTACCTCCGCCCACCAAGGCAACATCGCTCACTGTATGATGTGGTGAACGAAATGGTCTAGTTGAAATTAAGCCCCCACCATCACCTTTATTCATTTTGCCCGCAACAGAATGAATCTTTGTGGTTTCTAATGCTTCATGCAAACTCATTGGCGGAAGAATAGTTGGAAGCCGTTTGGCCAGCATCGTTTTTCCTGCACCGGGAGGGCCAATCAAAATTACATTATGTCCGCCCGCTGCGGCTATTTCCAGTGAACGCTTTATATTTTCCTGACCTTTTACATCCGAAAAATCAAGTTCGGAGATGAATTGTTTGCTAAAAAACTCTTCCCGGGTGTTTACCACCGTGCGTTCAATTGGGGTCACATCATTAAAAAACTCAATAACCTGTTTGATGTTTTCGGCACCATACACTTCTAAATCGCTAACAATTGCCGCTTCGCGAGCATTAGCCGTTGGGATTATCATTCCCTTAAAACCTTCCTGCTTTGCTTGAATGGCAATGGGTAAAACTCCTTTTATTGGTTGAAGTCCGCCATCGAGCGAAAGCTCTCCCATAATTATATATCGTCCCACTTCGCTGTCTTTTATCTGTTGCGATGCGGCCAATATGCCGATAGCAATTGTTAAATCATAAGACGAGCCTTCTTTGCGAATATCGGCAGGAGCCATATTTATAGTTATGGCTTTTCCGGGTACACGGTGGTTGTTATTCTTCAAAGCTGCTTGTATCCTTTGCTGGCTTTCCTTCACAGCACTATCGGGCAATCCGACTAGGCTGAAATTTACGCCATCGCTGATGTTTACCTCCACCGTAATAGTGGTGGCATTAACACCGTGAACCGCAGAACCGTAAGTTTTTACAAGCATTGATTTAAAACTGTGGCGGTAAAAATAGAAAACTAATGTTTTGGAAGTAGAAATTGGGGTTAAGATTTTCAGGTTTCCAAAGATTTTCTTAATTCGAGTGTTGCTTTTTTATTACTTTGTGTCGCCTACAGAATCAGCTAACATTGAAAAGTAAAATACTTCGCATTCTTAACAAACTGCCGTTCGTTAAGCAGTCCATTGTAATGATGAAGTCGTTGAAGTTGCCTCTTTTCGACGATATGCCGTTTTGGGATGTAATGGTGTTTTTTGTGAATGGCCTACAGCGTGGTTCACTTAATGTTCGGGCAAGCAGCATGGCATTTGCATTTTTCTTAGCTATTTTTCCTGCTATCATTTTCCTGTTTACACTTATTGCATACATACCCATTGATAACTTCCAGGGACAACTTCTCTCGCTTTTGGAAGAGTTTATGCCTTACAATGCTTATCAAGCCAGCCGTGAAACCATTGAAGATATTGTAAAACAGCGTCGGGGAGGATTACTTAGCATAGGTTTTGTGTTCGCTTTGTATTTTGCCACAAACGGGGTGAACAATATGATTATAGCGTTTAATCATACCTACCACAGCGTAAAAGCCAGGAAACCCCTTCAGCAAAGAGTGGTAGCGATTTTATTGACCGTTATTTTGTCGGTTTTGGTACTTACTGCCATCGCCTTGATTATTTTTACACAGGTGGTGATGGGCTTTTTGGCCGACAAAGGACATCTCAATAAAGATATTCCTTATTATAGTATTATGGTAGCAGACTGGTTGGTTTCGCTGGCTTTGGTATATTTTGGTTGTGCGTTTGTATATTGGCTAGGTCCGGCTCGGCATACCAACAAATGGAAGTTTTTTTCAGCCGGGTCTTCTTTGGCAACCTTGCTTATCGTACTCACTTCGCTGGGCTTTTCGGTATATATCGACCATTTTAACAATTACAATAAACTCTATGGTTCTATAGGAACACTTATCATTATTTTACTTTGGATGTATTTCAATTCCTTTATTCTCTTGATAGGTTTTGAATTGAATGCCAGTATAGAAAAGGCAAAAACAAAGGTGCAGGGAAATGAAGGAATTCCTAATCCCGAAGTTTAATTGTTTATGGCTGCCTTTATAGTTTGTAATTCCTTATTTGCGTAATTTGCGGTTCAATCGCTTTACCCCTAAATGGCCGTAGTTTTACAATACATAGGCATGTTGCTTTTTCCATTCGTAATAATGGAATTAGTAAAGCGAAATAAAATTGCAGGGATCTTAGGACCTGTGGCCCTGAGCTACATATTTGGCTTTCTTTATGCACAAGTTTTGCCTCTGCCTTTTTCAGTTGAAGTATCCGATAATTTGATAAACTTTTCGGTACCAACAGCAATAGCATTGTTGCTTTTTTCCACAGATTTTATGGCTTGGCTCAAATATGCCCGAAAAGCTATTTTGTCGTTTTCATTGCTGGTTATTAGCGTGATTATATGTGCTTCAGTAGCTTTTGTAATTTTCAAAGATAGTCATCCCGAAGCGTGGAAATTATCCGGGATGTTCACTGGAGTTTATATAGGCGGCACTCCCAACCTTATTGCTATTGGTTATATGCTCGATGCAAAACCTGAAACAATCACCACTGCTCAGGCTTGCGATGTTTTTAATAGTGGGATATATTTACTACTTCTATTGACCATTGCTCAAAGACTCTTACTTCAGTTCTTACCAAGTTTTGTTCCATTACCCGACAATCCACGAGATGAGACATTTCACTATGGACGTGTGGGTTTAGAACTTTCGAATCTTCAATTAGCCGGAAAGTTAGCTGTGTCGTTTCTGCTGGCCTTGGCAGTTTTTATAGCAGCCGTTGGGGTTTCGCTGCTTACAACAGGAAAATTGAGCATTATACCTATTATCCTTTCGGTGTCGGTTTTTTCCTTAGCCCTATCCTTTATTCCCAAAGTGCGTTTTATGCCGAAAACATACGAATTTGGCGAATATTTCATCTGTATATTCTGCTTAGGATTAGGCAGCCTCACCCGTTTCGACAACATTATTAGCGACAATATTGCCGTATTTGAACTTGATACTGCTATTATGTGGGGAAGTATAATTTTGCATTTGCTTTTAGCTTGGCTATTTAAAATAGATGCCGACACCGCACTTATTACCTCCACAGCCGGAATTTTCGGGCCGCATTTTATTGGCCCTGTAGCTACAGTTTTAAAAAACAAACAAATTGTAGTTTCTGGTATCACTACTGGACTTGTGGGCTTTGCCGTTGCCAACTTTTTAGGTTTGGGCCTAAGTTATGTTTTACGCTATTTTTTCATCACTTAAATGATTTCTCCTGACAACCAAACTATAGAAAAATTCTTTAACGCTATTCCATCGCAACGCTGCTTGGTGATTGGCGATGCGATGATAGATGAATATATTTGGGGAACTGCCGATCGGATTTCGCCAGAAGCCCCTGTGCCAGTGGTGAAATTTGGCAAACGCGAACAACGGCTTGGTGGTGCAGGAAATGTTGCCTTAAACTTACGAACTCTTGGAGCAGAAGTGTTGCTATGCAGTATCATCGGAAACGATGGGGGTGGTGAAATTTTGGCCAAACTATTATCGGAATCTACAATTTCATCCGAAGGGTTATTCCAATCTACTGAACGGCCTACAACTGTAAAAACTCGTGTATTAGCAGGAAGTCAGCATTTGCTTCGGATAGACAATGAAAAAGATTTTGAACCCGGTGAAACTGAAAAGCAACAGTTTACCCAACATTGTTTGTCGGTGATAAAATCTTTTAATCCTACCGTTGTAATA
>CANJNG010000025.1 GCA_947475205.1 Bacteroidota bacterium
CCAAAATATTGGTACTTCAATGATTCAATATTGCTTTTTTAATCCCAACAATTCAGCTGATTCGGTTTGCTATACAACTGCTTACTCATCGGGTGTTGCTGGGGTAGGAGATTTAATTTCAACTAAAATAGTTTCAAAAGCATTTCCTATACCTGCAAAAGAGAGTGTTTCATTATATATTGGGAATGGCACAACAAAAGAAACCATTAATGTAAAACTCACAGAACTTAGTGGTAAAGTTGTATCATCTCAACTTGTGATACTTTCAAATGGCAAAGCTGATATTGATTTATCAGGTATTAGTAATGGTGTATATTTCTATATAGGAACAACTCAAAACAACAAAACTTTTTCAGGCAAATTAGCCATTCAAAACTAAGCTCACCACAATAATTCATCGACAAGCCGGGGTACACCAACTCCGGCTTGTTCGTTTATAATGGTGAGGTTTTCAACTGAACCTATGTTTTGTGGATTGGGGTCAATAAGGTATTTGGGGATTTTACGCTCGGCATAGCTCAGCAAGCCCGCTGCGGGATACACATTCAGCGAAGTGCCAATCACGATAAATATATCGGCAACGCTAACTAAGGAGTAGGCTTCGTCCATTTTGGGAACAGCCTCTCCAAACCAAACAATATGTGGACGAAGCTGCGAACCTAATTCGCAATTATCGCCCATCTTTACTTCCCAGCCATCAATTGCATAAACCAATGAGCTCTTGGCGGTGCTGCGAACTTTGCGTATTTCACCGTGGAGATGCAATACATTTTTGCTTCCAGCCCGTTCGTGCAAATCGTCAATGTTTTGGGTAATAATGTTTACTTGATGTTTCTTTTCGAGCTTCACTAAGGCTTGGTGGGCTGCATTGGGCTTTGCTTCTAACACTTGCTTTCTGCGAATGTTATAAAACTCATTGACCAAAGTAGGGTTGTTTTGCCACGCTGCTGGTGTAGCCACGTCTTCAATCTGATAGTTTTCCCAAAGGCCATCGTTATCCCGAAAGGTTTTAATTCCGCTTTCGGCACTTATACCCGCTCCGGTGAAAACAACAATGCGTTTTTTGCTCATTGGGAATTAAAATCCAAGCATTCTATTTCCTAAACTTATCCGCCACCACCAAATCTTTCGAACCTTTTGTATATGCATAAAAACCCTGACCTGATTTCACGCCCAGATTTCCGGCACGAACCATATTCACTAAAAGCGGACTTGGGGCATATTTCGGGCGGCCAAAACCATCATGAAGTACCTTTAAAATGCTTAGACAAACATCTAAACCTATAAAGTCGGCTAATTGAAGCGGCCCCATGGGATGAGCCATTCCCAATTTCATAACTTGGTCAATTTCTTCCACTCCGGCCACACCTTCATATAATGATTCAATGGCTTCATTTATCATCGGCATCAAAATACGGTTGGCGATAAAGCCCGGATAATCGTTTACCTCTAACGGGATTTTTCCCAGTTTCGAGGAAATTTCAAATACTGTTTTTGTTACTTCGTCAGAAGTGGAATAGCCTCGGATAACTTCCACCAGTTTCATCACCGGCACCGGATTCATAAAGTGCATCCCGATTACTTTGTCGGGACGATTAGTTACGGCTGCTATTTGCGTAATGGAAATAGACGAGGTATTGCTGGCTAAAATGCAGTGTGCTGGTGCAGCTTCGGATAGGGTTTTAAAAATTCCCAACTTAATATCTACGTTTTCGGAGGCGGCCTCTACCACTAAATCGGCATTGGCAACGCCCGCCTTTAGGTCGGTTTGGGTTTTGATTCTCGAAAGGGTTTGGCTCTTCACTTCTTCCGAAATCTGGGCTTTTGCTACCTGCCTATCGAGATTCTTTTCAATGGTGGCTATGGCCCGTTCTAAAGCCGGGGCTGAAATATCAATTAAATTTACCTGAAAACCATTTTGGGCAAAAACGTGGGCAATGCCATTACCCATAGTTCCCGAACCTATTACCGAAATATTTTGCATAGCTTTTTGAATTGGCTGCGAAAGTATAATTTATTGCTGCTTATTGAACTACCAACTGCACTACTCGTGGGTTTTTATCACAGTAAATTTGTCTTTCAATTTTAAAAATCTGGATTCAAAATAAGTGTAACTTAATTTACTCACAACCAATGTCAAAATAAACACTGCAACCCCAATTCCAAACGATTTATAAAAGTTGTCTTTCTGTAAATGAATTAGCCGGGTAAACACATCCATAAAAATAATCAGGATAGGGTGTATTAAGTATATCCCATAAGTATATTTCCCCAAATTACTACCCAATTTAAAGTGTTTAAGATTTAGAAATGAGTTACTTTTAGTAATGGCTTGAGCACATATAATCAGCCCAAACGAAAACGATACATATATACGAGTAAGAGCATTCTCTAATCCAAAATGCAAAAATAAAGGCAGCCCCCAGTAGAGCAAGCTAAACGAAAATAAGAAAAACAGCATGTGCATCTTGGTTGAGCAGTTCTCAAAAAAGGCTCGTATTGATGCACAGCTTTTAACTAAATAGGCTAATAAACCGCCAATGCCGAGGTCGAGCAATACGGAAAATGAATGGTAGTATAACAAAAGTGCATCACCATTGTGGGAAATTCTAAATCCAAGTGAGAAAATAATAGTTGAGGCTATTACACCCAACCAGAAACGTTTCGGTAAAAACGTAAAGATGAGTGGCCAGAATAAATAAAACTGTTCTTCTACCGAAACCGACCAAGTAATGTTTTGCGACAAGGCATCGGTTCCACTAAAATGAGATTTTACAATTATAACATCAAAATTGCTTAGAAAAGACAAGTGATACAGAATGTTTGAACCTAAAGGATTATTGATTCCCAAAGTAGTTTTAAGTATAGGGTACACCAAAAATGAAAATGCAATTACAGCGAAATATAAGGGCCAAATCCTCAGAATACGCCGGATATAAAAATTCTTTATTTCAATTTTACCCTTTAACTCATATTCTGAAATTAGCAGGTATGTAATTAGAAATCCACTTAAAACGAAGAAAATAGAAACGCCATTTCCTCCGTTACTTATAATGTTAAGCAATTTCTCCCAAACTGTATTTTCAATATGCAGAAACTTATAGGATTCAATTAAAGTATGGTCGAGCAACACCATTGAAGCCGCAATAAATCTAATCGAATCTAAATTCTCAAAATAGATTTTATCATTCTTCATATATTCCTTGTGATTTTTAGTTGCAGATTAATTGTAAGGAAATACTACTTTACATTCAAATAGCCATTTATCAAACCATTTGTACTACTATCGTGGCTACTTATTTTCTTACACTTTTTAATTTCGGGAAGAATTTTTCCGGCTAATTGTTTGCCAAGCTCCACCCCCCATTGGTCGTAGCTAAATATATTCCAAATAACGCCTTGCACAAAAATCTTGTGTTCGTATGCTGCAATCAAACTTCCCAAACTACGAGGACTTAGCTTTTTGAATAAAAATGAAGTAGTAGGGCGATTGCCTTCAAATACCCTAAACGGGATCAAGTTTTTTATTTCATTGGAACTAAGTCCTGATGCATCCATTTCAACCTTAGCTTCTTTCCGAGTTTTTCCGACCATAAGGGCTTCGGTTTGTGCAAAGAAATTGGCTAAAAGCATTTCATTCATTTCGTTATCGAAACCGCTTTCAGCAAAGGCAATAAAATCTGCCGGAATAGTTTGTGTGCCTTGGTGCAACAGTTGATAAAAGGCATGCTGGCCATTTGTTCCGGGTTCGCCCCAAATTAAACCCGAGGTAGCATAATTAATTCGTTTCCCATTTCTATCCACCCCTTTTCCATTACTTTCCATTTCTGCCTGCTGCAAATATGCCGGAAAACGGCTAAGGTATTGGCTGTATGGTAATATTGCATGGGAATTAAACCGCCAAAAGTTAGTGTACCAAACTCCCAAAAGAGCCATCATTAAAGGAATGTTTTTTTCGGGTTGTGAATATTTGAAATGCAAATCCATTACGAAAGCACCTTCAAGCAATTCTTCAAAATTATCATAGCCTATAGCCAAACAAACACTCAATCCAATGCTGCTCCATACCGAAAATCGACCACCAACCCAATCACGAAATCCAAACATATTTGCAGTGTCAATTCCAAAATCGCTCACTGCTTTTTCGTTTGTTGATATTGCCACAAAATGTTTTTTTACCACAGATTCATTCTTTGCGGAATCAAGAAGCCAAGACTTAGCAGCCTTTGCATTTGCTATGGTTTCTTGGGTTGTGAATGTTTTGGAGGCTACAATAAATAATGTGGTATCTGAATCAAGTTTTTTTAATGTTTCGCCCAAATGTGAAGGATCTACATTGGAAACATAATGTACATTGAGTTTGGTCTTATATGCTTTCAATGCTTCCGAAACCATAACAGGACCTAAGTCAGACCCACCTATTCCAATATTAACCACATCGGTTATTTCCTTCCCAGAATGGCCTTTCCACCTTCCTGTTAAAATCTCCTGAGTAAAAGCCTTCATTTTTGCCAAAGTTTGATTTATTTCTGGCATAACATTAATTCCATCAACCTCAATTGGAATGTCTCCCACATTGCGAAGAGCATGATGAATTACTGACCTGTTTTCGGTTGCATTTATTTTTTCCCCTGAAAAAATAGCTTCCTTGGCGGACTCTAAACCACATTCTTCGGCAAGTTTTAGCAGCCAATGAAGCGATTTATCATCTACTAGATTTTTAGAAAAATCGAATAATAAATCTTCGAACTGCAAACTAAAGTCGTTAAACCTTTGAGGGTTTTTCGCGAAAAGAGATTTTAAATTGGTCTTAGATAACTTATTCTGATGCTTTTGCAATTTTTTCCAAGCCTTTGTACTTGTGGGGTTTATTGAGGGGAACATTCTATAATATTAGAAATTCAGGCACTAAAGTAACGGATAAAATCCATTGCCATCTTTAACTTTCTTATTCTTATTAGGTAAAGTTAAATGCTTTGCTATTTTTGCACCTTAACCTTTCTGTTGAAAAAGAACCTCGTTTTATTTTTGTTATCTGTAGCCTTAGCCCAATTGGCTAAGGCTCAAGACCCGAATTTTTCGCAGTTTTATTCCAATAGAATCTATATGAATCCGGCCTTTGCTGGGGCTGATCCAGGGTTGAGAATCAATTTAAACTACCGCAGATTTTGGGCAGCAGTTCCCGGTCAGTTTCAAACCTTTTCGGCCACTGCCGATATGTCTAATTTCAGTTTAGCCGGAGGTTTGGGGCTTGTGGTGATGAATAGCGTTGAAGGCGAGGGCAAACTTCGCACCACGCAGATAGGGGCAATGTATTCTTATCGCCTCACTATTCTGCCCCGAATGTTCGATATTCACTTGGCTTTGCAAGGCAATTTTCTTCAAAAGGGAATTAACTTTGGCAATCTCGTTTTCAGCGACCAACTTGACCCTGTTTACGGGCAAATCAACCCTACAAAAGCAAATATTCCCGGCAGTGCAACAGCTAATATGCTCGACCTTGGGGCCGGTATTATGAGCCGTTTCAATATTCGTATTGGACGAAAAACCCGAAAAATGTGGAGCAATACCGTTGGGGCATCGTTCAAACATTTGAATACTCCCAACGAAAGTTTGATTGGCAAAACCTCCAATCTTCCGCTAAAAATGACCGTGCACTATTCGGCATTGTTTAATATCAGTAAACTTTCTTCACAGAATAAAGTGTATTTATCGCCCAACTTTATTTATGAAAAGCAGAATAAGTTCAGCACCTTTAATTTTGGACTATTTGCTCTGAGAGCTCCGCTGATGGTGGGTGTTTGGTATCGGAATCAGAAATTTTTAATTTCCGGTCCTAAAAACGATGCCATTATTGCTAATCTAGGTTTTCGTGGCGAAAACGGCGACAAGTCTGTTATCTTTCAAATTGGATACAGCTACGATTTAACCATTTCTAAAATGCTGGGTTCATCGGGCGGCTCACATGAACTTTCTATTTTGTTGGAATTTGCTAAGGCCAAAATGGGGAAAGAACGCTCATCATTGGCAAAGAAACGTTCAAGAGCAGCCTATAACTTCAATGGGCCTAAAAACCTGCCGAAGATTTTCTAAGAATTGCAATATTAGTTAGGCATTGGCTTTATCTCTATTATCCAAAATATCTAGGATTATCCAATGCAAATAGACACCGACATTTTAATTACCTGGGGTGCAATCATTAAACGTTATAAAAAAGGTGAAATGATTTTTCTTGAAGGGAATGACCCACTGTATTATTATCAAATAATTGATGGTGAAGTGCGAATGTTTAATACTAACAGTGATGGGAAAGAATACACTCAAGGGATTTTCCATCAAGGTGAAAGTTTTGCTGAGCCTGTTTTATTTATCGGAGAATTATATCCCGCATCGGCAATTACTATGAAAGAATCTACTATCATCAAAATTCCGAAAGAGCAATTCTTAAAAATTTTGAACGAATACCCTCTTTTTCAAATGAAACTGTTAAAAGTATTTGCTCGCAGAATTTACAATAAATCCATTACAGCCCGAGAAATAGTAAACAACCCACCCAACGTGAGGATTATCGGATTCTTAACTTATCTAAAACAAAAGGAAGGCAGCCCCAAAGAACGGATATTAATCCCCTATACTCGTCAAGAAATTGCCAACCTTACTGGATTGCGGGTTGAAACGGTTATAAGGGCATTAATGAAAATGCAAAAAGCAAACAGGGTGGAGATTAAAGACCATAAGTTGTATTTCTGATTTCAGAATAGACTGAAAGTATGCGTGAAATCATACCCTTGAATGCTTCTATTCCGCACTATTGCATTCAATATTATGCTCTCATTCTCTTCAAAATTCTGGATTCGCTGCTCCCTGATTAATCTGCTCTTCGTAGCATTTCTGGGTGTGGTGATGCGTTACAAAATTGGCTTTGAACTTCCCTGGATAGACCAAAAGCATCTTCAACACGCTCATTCACATTTTGCGTTTGCGGGGTGGATTTCGCAAATGCTGATGGTTTTGATTGTAAATTTCCTAAGTCCTAAAATACAGCCTCGAATAGCGAATCGCTTTAGTGTAGTACTGCTACTCAACTTGGTGTGTGCTTATGGAATGCTCATCGCCTTTGCAATGCAGGGCTATGGAGCAGTATCTATTTTTTTCTCCACAGCTTCGATATTTGTATCGTTTGGGTTTACCTGGATTTGCTTTCAGACCTTAAACAAACCCGAAAACGAACACCCGAGCAATACCTGGTTTAGGGCAGCATTGGTTTTTAATGTTCTTTCTTCGTTGGGTACCTTTGCTTTGGCCTATATGATGGCAAGTAAGCATATTCCCCAACATGCTTACTTAGCTTCTGTGTATTGGTACTTGCATTTTCAATACAACGGTTGGTTTTTCTTTGCTTGTGCGGGTTTGTTTATAGCATACTTAATAACGGTATTCCCCGATTTCGTTCCTCCCAGACATACCTTTTTGCTTTTCGCCGGGAGCTGCATCCCTGCTTACGGACTATCTACGCTTTGGTTGAATCTGCCCACTTGGATTTACCTTCTAATTGTAATCGGGGCTATTGCCCAAGCTTTAGGCTGGATTTTATTTATTCGAGAATTGATACGGATTGAATTTCTAAAAAAGGCTCCACTTTCCCTACTAGGCAAATGTTTGTTCGGAGTGGTGGCAATTGCCCTGACCATAAAACTAAGCCTGCAATTGGGTTCTACCCTGCCGGCAATAAGCAAAATGGCCTTTGGCTTTCGCCCAATAGTTATTGCTTATTTGCATTTAGTGTTGCTGGCGTTTACCTCTGCTTTTTTACTCAGCTATGCATATGCCACCAGATTGTTGGTAGCAAACGTTTGGACCACGCTAGGTCTCATTGTCTTTGTAGGAGGAATATTCCTAAACGAACTGGTTTTGGCTATGCAAGGAATTGCTTCGTTGAGTTACCATGTTGTTCCGTTTGCAAACGAAACCTTGTTTGGCATTGCTTTGCTTATGTTTGGAGGCCTGCTGGTTTTGGTTTACAGCCAATTTCGGAATCAGGAAACTATTTGACAGGAGTTGTGATTGCAGTCATAAACGGTGGAATTGTGCCGTTGTAGTTTTGGGTACAAATTAAATAATCATGAAACACACCCTTCCCTTTTTTGCTCTTGCAGCAAGTTTAGTTATTTCTTCGTGCGGTTCCAATACCGAAGCACCCGCCGAAGCCACCGCAACCACCACCGAACAAGGCACGGGCCAATCGGGAGTGAAGGACGAAACCTCTGCCCCAAACATTGTGCAGGTGGCCTCGGGCAGTAAAGATCACACCACTTTGGTGGCTGCGGTGAAAGCTGCCGAGTTGGTAGATGCCTTGAGCAATGCGGGGCCGTTCACGGTTTTTGCTCCCACCAATGCCGCCTTTGACAAACTGCCCGCAGGCACAGTAGAAGGTTTATTGAAACCTGAGAAAAAAGCCGATTTGCAAACTATTTTGGAATATCACACCTATGTGGGCAACCTGAAAGTGGAATATATGCAGGATGGTCAGGAGTTTGAAGAAGTGAGCGGAGGTAAAGTGAAGATTACCAAAAAGGGCGATAAAACCTTCGTGAATGGCAGCGAAATTGTAGCGTCAATACCAACCTCAAATGGGATGATTCATGTAATAAACGATGTGTTATTACCGAAATAACCGATTTGGGGTTTAGTTGATAGAAAAGTTCAGGCTTTCGGGTTTGGACTTTTTTTATGCTTCTTTTTACCACAGAGAATGCTTCTTTTTACCACGGAGACACAGAGAGCACGGAGGGACACAGAGGATTCTCCTTTTTTACCACGGAGGCACGGAGGGCACGGAGGGACACAGAGAATGCTTCTTTTTACCACGGGCACAGAGGGGCATAGAGAGATTCTCCTTTTTTACCACGGAGGCACGGAGAGCACCGAGAGGCACAGAGGATACTTCAAGGTGAGATCACTATTATCTTTTTTACCAAGGAGGTACGGAGAGTACATATGGACACAGAGAATTCTCCGTGTTTCTCTATGCCCTCTGTGTCTCCGTGGTTATTTCTCCTATCTTATCAAACCTTGCCGTGAAATGCCTCAGAAATGGCGGTTCGTAGGTGATTTTATAGCCCCGGGCTTGGGTTCTGAGTTCTAAAATATCGTCGAATACTTCTAGTACATAATCAATATGGCTTTGGGTGTAAACCCTGCGGGGAATGGCCAAGCGGACCAATTCATTGGCGGCAGGAATCAGTTTTCCGGCTTCGTCCTGCTTGCCTAACATCACCGAACCCACCTCCACGCAACGTATGCCACCCTTGGTATATAAATCACACACCAATACCTGGCCGGGATATTCCTCCAGCGGAATGTTGGGGTATAGTTTGTGAGCATCAATATACACCGCATGGCCGCCAATGGGCCAAACCACCGGCACACCTTTGCTGCGAAGTCCCTCACCCAAATAGGCGGTGCTGCGAATTCGGTAGTTCAAATAATCGGCATCAAACACTTCGGTGAGGCCAATGGAAAGGGCTTCCATATCGCGTCCGGCGAGACCGCCATAAGTGGTGAACCCCTCCGAAATGATGAGCAGATTCTTGCATTTCAGCGATAGGGCTTCATCTATCAAGGTAAGCAAGCCTCCTATGTTTACCAATCCATCCTTTTTGGCACTCATGATAAAGGCATCGCCCAAGCGTAGCATTTCTTGGGCAATCTCTTTATAGGTTTTGTGCTCATAGCCCTGTTCGCGGTGCTTCACGAAATAGCTGTTCTCGGCAATGCGGCAACCGTCAATCACCAGCAGCAAGCCCTGTGCATCGCATATCTTCCTTAGGGCTTTCACGTTTTCCATGCTCACGGGTTGGCCTCCGGCGGAGTTGTTTGTAACGGTGATAATAATGGCCGCAATGTTTTCCCGGCCCTTTTCCCGGATAAGGGCTTCCACCTTTTCCAAATCAATATTTCCTTTGAAGGGGAGAAACAATTCGGGGTCGTTGGCTTCGGCGGGCATCACATCTATGGCCATGGCACCCGTAAACTCAATATTGGCTCGGGTGGTATCGAAATGCGTATTGCTGATAAACACCTTGCCCCTGCCGCCCAAAATCCCATACAGAATCCGTTCGGCGGCCCGCCCCTGATGAGTAGGCAGGATATATGGCATCCCGGTGAGGTCTTTCACCACCGCTTCCAGATGTTCCCAGCTTTTGGCCCCGGCATAGCTTTCGTCGCCCATCATGATACCGGCCCATTGGCGGTCGCTCATGGCCCCGGTGCCGCTATCGGTGAGCAAATCAATAAACACATCGTCGGCACGAAGCAGAAAGGGATTGAAATGGGCCTTGTTCAGCACCTCGGTGCGGTAGGCTTCGGTGGTTACTTTCAGGGGCTCCACCATCTTAATTTTAAATGGCTCGGCCAGTACGCGGGGTTTGGATGTTTGCATAGCTTAAAAATCGCCGCAAGGTAGAGCGGGGCTTAGGCCCGGGCTATGATTTTGGTCATAGGGGGGGAGAATAGACTTAGCTAAAATATGGCCGGAGGCCAGTTTTACAAAGCGTAGCCTGAGGCTAACGCTGAGCAGGGGTTAGCAAACAGTTAGCAGAGAAAATGCATAAGAAAATCGTGCACTTTCAGGAACCAAGCAAAGAATCTTTTCCCCTTTTTTGAGAGTACCTGAATAAAATAGGGCTTCAAGCATCAAATAAATAGATGCAGAACCGACATTTCCAATGGTAGTTAGATTTGTAAACCACTTCTCTTGAGGAACGCCCACTTTAAAATGATAAAGGGCATCGGCTACTTTCGGTCGAAAATATTCAGAAGAAATATGCGGAAGTAAATAATCAATTTCATTGATATTAAGTTTGTGTTTCTCCAAAACTTTGGCAAGTTCCATAGCTCCAACTTGTGCTATGTTTTTTTCTAAAAGCCTTACATCTTGCTTCATAGCCATCACTCCCCTTTCAGAGAAGCTTTGTGGAGAAAACTCCTTCCAACTTTTAAGCGTGCCATTAGTTCGCTTTTCAGCTCCGGCATACATGCATGTTTCCAATTCATGGGCATACGAAACAGATTCAATCCAATTTATTTTTAATGAAATGCCAGCTTGATTGGGTTTGTTCTGTATTAAGGCAACACCAGCCCCATCACTAAGCATCCAACGCAAAAATTCCTTTTCAAAAGCAATAACAGGATGTTCTTCTAATTCCTTTAGCTTTTCTAATTCTGGTTCAAAGTTACTTGCTTTAAAAAGCGGAGAAACCAACTCAGAACCTGAAACAACAGCATTTTGTGTGTTGCCACTAATTACTGAAAGATAACCAAATTTTAGAGCGTGCATGCCCGAACAACATGCTCCTGATTGTGAAAAAATTTCAATCGGCCTGCCTTTTATTTCCCCATGAACCGATGATGCAAGCGAAGGAAGAGTAAAATCGGGGCTGGATGTTCCACAAGCCAATGCTTCAATATCTGTTATTAGAAATGAATCATTGCAAATATCGCGTATGGCTTCTGCAACTAATTGAGCATTTGTATGGCTAATGTTACCATCACTTTGCAACGAATAGTATCTGCTATTTATACCATTACTACGTAGAACAATTCTACGTGCTTTTGATGGGGTGCTATTTATAATTCCAAATAGAGATTCAATCTCCTCATTTGTTACTGGGAGATTTGGTAGGAACTTACCAAGGCGAGTTATATATGCCTTATTTCGCATTTATATATTTGACACAGGTCTTATGATTCTGTAAACATCCAATGAATGACCTACCCTGAGGTTATAACCTAAGGCATATTGTCATTAAAAATTTATTGCACTATAGCAATAACAGATTTTAAAACCCTATAATTAATTCTCTCTATTGATATTTCAATTTAGTATGGGAACTTTCTTCCACTCTTCTTCATTACCTCTAAAATTGCACTGGCCCAATAATTTCGCAAACCAGCCCCACCAGGCTCCCCTTGAAATTTTTGAGTATAAATCTCTTTGCCACTCTTCTCGTCGAAAAGAACTACCCAAATACTTGCATTTTTTTGAATTTTATCAAAACTCTCGACAATATAAACTAGGCCCATCCCATCTCCTTCTCCAGAATAGTCTTTGACTATCTCATGGATTTTTTCATTTGAAAGTTCAAATGAAGTATTTTGAACCATTAGATTATAATCAACTTTGTCATTTCGCAGTTTAGAATGCTTGATATTCTCTAAAATTGCTTTATTATAAAACTTAGATAAATCGTATTTGTCTCTTTCTGTAAAGACTAAATTATTCCAAGAATCAAAGAATCTCCTTCTGATATCTTCTGGATTTGTGAATCCTTCTGAGCCAATCATTTTTGACATTGAAAAATCCAATCCATACCAAGTTATTCTATTAAATGAAGCTTTTTGGGTAAATGCATTTTGAGAAAAGCAAAGGGCTACTATTAAAATTATTCTGGTTTTCATTTTTGCTATTTTGATAATTTGGGTATCCAACGAGGAACTTTCTTGCAATAATCAAGATATTCTTTTCCGAAACGAAATTTTAATTGAGGTTCTTCATAATTGATAACGATTAAATGACCTATTCGAAGCCATGCTAATAACCAAACGAATAGAATTGAGGAACCAAAATATAATGCCTCTCCCAAAAGTGTAAAGATTAAAGCCCACATCATTGGATTTCGAACGTATGAATAAACATTCCTTTCAAGTATCGATTTTGGAGGAGATGTTACAAGAGGGGTTCCTCTTGAAAAGAGGTTCATAAGCAACCCACACCAAATAGCAAGGCCTGCACCACTCCACATTAATATTTTCCCCAATTGGGCTAACCATTCCAATCCAAATCCATCTAAACGAGGATGCAATTCAAATTTCAAGAAAAATTGAGGAATTATATACAGAACAGCAAATGGCCCAATAAATGAGTAAAGAAGCCCATCCAAAATTTTGACAATGAAATTGAAAATCTTAGAGTTTATTGATAGCTGTTTCGTTAGCTCTGATCCCTTTTCGTTTGTGCTTTTTGATAAATTTGATTTCTCTATCATTATTATTTAATATTTTAATATTTGTAATTTTTCACCTACTCTTAATATTCAGCATTCGGTGTTTCCCTTCCATAAAAAAAAGGGCGTAACCTTTTTCACCACGCCCTTTTTAAAATTTTCCTTAATAATTATTGTCCAGCAGCATTATCAGCCGCAGTTCCACCTTTTTTAGGAGTAGAAGCATTTACTTCATATCCCCAATCGCCCAATTTCTTGGGGTTTTTCTTATTTGCACCCAATAGTACGTCGCGGCTGCCCGTTACGCTAGGCTTCACATTTGCAATCAACACATCGCGATCCTTGGTTAGTTTTTCTGATTCTTTCCGAATTTCCTCAATTTGAGTTTGCAGCAAGAGTGCAGCATCAAGGTCGTGCGATGTATCGGTCCAGTTATAGTCCGACATAGCAGCGAGGGGCGATGTAGCCCCATCGAGGTTGTGTTTGTTGCGAACCTTTTCGGCAAGCTTTAATAGTTTTTCAGGATTAGTGGGTATAACCACTTTGTACTGTGAATTAGCCATTGTTTTGAATTAAAAATTAAAAGTTAAGAATTAAAAATTGAATACTGATTTTGAGGATTTAAGCGTAAATGTTGAACATTTGAACTGAAATGTTGATTATTTGAGCTCATAAGTTGAACTTTCGAGCCCGAATATTGAACCTTGAAGCTGGAATATTGAACATTCGTGCTTGCAAGTTCAACATCGAAGCACGAATATTGGGAATTGAAGCTCAAATGTTGAACATTTGAGCTTGAAACTTGAATGTGTATGCCCAAATGTTGAACATTTGAGCCTGAATTTTTGCAATTGAAGCCACTCAAAGCATTTTTCATGCTTTGAACCCGGGCTTTAGAAAATGTAGGAGAAAGAAGCTGTCTATTTAGTTGGCTGTTGGCTGTTGGCTGTTGGCTGTTGGCTGTTGGCTGTTGGCTGTTGGCTGTTGGCTGTTGGCTGTTGGCTGTTGGCTGTATAAAGGTAGCGACTGCTTCATTTAGGGAGCAATAATAAAGATAATTTTATTCACAAGTATTCTTTCATAAAAAAATTATCTTGGGGGGGGGTGAAAAGCACTCAAAATGGTGTAGATGGGGATTGAGGGGGCAACAGGCTGCCTCCGATTTTATCCAGCATAAAACTAATCACGCTCCCTACCCCACCACACAGGTATCATTGTTGCAATATTTTTCCCCAACCGATTCTTCGGCCAATTCTAGGAATGATATTTCCTTAATCTTCGATTTCATTTCCAGATATTGCTGTTTACTAATGGATTCATAGGGCATTTGGGCATAAACACCCAATTCCAGTTTTGGAAGAAAACTTATTGATTTCAGTTCATATTTGTAGTAATCGAGTACAACCTTTATTTGACTTGCCTCTTCCGGCCTAAAGGTTACCGTGCACGAAACTTGATTATCTGACCAATATTTTTGCAAAAAAGTAGCCAATGCAACCTGTTCCCATATTGTGGCATCCCTTAGGTTTCTTCCTATGTTGTGAACCGGAAATTCAACCACATATGAACTAGCATCCACCACATCATCCTCAATATTGAAACCTGCCTCGGTGAGTGCTGCAATCAATTTGGAAGTTTTCGCTACCCTCACCCTGCGGATATAGTAATCGTATTCAGGAAAGTGGCAGCCGGGATTCACACCTGCCAACAAACTTACCGTTCCGCTGGGTTTTACACTGGTTGTTTTTATGCTTTTGGGCACACAGAGCCAGGAAGAATATATTGTATCCCATTTCTGAATTTCATTATAGCCCTCGGTAAGCAGTTGCCTAAAGGTTTCTAAAGAGTTCTTTTCTAAGAAATTAGTTACCCCTGACACAGAAGTACCAATGCGGCGGTTTCGTTTTTGAACCCTATTCGTTTCGTGCCAGGTGGTGTTCACTAAGGTGGCAGTTTTACCCAAAAGATAAGCAAATTTGAGCGTTCGCATATAGTCTTCCTTTGATTCAGCCCGCGAAGGGAAGGTTTCTACCAAACAACACAATTCGAAAGATTCAAGTGTTTGTTCGCCACAGGGGTTTGTGCCTTTGGCCTTTGCATCCTTGTAATCGGGGGCATCACCCATGCGTGAATAGGCTTTAATATTATCCATAAATACAAAGCCCGGCTCGCCATTCACTGCAGTTTGCTTGCACACCTCATCGAAATTGGTGTTGTAGTCCACAATCACGCTGTTGTTAGATGACCACCCCCATTCGGCACGATGAGCCATTGAACCTTCATATTTACCGCTTTCGCTGTTCCAACTATAATCTTTCAGCTTACGATATTCTTTGTTGTTAACATCACCGAGGGCAATCTGTGCGGTGCGACGAACATTGCCGGCCACTACACACTGACCAATCATATTCATAATATCGGTAATGGCCGTAATGCTTAACATTTTGCCATCTAACTTGCCGAGCACTCCCCTCAATTGCTCGTGGAGCTTTACCAAGGGGGCCGGTCCCGATGAAATTCCGCCAAACCCTTTAATGGGCAAGCCAGCCAATCGAATTTGGGAATAGTTGAACTCAATTTGGGCAGCATCATTCACCCCGAAATGCTTTGCAAAATAGCTGAACAGCAGCTTTTCGATACTCCATACCCACCCCTCGCGTGAATCGGGAATGCTTAGCACTTCCTTTGCTCCCGTGGGGATATTCACCTCCAGTTTCCCTGCACCTTCCACATCAAACCCTACACCCACACCCACCATGCTCATATCCATCATAAACAAAAATGGCTTGGTGGATGCTTCGAGCGATTGACCAAGGTTTTCGGTAGAAACAAAAGCACAATTAAACAGGGCTTGCCCCACCTTGCGTTCGTGAACAATGGGTGTGCCCAATGCCCAAAGCATGCGACCGGGAGGCAGAAACTTCATTTTGAAAATTCGGTCATACATTTCCTGAGCCGAACGCTGGGCTTTGCGATTGTTCCAGCCCAGTTCATTGTTTAGAATATGTTCCTTTTGCAGGCTATATGCCCCTTCCACCACGCGGCGAATGGTTTCAAACCACTCTTCGTTTGAACCATCAGGTTTCAGTCGCGAATAAGTACGATAGAAAGTAAGCAAGCCTAGGCCATTATACCCAAAGTCGGGATTAATGAATTTGTATTGGGAAATAAATTCGTCGTCGAGTTTAAAATTCAGCATTATTGTAAATTATTAATTGGTTGCTTGGGGAGATTCGATAGAAAACAGGTGCCGTTTTTTAAACTTTCGGCCATCTCTATGAGGTTGCTTTTATCCATCATGGAGATAATGTCTTTCTTAATCGCTTTATAGGTGTGGTGTATGGGGCAGGGTCGCACTTCGCTGCATTCTTTAAGGCCCATTGCACAAAGTTTACTGTCGAAATTCTTGTCAATTGCAAATACAATGTTTGTCAGTGTAATTTCCTTGATTTGCGAAGGCTCAATATAAAACCCGCCCGAAATTCCTTTCACCGAAACCACCACATTACCTCTCACCAACTGCTGCATAATTTTAGCTACAAAAGGCTGGGGAGCTTCTATTTCAGAAGCAATTTCTTTCAGGGTAGAGCGTTTGCCTTCGAGCGATTGTTTGGCTACAAACAGTACTGAGCGTATTCCATATTCGCAGGCTTTGGTAAAAAGCATTGGGGTCTATTTTTGCTCAAAAGTATAGTTAAGCCCTAAACAGGATAAAATTATCCTGTTTAGTTTTAAACCGAGTTTTGTTCACATTGTGAATAACATTAAACAAGCTCACCCCCCATACATCTCCTCAATTTCTTTAGCAAACTTCTCCGCAATAAACTTGCGTTTAGGTTTTAGTGTGGGGGTTAGTTCGCCAGTGGCAATGGTCCATTCCTGAGGCAGGAGCGTAACTTTCTTCACTTGTTCCCAATGCCCAAAATTAGGGTTAAACCTGTGCACTTCCTGCATAATGAGTTTCATCACTTGCGGGTTTTCCATCAAGTTATCTCGGTTTTCGAAGAGCATGCCCCGGGTCTTTCCCCAGTTTACAACCTGCTCAAAGGAAGGGATAATCAATGCCGACACAAACTTCTTATCGTCGCCGCCCACCACCATTATCTGTTCAATGTAAGTACTTTCTTTCAGTTTGTTTTCTATCACCTGCGGGGCAATGTATTTGCCGCCAGCGGTTTTGAACAATTCCTTTTTACGGTCGGTAATTTTCAGGAAGGTATTGCCGTTGGCTTGTATCCATTGGCCTATGTCGCCGGTGTGGAACCAGCCTTGTTCATCAATCACCTCTGCGGTCAGGTCGGGCCTATTGTAATAGCCCTTCATGATGTTCTGCCCTTTGGCCAGTATTTCGCCATCCTCGGCCAGTCTGATTTCAACCCCGGGAACGGGCATCCCCACTGTGCCGATGCAGCGTTCGGTTTCCAATAGCCTGTTGGCACACAGCACAGGCGAAGTTTCCGTCAGCCCGTAGCCTTCAATAACGTTGATGCCGGCGGCCATAAACAGGGTGATGAGGCGGGGTTGCATAGCCGCAGCACCCGTTATGATAAACTCCACTTCGTTGCCCAAGGCTTCCCGCCATTTGCTAAACACCAATAGGCGGGCGATGGCCAATTTGGCGGCATACCACCCCGAGGAGGATTTCCCCAACTGATACTGCTCTGCAACACCCACTGCCCAAAAGAATATCTGCTTTTGAATCCCGGAAAGTGTTGCAGCTTTGGCCATTATTTTCTCATACACTTTTTCTAAAAGGCGGGGAACGGTTGTAAAACAAAAGGGCTTAACCTCTAGCAGGTCCTGCGGAATCGTTTCAAGGCTCTCGGCATAATGAATATGCAGGCCATAACTCAGGTAGGCATAAAATACCATGCGTTCAAAACTGTGGCAAAGCGGCAGGAAGCTCAAGGCCCGTTTGTGTTCCTGAAAGGTAACCACCTGATTTATGCTCAAAATATTGCTAAGGATATTCCGGTGGGTGAGCATCACCCCTTTGGGCGTGCCGGTGGTGCCTGAGGTATAAATAATGGTAGAAACATCATCGGGCTTCACCTTCGCTTTGCGAGAGGCAATAAGGCTAAGGTCGGCTTCCGGGGGTAATTCCTTCCAAAATCCGGGTAAAACGGCTATTTCGTCAAAGGTGTAAATGGCTTTGAAAGCAGGCAGTTTCCCCAACAGGGGTTGCACCTTGGAGTAAACTTCAGCATCGCTCACAAAGGCATATTTAATCCCGGCATCCTGAAAAATAAAGGCATAGTCGGCTGCCGAAATATTGGGATACATTGGCACAACCACAGCTCCAACCTGCAAAGCACCGAGGTCCACAAAATTCCATTCCGGTCTATTGTTGGCAATGATGGCAATTTTGTCGTCGGGTTGCAAACCTAAATTGAGCAAGAACTGACTTACTCGGTTTGTCAATTGTGCTACCTCTTCAAAGGTGTAGTGCTTCCAAATCTTATTCCCTGCTTGGTTTTCTTTTCCCGAAACAAAATAGGAAGTAGGCGATTTAGCCGCATGTTGGGCCAACAAATCAAATAGGCGAGATATTTCCATGGGTAATTACATAGAAATTGAACCCTTCCTAAAATCGCTTTTGGCGATAATGGCATTGATGATATAGGGTATGCCTTGTTTGCTTTTAAGCTGTGCTTCGGCAAGGGTGGTTTTAAATTCTTCGAGGTTCTCCACACGTTTCCCGTCGGCACCAAAAGCCTTACCAATCATTTCATAATCGGAATGGGAGAGCGTAACAGCACAATCGCTTTTGAGGAAATCCACTTGGTCGCGGGCTATCTGGGTCCAGCAGGCATCGTTTCCGATGATGGAAATTACTGGCAGTTTGTGCCTCACAAAGGTGTCGTATTCCATTAAGCTATAGCCCGCACTGCCGTCACCGTAAATGATATATACTTCCTTTTCTGGAAACACCAATTTGGCCCCCAAAGCAAAGCCTGCCCCCACACCGAGGGTGCCAAACACACCGGGATCGAGCCAGGAAAGCGGCGAACGCGGGCGGAGGGTATAGGCCGAAGTGGCCACAAAATCGCCACCATCGGCCACAAGCACCGTTTTGTCCGACATCTGTGCATCAAGGGTTCGGAAAAGCGATAGGGGATTGATACCCGAAGGCGGAGCGGTTAATTGCTCGTCAATTCCGGCATCGCGTTGTTTGTCGCGGACGCGAAGGGTTTCAATCCAAGACCCATATTTGCCTTGAAATTGACCTGCCAAAGAAATCAGAAATTCCTGAGGATCGGAATGGATACCAACTGTGGGTCGCTTGTTCTTGTTTAAATCTTCTTTACTACGGTTAATAGACACAAAAGGCCGATGCCCGATGTGGTTGCCATAATCCAAACGGAAATCATTGGGCACACCGGCCAAGATAATGAAGTCAGACTCCTTAATGGCTTCCTTGCGTTTGTGTCGCATTTGCAGAGCATTTTCCTTGCCCAACAATCCACGAGCCATGCCACTCAGGTAAACAGGAATGCCAAGCATGGATACCGCTTTAAACAGGGGATAAACACTTTTTGGATTCATTAACGCTCCACTTCCGATAATCAACAGGGGTTTTGTGGCTTTCTTAAGTCGGTTGACAACCGCATCAACATTATCATGGCTATGATGCGGAACCACCGGCTGTTGAATAGGAACATTGAAATCTACATTTTGCTTATCGGCAAACAACCTGCGGGCATGGCGGTTAATATACCATTGCAACAGACGTTCTTGTACATTTCGGGGTGGTTCTTCCTTGCTTTTGGCTCCGTACCAGCTGCGTACCAACTCTTCTTCATAGAGGGTGTCGATGGGGCATTCCACAAACACAGGCCCGGGAACACCTTCCTGTGCAATTCGGAAAGCCTTTTCGAGGGTGGGCACAATTTCCTTGACCTTTTGAATTCGAGCGGCCCATTTCACATTGGGTTTCATCATACTCATTTGGTCAATATCCTGCAAGGAACCTCTGCCCTTCAGAATGGTAGCCGCCCCACCGCCGAGCAATACCAAGGGCGATTGTGCCAAATAAGCATTCTTAACGGCGGTGATGGTATTGGTGATACCGGGTCCTGCCGTCACTGCCGCCACGCCCGGAATACCTGTTAAGCGAGCCACTGCATCGGCAGCGAAAACAGCATTGGCCTCGTGTCGGGTGTCAATAACCCGAATGCCGAGATTTTGAGCCCCCACAAATATGGGAGATATATGTCCGCCACACAGGGTGAACAAGAATTTCACTCCATGCTTTTGGAGTGTTTTTGCAATTATTTCGCCTCCGTTCATAACGCAGATATTTTGGTATACAATCTAAATGGCTTTGTTTTTTAAAAACAAAAACTTGATTCAGAAAACGCCGCAAGTTAGAATGGGGCTAGCGGTTGAGCTATGATATTGGTCATAATCGGAAAGAAGAAAAACTTCCCCTACCCCAAAATCTTAACCATCATCACCGTAGCCACACTCGATGCCCGCTGCTTAATGATTTCGGAGTTTGGCCCTTCGAAAAGTTGGTCAACCGTATGATGGAAAAGCTTAATCCAATGCTGAAAATGCTCCATCGTCATTGGGCTTTGTTGGTTAAGGTTTTGATGTTTATGCATCGGGTTGCCGGAATAGGATCCTGTGTGGAAAACAATATTCTCCCAAAAGTCATACATCGTGTGCAAGTGCTTCTCCCAGTTTACCTTCACCACTTCTGTAAAGAAATAGCCAATGGTTTCATCAGTCTTTACCGTATCGTAAAAGGCATTAATCAGGGTTTCGATGTCGGTCCTGTCTTGAATATCCGTTTTCATGGGAATGAATTAACCTTGCGTAAGCAGGCACAAACTGTCTTCGAGGGCTTCCACAGAATGGACAACATTCACCGGAATATCAGTTTCATGATATTGCAACAGGGTTTTCTCCACCATGCCTTCTTTATACACAACAGCACCTGAAAGTACGGTGAGTTTGGCTGCTAGTTGGGTACGGTGTTCTTTCAAAATCATTCCTTTCTTGAAGGCAATGGCCAACACTTTGAAATGTTCTCCTTTGTGAATGGCTTTGGCCAAAGGGTGAGCAACGGTTTCGAGTTGAGCGAGGAGGTCTTTAATAATCATAAGTCTTTATGTTTAAATCGGCGAAGCGAAACGAGAAAAGGGATAGCAATCCAAAGCAGGAGGATGAAAAAGGAAAGGGCAAAGCCGAGGCTGGTGCCGAAAAAGTCTTTGAACACGGCCCCGGTATAGCCCATCATGGCCGACACATCGAGATGGAGCAAAATAAGGATGCGGGAAATGTCGATGGGGCTGAGAGCCGAAATGCCTATCATGGCCTTCTCAATAGGATAATCGGAAAACTGGAAGGTGAGAAAAAGCACCAAACCGTCAAACAAAATGGCAAAATAGAGCCATAGCATAATGGAGATACCTATGCCTTTGGCTTTGTCGCGACTCAGGATGGCACTGAGGAAAGCAATGGCCACAAACACTACCGTGATGATGCACCCAATTGCCAGCATCATGAGCCCTACATCAGATGGGGCATAAACCAGAATGGGAATGCCTGCACCCACCACAAATCCCACCACCAAACTAAGCGAAAGCCCCAGAAACAGACTTACCCAAATCGCCTTGCGTTGTATGGGTTGACTCAGGAGCAATTCAATAAACTCGGCACTGTTGTAAATATAAATGGTAGAAAACAGAATGGATACCAAGGGGACGGTGAGCAAAATGAGATTAAGCAAGGTGAGCAATCCCTTTGTGCTATTGTCTTCGAGGCTGAATGCCGACCAAGCAAAGCCGGCCAGCAGGAGGGTATAAAGCAGCACAATCCTGTTTTTCAGAATATCAATGAAAATGAATTTGATGATGCGGCTCATTTTGCTTGCTGCTTTAAGATATTGGCAATGGCTTTTGAAATCTTTTCCTCCCCCGAGTCGGCTCGCAGGGTATCCATATCCTTATGGAAAATAACCTGCCCGTCCTGCATAAAAATGAGCTGGGTAATCAAATCATCCAATTCGCTGAGAAGATGGGAAGTTATAAGGATGAGTTTCCCCTTTTGCTTTTCGCGAATGATTTTTTCTTTCAGGATTTCGGCAGCCAAAGGGTCAAGGCCGGCGGTGGGTTCATCCAAAATAAGCACATCAGGATTGAAAAGAAAAGCAAGAGTAGCACTTACTTTTTGGGTAGTTCCTCCGCTTAGCGTACTCATACGTTTCCCATAGAGCGTTTGCAATTTGAATTCCTCCAGCAATTCCAGGTCGAGGTTGGTGTCGTCCTTACGGATGTTCCTAATCATCTCCACCACCTGACCAATATTCATATTTTCGGGGTAGCGGCCAATCTGCGGCATGTAGCCGATATGTCTGCGGTAAGCAAACTGTTTCAGAATGCTGGTTCCCTGAAAAAGGATATCGCCTTGGCTTGGGACAACCATACCCAGTATGGATTTGATAAGGGTGGTTTTCCCGCATCCGTTCGGTCCAATCAGGGCAATGCACTGACCTTTGAGCAAACTCAGGTTTACGCCATTGAGCACTTGCAAAGAGCCAAAAGTCTTAGATATGTTTTGAATTTCAATCATAACTTTAAAGCGTGCATCAGGGGTTGATGGTCAATGAAGTTTTCGGGGGTGAGGCTGGGCAAAATCTTCTCAGACTTATCGAGTAGCATCACCATAATGCTGCGGTAAAGCAGCATTGCGGGTGGGTTTTGCTCCACAATTACCGAGAAAAGACTGAGCGGGTGATAGGGCACATCGCCCAAGTTGTCCTTATTCAGGTCGTAGCCTTCATATTTATCCCAATAGTTATTATTGAAGGTGTTTAGTACCAAAGTTCCGTTGGTACTGATGTCGAAAGTATTTCCGGTGAAGTTGTTGTTTTGGATAGTATTGTCCATACAGCTAGCCTGTATTTTCATTCCCCAGCCATTGGCTTCAAAGCTGTTTTTCTCCACCAGAATCCGATTAGTGCCTTCCATATAAATACCCGATGTGTTTTGTGAAAAGCGGTTGCCTTGAATGTATGCATCCGAAATCTCTTTGAGCAATAGGCCATAAGCTGCGTCGCCCCAGTTTTGCTCGAAAGTGTTGTTCATCATCACCACATTTTTAGTAAACATCACCGCCACGCCCGCCCCGTTGTTGCGAAACAGGTTGGTGAAGTAGGCATCGTCATTCGAAAACATAAAATGCAGGCCATAGCGGATATTGCTATAGGATACATTTCGCCAAATCACCGAATGGGTTACAAACTCAAAATATATCCCATCGCGGTGACCCGACACATTGTTGCCAATGATTTGCAGGCTATCGCTTTTCCAACAGTGAATGCCATTACCAATTTGCTGCTCTTCTTTACCAAAAGCCACAATTTTGTTGTTTTGAATAAGGCAATGCTTGCCGTATTGGATGTATATTCCAAAGAAATTATCATAAAGATAATTGTCGGCAATGGTTATATGGTTGCTTTCATACACCTTCACTCCGCCCGGGTCGTCGAGCGTGGCATAGCTGGAATGTTGAATGCGGAAACCTCTTATAGTAACACTGTCCGATTTGATGGAAACCACCTCAAACTTGCGGTGGCCGTCAAGCACAGGCAGGTTATGCCCAAGGAAGGTAATGGCCTTGTCAATAACAATATTACCTTCGGAATATGTACCTTTTTCCACCACAACCGTATCGCCCGAGTGGCTCGCAGCAAGGGCGGGTTTTATTTTCACAAACTGTTGACCTTGCCCAACTCGAATGGTCTTCCCTATGCCAAGATAAGGCAAGAGAAGAAATAGTAGAAGCAGTTTAGCTTCACATCCAAACCCCATTCCTTGCGAAGAAAAAGGGATAAAACGGTATGTGAAGATATAGGTCATTATTTCAAGATTACCTTCCAGTCTTGAACTTCAGCCTTAAGATTTTGTGCAAAAGCATTGGCTTCGGTTTCCGATTTGAAAGCAGCAATATTGCCTCCCATAGGACTACCAAAGGATTTATCGTAAACATAAAATGCAGATTCAGCCGGCAACAATACATTCTGAGCAGTGAAATCGTTTATGAAAAACTCTTTTGGCGAAAGCTTCATATTTTCTACCTTATAGCGAAGCATGCAACCAAGGTCATCGAATTTGTAAACCCTTCCTTTATTCGTGAGTAATTCACATCCAAACCTGCCATCGGCAATGGTCATCTTACAGAAATCGCAATTGTCTTTATTTAGTACAATAGGCTCTGGTTTACCTGTTGAGCAGGATGTAGATAAAGCAATTAAGGGAAGGAAAAATAAACCTGCCGACAATTTAGGTTTTCTAAATTTAGCCTCATAAACCGTAGCCAAAAGCATCAGCAACCCACTGCCGATAAATAACCAGCCACCAAAATCGGGAACAGAGTACGCTCCGAAGTTGAGCAGCTGCTTGAACCCTATAAGCGGCGGTTGGTATGCCATTCCGGGAACAATAATAGCGGCATGGGGGTCGAGGTTATGGCCGTAGTTATATTCCCATCTCCAGAAATCGGCCATGGCAATCACACCAAAGGAGAAGAAAATTCCAAGCAAAGCATATAGCACTTTCTTTCGCCCAATAATGGCTGTAAGCAAAGTAATGAAGGCAAAGAAACCAATGAGATAGGGCAAGGCCGTGAATTCAAAGAAGTTCTCGGCGTGAAGGGTTTGCATGCCTATGTAGTGATTCAAACCATTGATAATATCAACATCGCCACCAAGCTTATCGGCATAAATAAGCATAGCCAATCCTTCAGGATATTGGGGTGCTGCAAGTTCAATTCGCCAAATCGGAACGAAAATGGAAACGACTAAGGCAGCAGCAGCAACCACCAAAAGTAGCCTTGACAAGATGGAAATTTTATTATTTATCATAATGGAATATTTAAAGGCATAAAAAAGGAGCAGCGTAACCTAAATTACCAACTGCTCCTCCGTTATTAAACCCTATTTACTTTCTGCGGGAATCGCCTTTCCGAGGCTGAATGAGATAGGAACACTGCTTCCGGCGGGCGACACCCGAACGTAGCCCTGCATTTCTTGGTGCAATGCACTACAAAAGTCGGTGCAATACATCGGGAAGATACCCACTTTGTCCGGAGTCCATTTGAGGGTGCAAGTTTCGCCGGGCATGATGAGCAACTCACCATTGTTTGCCGCTTTAATTGCAAATCCATGTGGTACATCCCAGTCTTGCTCCAGATTGGTCACGTGGAAATAAACATCATCGCCCATTTTAATGCCTTCGATATTGTCAGGCGAGAAGTGTGAACGAATAGAGGTCATATACACATCTACTTTATTACCAGTGCGAACCACTTTAGTATCGACTTCCCCTTTGCTTACGTAAGGGTTTTTATTTTCGTCAATTTTGAATAGTTTTAATTGTCCGTTGTTGCGAATCACATCAGCAGCTACAGCCTGTGCATAGTGTGGTTCACCAATGGTTGGGAAATCGAGAATCAACTGCATTTTATCGCCACTGATGTCGAACAACTGTGCACTTTGTGATAGTTCAGGACCTGTAGGCAAATAGCGATCTTTAGTTATTTTATTATAAGCAATCAAATACTTAGGATTGGGTTTGCGGGTATTTCCTCCGGGGATGCACAAGTGACCAACCGAATAGAATGTAGAAGCCCTATCCAATACTTTCAAATCCTTGATATTCCATTTTACCACTTCTGAAGACACAAAGAAGGAAGTGTAGGCATTGCCTTTACCATCAAACTCGGTGTGCAGTGGACCTAGGCCCGGCTTTTTCACTTCGCCATACAATGCACTTTCGTATTTCACCACCGGAATGCCTTCATAATCGCCATCGAAAGATTTATCAGCAATGGCTTTTTGCAATTTATCAAAGCTAAAAACAGGAATCAAAGCAGCCAATTTACCACTACCTACAATGTATTCACCTGTTGGGTCCACATCGCAACCGTGGGGCGATTTAGGGCAGGGAATAAAGTAACAGATGTCTTTCAGTTCAGCCACATCCAAGATTGTAACCTCATTCTTAATAGTGGAAGTAGCCGAATGGGTAGATTCGTTATATACATTGTGTGCATATTTTGCAGGTACTTTCCGGCCTTTCCCAGCTTTTAGATACTCTTCCGCCTTTTTCCAGTTAACAGCCATGATAAAGTCTTTGTCTTTTTGCGAAGCATTCACCTCCAAAAGCGTACTAGCCTGTTCGGTGTTATAGCAGCTGAAGAAGAACCATCCGTGCGATTTTGCTCGTCCGCAACGGGCCAAGTCAAAATTCACACCGGGAGTTTTCAATTGAAAAGCAATATTCATTTCGCCGCTTTCGGGATTTACGCTCACAAAACTGATGTGGCCTTTGAAATTCTTCTTGTACGTATTGATGGGCACATCGCCATTGTCGTTATCGGCCGGAACGCTAAAACGAGTTCCTGCAACGATATATTCCGAATTCTCGGTTCCGAAAGGCGAACTGTGATTTCCGCCGCTGTTTGGCAATTCCAAAATCTCGGCGGTGCGGAAGGTTTTTAAATCCACACGGGCCAAACGAGGAGTGTTGTTTGCATTAGCAAAAACCCATTTCCCGTTAATCTCCCCATTGGTTTGTGAAAGTTCGGTATGGTGCAAATCGTCCCATGGCACAAAACCGTGGGATGTGTTCAACATTGGTTTAGTTTCCTCGCTGTAGCCCCATCCTTTTTCAGGGTCAACAGAAAAGACAGGAATAACGCGAAGCAAACGCCCACTGGGCAACCCATACACACTCATTTGTCCGCTGAAACCGCCCGACACGAAGTTGTAAAACTCATCATACTTTCCGGGAGCCACATAAGCTTTCGCTGCAGCATCGCCGCTAACTGCATTTCCGGTGTTTTTAGGTTTGCAAGAGCCAAGGCCCAGTATCAGTCCGAATGCAGAGACTGAAAGTAAACCGATTGATTTGTTCATTTGTTGTTATTATTTAAAGGGTGATTTATTTTCTATTTAATGCCATCATTTTTACGCATAAACTCCACTATATCGCGAGCATCCTCGCCTGCCAATCCTTGGTTAGGCATACGCACCAAGCAGAGTTCTAATTGAGCCTGCACCTGTGGGTCTTTGTCTATCATCGGGTCAGGATTAGTGATGAAATTCATAATCCAATAAGGGGTACGGCGAGCGGTAACGCCCTTCCAACCGGGGCCTACCAATTTCTCGTCCGAAGTTTTATGGCAGGATGTACATTTAGTTCCGGCTATTGCCTCGCCTTTTGATGCCATTGCCGCATCAAGGGTACTTCCTATCTTTACGTTTTCAGCGTTGAATTCTCCTTCTCCGCGTTTAGGGTCGTAAGTTTCGGCATCGGCCACCATACTTTTGGGTTCTTCACCGATGGCGGGAGTAGTGGCATTTTCATTTCCACCACAAGAATAAAGCACCGCAGCAAGGGCGGCAACAATCAGAAGGGAGTTTGATTTGTTCATGTTTAGTGTTTTTAATTTGGTCAAAGGTGAGGGGGATTGAAAGAAAGGGTTATGACTGTGGTCATACAAGGGGAAAGAAAAACTATAAGACAATATTTGACTAAATACCTAATATTAAAAGCTTAATAAATTCATTTGGTTTAACGATAAAATTAGACTTAGCCATTCGTGCTGATATTTCAATGAATTTGCCTAATTCATTAAAGGTGTCAAGCTTTTCAATCAAATTACAATCTTCATATTACTTTATCTACTTTTGTCAAGATTATCATTCCCTAATAAAGAATTTCTCTATGAAGAAACCTTTCCTCTACTTTTCCATAGTCCTTGTTTTAGCAGCTTTAGCATTTTACCTGTATCGTCATAATCAGAAGTCGGCTACTTTTAGCAGTAAAGCCTTTGCAATAGAAGACACAGCCTCCATAACCAAGGTATTTTTAGCCGACAAGAAAGGGAACAAAGTAACTCTTACTCGGCAAAAAGCCGGACAATGGATGGTGAATAATAAATTTGCAATTCGGAACGATGCTATAAATATGCTGCTAAAAACCATTAAATTGGTGGAGATAAAAAATGCTGTAGCTAAAACGGCACACAATAATATTGTGAAGGATATGGCGGCTAGAGCAGTAAAAATGGAAATTTATACTAATGACGCAGAAGAGCCTGAATTAGTGTATTACATCGGTGGGCCAAACCAAACTACCAGCGGTTCCTTTATGCTAATGCAAGGAACTGAAACGCCTTATGTGTGCCACATTCCCGGCTTTGAAGGTTACCTCAGCACACGGTTTATGGTGAAAGAAAAAGAATGGCGAAATACCGAAATTTTCAATTTCACAACTATTTCGGAAATAAAATCGGTGAGTGTGCAATATCCTAAGCGGCCTGCTAGTTCATTCGAATTAACGGTGAACAGTACTAATTCTTTTACGGTTCGTTCGTTGCAAACCGGAAAAGAAATTCCAAACCTTGACACATCAGCAGTGAAAGACTATTTAATTGGTTGGAAATTTGTGAATTTTGAAGCATTTGAAAATGTTCCCAAAGCCGAAAAGGATTCGCTGCTAGCTTTGGGTTGCGAATACATTTTCACGATGAAGAAAAGCGATAGCAGTAGCAAGACTATTTCCGCTTTTCTTAAAAGACCCTCCACATTTGCTCCTCAATACAACAACCGCCCCGCAATGCAGGATTTAGATAGAATGTATGGCCAACTGCCCGGTGAAACCGATTGGGTGATTATTCAGTTCTTCGTTTTTGATAAACTAATGATAGGCATTGATGACTTTAGGAAGGGGCCGAAGCCTATGAGGAATTCCTGATTTATTTTGTTAGGAGCGAAAATGAAGCTGATTAAGCAAATTTTAAGCAAATGCTATTGATGTAAATTGTGTGTAATTGAATTAGAAAATTGTGATTATTTACTCGATATGCGTCATTAGCATTTCCAATGTTCTTCAATTTCCTACAAATCAAAATATTCACTATACTTGTGCCTTCAAATATTAGGCATTAATTTTACATAAAATGGTAGCTAAACTGAAACATTGTTTCCTTTGCTTCGCATTGCTGTTGCTTGGTAATTCGGCATATAGCCAATCGCCCACCTGCGATATTCCTGCCATTCGTGCAGCTTTTGCAGCTCAAGGACATTATGTTGAACTCACTGTCGCTGGTCAGCCCTGTAGTTTATATTTTATTAATACTAATTCTCAGGATGCAGCCCAAAGTGAAGTGGAGGCAAATTCATTGGGTGCACACACAGCGGTTTTTGATGATGCTGTAGAAAACACTAATGTGAACAATGCTATAAATGCCGCAGGGTTTGGCGGCACTATATGGATTGGATATCATCGCACCGGTACAAATTCTCCAACCTTTTATGCTTTGGATGGTACTACCGGAAACTTTAATGTTCCAACCCAAGCCGGAATTTATCAAAACTGGGCAGGTGGCGAACCCAACAATAATGGATATCAGGGTTGTGCTTCTTGTACTTTTTTTTGTGGCAATACGTATAAATGTCAAAATGGTGAGCAATGTGTGCAGATATATGCAAACGGACAATGGAACGATTTGCCTTGCAATGATGCCAGTATTTCTTTGGTTGAAGTAAACCTCTGTCCGGTTTCAACCGCTACCGCAAACCAAACCATTTGCTCAGATCTGGCTGCACCGCTTACTACCACAAATGGTTTATTGGGTTCTAGTCCATACTCTTATGCCTGGACTCCAACCGCTAATGTTGCCAATCCTGCCATTCAAAACACTACCGCCAGTCCAACTAACACCACTGCATATACTGTTACCATTACCGACCGATATTTATGTACAGGAAGTTCTATTTGCACTGTAACTGTAAATACGGCTAATGCAAATGCAGGAAACGATGTAGCTATTTGTGCCGGAGCAAATACGCAACTCACTGCTGCTGCGGGAGGGACTAGTTATTCGTGGGCACCTGCAGGTGGTTTGAGTAATCCTAATATTGCTAATCCAACTGCTGCACCCGGGGCTACCACTACATATACCGTTTCAGTATTGGGAGCAAATGGTTGCACGGGAACAGATGATGTAATTGTTACCGTAAATCCAGTACCTGTTGCCAATGCCGGAAATGATGCCGGTATTTGTGTTAATGGTTCAGCCTTTTTTAATGCGACCGGGGCAGGCGTTGGAGGCTCGTATGCTTGGACTCCCATAGCCACCCTGTCGGACCCTGCTATTGCAAATCCAGTAGCTAGTCCAACCACTACAACTGTTTATACTTTAACCGTTACCGATGCCAACTCCTGCATTAGCACCGATAACATTATAATTACCGTAAATCCTTTGCCAACTGCTGATGCCGGATTAGACCAAAATATTTGTTTGGGAAGCCCAGCCAATTTACTGGCGTCCGGTGGGGTTTCTTATGCTTGGACTCCTGCAGCCTCTTTAGATTTTGCTGCCATCGCAGGGCCTGTAGCAACGCCTGTTACTACAACAACCTATACCGTTACGGTTACCGATGCTAACAACTGTTCAGCTACTGATGATGTAATAATTACTGTAAATCCATTGCCGGTTGCTGATGCAGGTTCTGATGTTTCAATTTGTACAGGATTGGGAACAAATTTAGCAGCTACGGGCGGAATCACCTTTTCTTGGAGTCCGGCTGCAGGGCTATCGGCTACCAATATTGCCAATCCTATAGCTAATCCAGCTGCCACAACCACCTACACCGTTACAGTTACCGATATAAATAACTGCCAGAATATCGGTGATGTAATTGTTACGGTGAATTCACTTCCTTTGGCCGATGCAGGCACAGATGTAGCCATTTGTGCTAATGGTTCGGCCTTTATGAATGGTTCGGGTGGCGTACTATTTGCATGGTCGCCCGTAACGGGGCTTGATGACCCAACTATTGCTAATCCTGTTGCAACTCCAACAGTGAATACTACCTATACACTTACCGTTACCGATGCCAATAATTGTCAGGATATAGCTGATGTGGACATAACTGTTAATCCATTACCTGTGCCAAGTGCAGGATTAGACCAAGCAGTGTGCGTTGGCGGTTCGGCTAATTTATCTTCATCTGGATATTCCACTTATGTGTGGAGTCCTGCGGCAACGCTTGATAATCCAAACATTGTAAACCCCGTGGCGACACCCTTGGCTACTACAACCTATACCGTTACCGTTACCGACATTAATAACTGCAATGGTTCAGACGATGTAATAGTTACTGTTAATCCACTTCCTCCGGCCGATGCCGGTGGGGATGTAGGTTTTTGCGATGGGCTATCTGTTGGCCTTTCTGCATCAGGTGGAGTTTCTTATTCATGGGCTCCGGCTACCGGACTATCGGCTACCAATATTCCTAATCCGGTGGCTAATCCGCTAGTTACAACCACTTACACCGTTACCGTAACCGATGCCAATACTTGCGTTAATACCGATGATATTGATGTAACCGTTAATCCCTTGCCTGTGGCCGATGCAGGATTAGATGTTTCGATTTGCTTCGGAGCTTCAGCACCTTTGGCGGCTAACGCAGGTTTTTCAGCTTATGCTTGGACACCCACTATTGCCCTTGCAGGAGCCAATACAATGACCCCAACCGCCAGTCCGGCTAACACTGTAACCTACACGGTTAACGTTACTGATGCTAATGGCTGCCAAGATACTGATGATATAATAGTAACGGTAAGCACGCCCCCGGCCACTAATGCTGGGATTGATAAAATAATTTGCTATAATGGTTCTGTAACTCTACAAGGAAATGGAAACGGTACAATTTATTCCTGGACACCCACAACCGATTTATCTGACCCCACCATTTTAAGCCCTGTTGCTTCTCCAAAAGTAACAACCACTTATACGCTGACAATAACTGATGCCAACAACTGTTCGGCCTCCGACCAAGTGGATGTTACCGTAAACCCAACTCCGTTTGTAAATTTCACTGCCGAGAATTTAGTTTGTTTGAATGATTCGGTTCAGTTTACTACAACAGGAATCTGCACAATTTCATCGGGCAGTTTAGCATCTTTTTTATGGGATTTTGGCGAACCTTTGGCAACCTCAACGGCCCCTAATCCTTACTATACCTATTCTTCCCCCGGCGTATTTACAGTAAACCTATCGGTTACTTCCGATTTAGGTTGCACCCACGACACCACTTTAACGGCTCATGTGAATCCATTACCACAAGTAGTTTTCACCGGTACTGATTTAATCGGGTGTGTTCCTTGGGTAGCTAATTTTACCAATGGTTCCACCATTGCCACCGGAAGTACCTTAACCAGTTATCACTGGGATTTTGGGAATGGACTTTCCACCAACACAATTCCGTCAGATCCGCCAGTTATAAGTTCTCTTTATAATGTAGCCTCTAACTACACGGTTAGTTTAACTGCTTATTCCGATAGCGGTTGTTCGGCATCTTTATCTATCCCCGATTACGTTACAACTTATCCTCAACCGGTGGCTGATTTCGTGTTCGACCCCAACCCCGGCGATATAATTTTTGCTTCGCGTATTCAGTTTACCGACATCACTGCCGGAGACCCTCTAACCTGGGATTGGAACTTTGGCCAGGGAGGCGGAACTTCTACGCTTCAAAACCCTTACTTCGAATATTCCGATACTGGGCATTTTGATGTTAGGTTGGTAGTCGAAAACGGTTTTGAATGTCCCGATACGGTTACTAAAACGGTTTATGTTGCTCCTTCCTACACACTTTATGTTCCCAACTCTTTTACACCGGGTGGCGATAAAGTGAATGAATTATTCTTTGCCAAAGGCATAGGCGTAGAGAAGTTTGATATGGTGATACTCGACAGATGGGGGCATGAGGTTTTTCATACCCGAAACCTTTACGAAGGCTGGGACGGCACCATGAAAGACACCGGAAAAGAGGTGAAACAAGATTATTACACCTATCAGATTAGCATACGCGATTATAAAGACTATCCTTACCAACACAGAGGAACGGTATTTTTGGTAAGGTAAATAGCGAAGCTTTCGGAAGTATTTTTTTTAGTCTTGTAAAAAAACGGACACTATGCGGCTGAAAAATTAATGCAATAAATTTATGTTTTTTTTAGTGGGTCAGAAAGAGGAAGTAATCATGACTACAAATTAAAAATAAATTATTGACCAAATACTACGCAGACCAAGTGAAGCCTTTGATAAACCACTTTCATTAGATAATCTGGCCCTTACATTGTACTTACTGAAAGCCCAAATACAGTCAAACAATTTTTCTTGTAGCTAAAAAGGGAGAGGTCCTATCTAGAGCTTCTCCCTCTTCTTTGCTAACTTAAATATTGACGGTGATATTACAATTTTGAATCATTTTTAACTACGCCTTTTATGGCCTAGGCATTTATTCATCAGAATTATGCCTTGTAGGTCTAGCCCACCTCACAAAGCCAATCCTTCCGATTAAGGGAAGGATTGGCTTTATGAGGTGGGCGGACTACAGCCGGAAAGCAGAACTGAAAGTTGGTATAAAGATGTAAAGATGAGATAGTTGTTTTCAATCAAATTGAAATGTACTAAAATAAACACCTCCACTTTTGTCAATTACGCTCAAAGAAAAACAAAAGCGTTTCTTTTAAAAACGCTCTATTAAACAGTTCAATATGAAGCTTGGAAATCAAGAAAAATCTCCTATTCGTCTTCCAACCAATTGGTGAATTTCTCGGTTAGTCCGCCGGTGATGTTTTTTAGCCAATCTCCTGACTTTTTAGGGTCGCTGTGTCCTAATGCCGGCCCTTCTTTCACTGCCAAGGGGGGTGTTGGGATTTCAAGTTCTATCGGTTCAACTTTAGGAGCAATTTTTTCCTCCTCAATTTCTTCGATTATTGGATTTAAAAGTGCCCGTTTATCGGCTTCGGCAATGCCTTTCATTAGTAAGCCTACTGCTGTGGCAAACAAGGGACTTGATAGTTGTGCGGGTGCACCTTTGCTCAAGTGTTCATCAGGATGACCGATGCGGGTATCTAAACCTGTAACGTATTCGGCCAACGAACGAATATGTTGAAGATTACTACCGCCGCCTGTGAGTACAATTCCACAGATAAGTTTGTTTTCGTATCCCGAAGTACGGATTTCGTAATTCACATAATTCATAATTTCATCCATTCGGGCTTCAATGATACTTGCCAAGTTCCGGACACTGATTTCGCGTTTTTCGCGACCACGAATTCCATTCATCACAATCACTTCGTTTTCTTTGGTTAAAGAAGCCATTGCCGAACCTTTCTGAATTTTCATCATTTCGGCATATTTCTTTAAAACGCTACATCCTTCACTGATGTCGGATGTTACCACTTCTCCACCAAAAGGAATAACTGCAGTGTGGCGGATACGTTCGTCATAGAAGATAGCCACATCGGTTGTTCCGCCACCAATGTCCACCAAAACAACTCCGGCCTCTTTCTCTTCCTGACTTAGCACAGCATCGGACGAAGCCAATGGTTCTAAAATCATATCCACCAAATGCAAGGGTTTGTGCGGATGCATTTTCACCCTTTCGATACATTTTTTGATATTGGTAATGGGGCCTACTTGTCCGGTAACGATATGAAAATTGGCTTCCAACCTGCGGCCAACCATACCCACCGGATTTTTAATTCCGGGTTCGTTGTCCACCACATATTCCTGTGGGATAACGTGCAAAATCTCTTCGCCGGGCTGCATCACCAGCTTATACATATCGTCGATAAGTGCATCCACATCGCTTTGGCTTATTTCGCCCTCCATAGTTTCACGCATCCTGATTCCACGGTGCTGAATACTCTTAATGTGTTGTCCGGCTATCCCTACTACCACGCTTTTTATTTCCACATTGCTATTGGCTTCTGCTTCTTCCACCGCTTTGCGAATAGAATTTACAGCTTCTTCAATATTCTGAACCGCACCTCGCTTTACGCCCAGAGATTCGGATTTCCCCATCCCAAGGATTTCAATTTTACCATAATCGGTGCGGCGACCTACTATGCAGCAAATTTTTGTGGTGCCAATGTCGAGGCCAACTACTACTTCGTTTCTGTTTTTGTCCATTTTGCTATGTGTTTTTTCAGCGTTGAATATTTGGAGAGTTTGTTAAAGCGGTGTCAGGTTTTGTTGTAGGAACTTGGGGTTGAATGCCTTTTCTGAGGCAAACGACTTGGTTTTTGTAATTCAGATTTATGATGGAATATTTATTCCAGCCGGTTTTGTTTAGCCCTTCCATATAAAAGTGCATCAGTTTATTAAACTTCTCATCAATGTCGATGGCTTTGCCAAACACAATGGTATGTTCGCCCATGGTCGGAATAAGCAAAATATCGCCTTTTGGATCCACCACCATTTGTTGAATTTGAGCATTCCAAAAAGTATCCTTTTCAATATATTTTGAGATTCTGAAAATATCATCCAACACCGTGATGTTGGCCATTGGGTCGGTTTCGGGAATGTTCAAACTGCGGTAAGAGAAAAGTGCTTCGGTTTCGGTTATGTTGCCTGTGGCAACCGGCACCGAGGCGGCATAAATATCTGAAAGTGGCATAACATCACCATCTTCATTCAAATAAAAACTTTCGCCCACATTGTTGATAATCCTCACTACGGCTCGCTTTTGCATTATGTCAATGGTAAGTTGGCCGTCTAAACTCAGCGATGCTTCTGCATTGCTTATATGTGGTTCTTTTCGGATGGCGGCCTCTATGCGAGCAAGGCTAATCTCATTGGAAGTTTTGCCTATTTGGTTGCCCGTTTCGGTTTCGATTATCTTAAGAATATCGTCGTTATTGACAAAGAAATCGCCATTTCCATGGTCGATATTAATATTTATGACCCGACATTTCACTTTTCCCTGCTCGTTTGACGCAAAACCCAAACATACAAAAAGCCCGGCTACAAGCAATATTTGCAGGCTTATCAGGGCTATTTTAATCAACTTTTGCTTCACAGAATACGAAGTATTTCAAGGCAAAAATACCTTTTAGCATTCGGGTAAGGCGAGGGTTACAAAGGAGTTTTGAACCGATGACGTTTAATAAAATATTGGATTGGGAAAAGATATAATCAATGGGCTTTAAATAAGCCCATTGATTATACTTTTAAGGCTGGGCAATCTATTCGCCAACCACTACCCTATCGTTAAACGTTCCTTTATCGGTAACAACATTTACCACATAAACGCCGGGAGCTAGCACTACACCGTTCAAGCTGTTTACGCCATTGTTGTTGGTTAAACTTACGTTGGCAATCACCTTACCTGAAACGTCCATCACCTTAGCCGATGAAGCATTAATTCCTGCTCCAAACAAGCGAATGTTTATTATTCCGTTTTCCAAATAGGTGTAACCAATCCGTTGTGCATCTGCTGCAGATAAAGCCTGGTCTGCTGTGCCGAATCGTAAGAAGTAACGCCCTTCATTGCTTTCTTCATCCGATTTGCTGAGTGTAAGCATATCATTTGCTTTCAGGTTAATCATAGATTTCAGCTTCACATCTTCCAAATACACATTTAGGTTAGATGGGATATTAGCCAATTCATTTACCTTAACATTGAATACGCCCGTATTGGTTAATCCCACCGGAATGCGAGTTGTTTGTTTAAATTCAGGTAAACTGTTGATGGCAGTTTTCCGCTCAAAGTTATTGGCATCAGTAAAATAGATTTCAGGAAGTTTATCAAACGAGAAGAACTTTTCAGAATCGAATACGTCATCGACTTGGTTGGTTGATGCGGGGTGCATCACAGCTAAACACTCATCTATTAGCTGCTCATTATCCATCAAGGCTAAACGCACTATGGGCAATGTACTCTCTTCTTCTTTCATAAAGGTTTTTAAAGTGCTGTTACTTGTCATTGCCCGTGTAAGTGAAAGGTTGCCTGAACTTAATGCCTTTACCATAAATCCTTGCTGAACTGCAATGTCTTTTGTTGCATAAGAAGGCGTTCCTAATCCATTACTAGCATTGTAAGTAGCGTAGGTTCCTGCGTATGTGCTAGTAGAAACAAACCGATAAAGAGATGATCCTATACGAGAAGAGTTAGCAGCGTAAAAATCAACAAAATCAAGCGGAGCTACGAAAGGATTACCAATCAAGTTCCATCCGTCTGATAAAGGCGTACCCGATGAAGTGAATGTTACGGCCTTTGTTTGGTCGGTATTGGATGTAGCCGAAGTTTGCACCATGAGTAATCCTGTAACATCAATGGCTGCATTTGAAGAAATAATGCAAGCATAGCCCTTTGCATAGCTAAACTGGTTGGCTGTACTGGTATGGCTTAACCAGCCATATGTTTGAGTAGGATTAGTATTCGTTTCGTCATATATCCAAACATTTGGCCAAGGGCTGGTGAATACATTGCTTGGGTGATTATTTGCCCCAACAATACTGAAATCGTCTGTCCATTGATCCAATCTGTTTTGGATTGGAGAAGACAGATATTTGTATCCTGTACCCTGAGTGTATCTATCTACGGTTACTTCTCCTAAAATAGTTCCCAAAGCTGCCCCTGAGTTATAGTCAATCAAAGAAGTATAGTTACCACTTATGTCATCATTAAAGTGTAGGTAGGCCGTTGCTCCATTGCTTCCAAACGAATAAACAGAGGCTCCATTGTTTACACGGAATGCCTTGTGAACATTGAAATCGGCTGAACCCATTAGTTTAAGTGTACTGCTTGCAGAAACTTCTACACGGTCGTTTAAGAAAGTAGCTCCACCTGTAATGGTTGCATTCACCGGAGATGCACCGCCAATAACTAATGTACCTGCTCCGCTAAATGAAGTAGCAGCAAACGTTATAGAACTTCCGCTAATTATCCATTTAGATGTAGCAATCGGGCCGCTGAAATAAACCGTAGCTCCGGTAGC
>CANJNG010000026.1 GCA_947475205.1 Bacteroidota bacterium
ACTCACACAATTCAATAGCATACTCACACAATTCAATCACAGACCCACACAATCAACAACCCGACTCGCACAATCCACAATCCACTTTAAACTTTAAGCCTTAAACTTTAAACCTTCAATTAACAACTAACAAAAATGAACACCATCAACATCGATCGCCTAACAATGGTAGAAGTAAACAACGACTTTTGCTTAACATCCGAAACCATTGCTGCCACAACCGGAATCACAAATTTCCCAAACATCGTGGCCACCATCACCACCTCCATTCAGGTAGTAAAATCTTACAACGAACTCGGAAGCACACCCATCGGTGGTATAACCATCAATGTAAAAACCTCTCGCCGACTCATGATGGAATCCGCCTACAGGTTAGCAAACGGCACATACTCCTATGCTTCCAGCCCCGCCGTTGACGACCCCGATTTGCAAGTACAATCCTACATCACCATCAACAGCTTAGAACGTCTTTCAAAACAAAAATGCTACGAAAAATGTGATGCCATCCACACCTTGGCAAACGCAAACGCCGCAGGCATTCTAAACTATGGCGTTTCTGCCGCCGACCTCACAAATGCCAACTCCCTAAACAACATTTACTTCGCCAAAATCAACAAAACAAAGGCCGCAGTCAATATTCGGAAAAACGCTAAGAAACAGGCCAATATAACACTTAATAACATAATTAAGATACAACTTGCAAAACAACTCGACCCAGCCGCAAACACACTTCGTTTCACCAATCCCGAATGGGGGAGCCAATATCAGGACAGCCGCGAAATCATAAACCTAGGTCAAGGCACTACCCGTATAACCTACACCCTTATGCAGGCAGCAAACCCGGTTAATGCCGCCACAGCCAGCATAGTAAACAAAATGGTGGTTGCCCGCCCACGCCTCACCCCCTACCCTATTCAAATCTCTACTCCCGAAGGCCTTATCATACACGATAAGCTCGGCACCGGCCTCTTTGATATCACCATTGAAAAGGAAGGTTATGTAATCAAGGTGCTCCGCGATAATCGGGTAAAGCTAGGCGGGAATCTTCCCCTTGGCATAGTCCAACTTGAGTTTGTCGAAATCATCATCCCCATCGGACCTAACGAAACCCTCGTGGTCTTCGGCCCCGATTCGCCACAATGGGCTATTGGGAATACCATTAATGCCAAGAACATAACCACCGGAACGGCAATTTCTAAACTCAACCTCTTTAATGCCGATAGTGAAAACAGTCCTTACACCGGCACCGGAGATACGGAGTTGGAAAACGGGCATGAATTTACATCGCTCATTACCCCCACAGGCTTTAAGCCCTACCTCAAACTATTTAACAACAGTGCAAATGCGGGGGTAATAAGGATACGGGTTTCGTAGGAGGGAATTGGAATGCGAATTGGAATTGGAACGCGAATATAGATTGGAACGCGAATGACACAAACGGTGCAATCGCTCGGCTTCCAAAAACAAACAAGACTTATAGACGAAAACCTTCTTGTCTTCCTTTAAAGAACAATAGATTCAGACAAAATTGGACAAATGGCCGCAAATTAATATCTTAAAGCAAAGGCATTAATTCGTGTTTATTCTTTAAATTAGTGTCATTTGCGTTCCAATTGTATTCCCTTTGCGTTCCAATTATATTTTAATGCTAATTTCGCCTCCTTTTTCAAACCAAACATCCATTTTTGAATGAACTATCAGCAAATAGCCGACCTGCTGGGCAACAAAGCCTCTACCCTACTCGACCACACCTGCAAAACCATTAGCAAAGACAGCATCGCCCTGCCCGGCAGCGATTTTGTTGACCGCATTTTCCGCGACACAAACCGCAGCAATCCCGTGCTCGGAAACCTCCAAAAGCTATATGGTTCAGGAAGATTAGCCAATACAGGTTATGTGTCTATTTTACCTGTTGACCAAGGCATCGAACATTCGGCCGGAGCTTCTTTTGCTCCCAATCCCATGTTCTTCGATCCCGAAAACATTGTGAAACTAGCCATCGAAGGTGGCTGCAACGGTGTGGCTTCAACCTATGGTGTATTAGCCACTTGCTCCAGAAAATACGCTCACAAAATTCCTTTTATTGTAAAAATCAACCACAACGAGTTTTTAAGCTATCCCAATAAATATGACCAGATAATGTTTGGTTCGGTTCGTGAAGCCTGGAATATGGGTGCAGCAGCCGTGGGTGCAACTATCTATTTCGGCTCAGCCGAATCGGGCCGCCAAATTGTGGAAGTAGCCCGTGCTTTTGAAGAAGCCCATCAGTTGGGAATGGCTACCATCCTATGGTGCTATGCCCGAAACGAAGCTTTCAAAAAAGACGGAGTGGACTATCACGCCAGTGCCGACCTCACCGGGCAGGCAAACCATTTAGGTGTAACCATCCAAGCCGATATAATTAAACAAAAACTTCCTACCAACAACGGCGGTTACTTAGCCGTTGGCCACGGAAAAACCCACCCGAAAGTGTATAGCGAACTCAGTTCCGACCACCCCATCGACCTTTGCCGTTACCAAGTGGCCAATTGCTACATGGGCAAAATCGGATTAATTAACTCAGGTGGTGAATCTAAAGGTGCTACCGACCTGCAAGAAGCCTTAGCCACCGCCGTAATTAACAAACGTGCCGGAGGACAAGGATTAATCTCAGGGCGTAAAGCCTTCCAAAAACCTTTCGCTGAGGGCGTAAATATGCTGAACGCCATTCAGGATGTTTATTTGTGCCAAGAAGTTTCAATAGCCTAATCAATTAAAAATTGATTAGGTCTCAAGTCTAATTACTCATTACTAAATACTCACTACTAATTGAGTTGGTTTAAACGCATACGGCAGGGCATCACCACCACTACTCGGGAGAAAAAAGAAACTCCCGAAGGTTTGTGGTATAAGTGTGCGGACTGCAAACACATTGCTCCGGCAGCCGATAACGAGGCCAACCTGTGGGTGTGTATCAAATGCGGACATCATCAACGCATCGGCTCTGAGGACTATTTCAGCATCTTGTTTGACGAAGACGAATACCAAGAACTCTTTGCCAAACTTAAAAGCGGCGATCCTCTGTCCTTCACCGACACCCAGCCTTATAAAGACCGGGTGGAGAGTTCGATGAAGAAAACCAAATTGAAGGATGCTATGAAAGTAGCTGTAGGTGACATTGATGGCGAAAGTGTGGTAGTAGCCTGCATGGATTTCAGCTTTATCGGTGGTTCGATGGGAAGTGTTGTTGGGGAAAAAATTGCCCGCAGCATTGATTATTGCATCGAACATAAACTACCCTTACTTATTATTTCCAAATCCGGCGGAGCCCGAATGATGGAAGCAGCCTATTCCTTGATGCAAATGGCCAAAACATCGGCCAAACTCACGCAACTTTCTGCTGCCAAACTGCCATTTATATCGCTACTTACCGACCCCACAACAGGCGGCGTTACGGCATCCTTTGCTATGCTTGGCGACCTAAACATCTCCGAACCCGGTGCACTAATCGGTTTTGCAGGCCCCAGAGTTGTTAAAGAAACCATTGGAAAGGAACTTCCAAAAGGGTTTCAAACGTCAGAGTTTGTGTTAGAACATGGCTTCTTGGATAAAATTGTGGAACGAAAAGACCTAAAAGCCTTCATCGCCAAGATGGTGAGAATGTTGGCGAAGTAAGGATATTTATTAGGCTTTGAGAGAATAGGTTGCAGCGACTCTCCCCCTTTTAAAGGCGGAGGCGGAGGGGGTTTAAATACTAAATTCCAATTAAAAATACCTCAAAATCAATTCCAATTCCTTACTTTCGTCACTCCAAATTTTCAAAATGAAAGTTATAGATATAGCCTCGGCTCGCAGCGGCGACAAGAATAACGTATGCAATATTGGTGTAATGGCTCGTCAACCCGAGCATTATGCCCTTTTAAAAGAAAAACTCACCGCAGATAAGGTAAAAGCACACTTCGGCGATTTGATTAAAGGCGAAGTGGTGCGATATGAATGGGATGCCATTGAATCGCTCAATTTTGTTTGTCACGGAGCCTTAGATGGCGGTGCTTCCCGTTCCTTGAGGATGGACACGCTGGGCAAAAACTTCTCCAGTCATTTGCTTAGGATGGAGTTGTAAGAATAGAAATGAGTAGAGAGTAAAGAGTATTGAGAATTAGTAAAATTCCAAATTGAGTCAGCTAAACTCCACCTACTTCACAGCCGAGCATCAAACCCTCAGAGCGTCTATTCGGCAGTTTCTTGAAAAAGAAGTAATGCCCAATGTAGATGCCTGGGAAGAAGCCGGAGAAGTCCCCCGGTATATGTATCAGAAAATGGGAGAGATGGGCTTCTTGGGCCTATCCATTCCTGAACAATGGGGCGGCAGCGGTCTTGATTTCTTTTACGAAATGGTGCTACTCGAAGAACTCTCCAAAGTGAACTCGGGCGGATTTGGTGCTGCTATTGGTGCACACGTTTATTTATCGCTTCCCCATCTACTGAAAGAAGGCAACGATTTCCTCAAAACTAAGTACCTGAAACCAGCTGTTGAAGGGAAATTAATCGGAGCCTTAGGCATCACCGAACCTCATGCCGGTAGCGATGTAGCTGGACTTTTAACCACTGCTACCCTCACCGATGGCGGATTTTTGGTGAATGGTTCCAAGATGTTTATCACCAACGGCGTAAACTGCGACTATTATGTATTGGCAGTAAAAACCGAACCTTCAGCAGGTGCTGCCGGAATAAGTATGTTGGTGATGGATGGCCATTCACCCGGTATTACCCGCACCAAACTGAAAAAGTTGGGCTGGCGTGCTTCCGACACAGGCGACATAGCCTTCGACAATGTTTTCGTCCCTCAGGAGAATCTGCTTGGTGAATTAAATCAAGGATTTCTATACATCATGCAACGCTTTGAACTGGAGCGTCTTTCATTGGCTATTTCATCCAATGCTTTATGTGAAGATGCCATACAGAAATCATTGGAATACATGAATGAGCGGGAAGCCTTCGGGCGGAAGATTAACCGCTTTCAGGAACTTCGTCACCGCATTGCCAAGCTAAGTTCCGAAATCGAAATGAGCAAAGCATTTACTTACCACGTCTCGCGGATGTATAATGACGGTATTTACGCCGTGAAGGAAGCTTCTATGGCTAAGCTCTTGGCTACCCAGTTAGCCGATAAATGCACCTATCAATGCACCCAGTTCTTTGGAGGATACGGTTTCATGGAAGAATATCCGCTTGCCCGCATGTGGCGTGATGCACGGCTTGGAACCATTGGCGGCGGCTCTTCTGAAATAATGTGTGAGATAATTGCGAAAATGGTGCTGGATGGAGCGAAGTATTAATAGTGTAATTTGCGTATTAAACACTAGTATAAGTTATTGATTTTATTTTACATATACCCTTTATTTTCTTTCTCACTTTTTGTCTTGGCAAAAAGTAAGCAAAAACCGTGGAAACTTCCAAGGCAATTTTCCCCAACGGCTAAGGCCGAAGGGGAAACCGCGGACAGGAAGCACCCAAACTCCCTTTGCCCTCCCTTCGTGATTCCTGCCGCTATTGCTGGGAAGTTTCCGGGTGCGTTGGCCGTTTGGGAAGCATCTGAAAGTAGTCGGATTGTTCCATGGAAATCCATCTCGCTTAATTTTGGCGTAATAAATCGCGTTTCAGGCTTCGCCGTTCGTAATTGATAATTCGTAATTGAAGTTCTCCACCCCTGTAGTCCCAACCAAACCACCGTTTCAAATCGAATACGGACAAAAGCTAATCAGTATTGGTTCCTGCTTTTCAGAGAACATTGGGCAGTATTTTCAGAAATTCAAATTTGATATAGTAATCAATCCCTTTGGGCAGCAGTATAATCCCTCCTCAATCGCTTATGCCTTAGAACGAATCATTGAAAACCGACCTTACACTGCTCCGGAACTATTTCAGCACAATGAACAGTTTCACAGTTTCGATCATCACAGCGATTATTCACGCCCCACCGAGGAAGAAACGCTAAGCACGATAAACGAAAACTTAGCGGCTGCACACCGACAACTTAAACAGGCCGATGTACTCTTTCTCACCTTTGGTACAGCCCATATTTTTCAGCTTCCCGAAAATGGAAGGACGGTTTCAAACTGCCACAAAATGCCTGCAAAGCGGTTTAATAAACGAATGCTTAGCGTGGATGAAATTACCGAAACAATTGATGGAGCAATAGCCAAGTTAAAGGCTATAAATAAAGATATTAAGATAGTCTTAACGGTGAGTCCGGTACGGTATTTTGCTTTTGGAATTGAAGAAAATACATTAAGCAAAAGCCTATTGTTTGTAGCCATCCAACAATTGAAACAATCAATGCCCGAGCTATACTATTTCCCAGCTTATGAAATAGTGATGGATGAACTGCGGGACTATCGCTACTTTGCCGAAGACATGTTGCATCCGAATTATCAAACCACCAATTATGTGTGGGAAGTGCTTCAAAATACCTTAATTGAAAGGCAAACTCGGCAAGTTATGACTGAGGTGGAGGAAATAATTTCAGCAGCCAATCACCGTCCACGAAATCCAAACTCTGATGCACATCGGGCCTTTCAGGAGAAATACCTAAACAAGATTTTGAAGTTCAAACAGGATTATCCTGAGTTTGATTTTGAAAAAGAAATACTATCGTTAGGATAGTATCATTAAGCCTTATGTTGATTGATTATTGGCATAACAAACAAGTAAATCCGTTCAATCATCCACCCGAAAAACATCCAGGCTGGAAGGTAATCAAGGCGAATATAACCGAAAAAATGCCATCCTACTTTGTATTCCCAAGGGCAACTTCCTGTGAATTTACAAAGTAACCAACCGGTAAAAAACTCAATGACATAAATACATCCTGCATAGATAAGTAAGCGAAAGAAAATGTTCAGGTGCTGAATTTTATCCAACAGCAAAGGACCAATAAAAGCAATCAATCCATAAATGGGAAACATCCAGATATAGGTATGCCCCATAAGTCGGAGGTTAAATTCGGACGTACCAAATGCCTCAATGGTTTCGGTTACTGCAGTAAAACATATTTCGGATGTTAAGCCAATACACCCGAAAGTTAAAAAGGCAAGAAAGGTTTTATTTTTCATTAATCTATTTACACAACAACTACACGCTTCACTACACTTGATTTAGAAGTCTCCAATTTTACAAAATAGATCCCTTTGGGCAAGGCTGAAGTAGCAAAACTGAGATGATTTCGTCCCTTAGTTAATTCACCTTTGAAGATGGTTTTCACTAAAATTCCAGCACTATTGAAAAGCGAAACTGTTGCAGAGCCACTTTCAGGAACAATTAATCCCAAATTAACCTCCTCCCCTACCGTCGGGCTTGGATATGGATTCAATACTAAACTTTGATTACTGCTTTGTTCTGAAACTCCGGCTGGTTCAGTAGGTGCTCCAGTTTCAAAAATGCTTGTATAATGCGTAGAATACACCCCGTTTCCATGCGTTCCAATTACGGTAAAACCATCACTTTGTCTGCATTTTATCATAGGAACTACTAAATCGCCTATTACATCTTCGGCCTGCTTTACCCAAACTGTTTTGGTGTCATTATTTAAGGTGATAGTTTCATTCACAAAATTAGTGGCATAAAGTCCTACGCTTGTTCCAACCAAGAATATAGTTCCATCCGATACATTCAATATTTCCATCCATCTGCACGATGGTCCATTACCTGTACCACTAGCTCCCGCCTCAAGATTTCCGGCACATTTCGACCATTCTGTATCATCATTATTGTTGTAATAAATGCTATAAATTTCATAATTAGAGTACACAACAGCCACCTTCGCTGCATCGTCAGGATTAATCGCAACACAAGAAACATAGCCATTTGGAGGAAACCTTATCGAACCGGTTTTATCGGTTACATCTACCAATGCAGGGTTAGCTCCATCAGCATTCGTCATTTTATACACATTTCGGTTATCGGTACCAACATACAGAATATTCGCCGGACTCTTAGATATAGCCATACAAGTAATATTCAAACCGGCCACGGGCAGACTGTCAATCATTTCCCAGCCGGGGGCGAGGCTATCCCATTCGCTAGTAAGCGAAATGGCATTGAGGGTTTTATTTCTCCAAATCTTGTTTCCTTCGGCCAAATACATAATGTTCTCATTATTCAAATCCACCACAAAAGGGCTAATAAATTGGTAGTCCTTATTTGGGGTTGACGGGTCAATGCGGCGAAAAGCCTGAAGATTTCCATTAGCGTCCACTTGGGTTTTTACAGTTTTTCCTTCTTGGCGAGCGGTATAAATTATGTTTGCTCCGGTAGTAACATGGCAATAAGCACCATCACCAAATCCGGGTTGAGTCCAGGGTTGGTTTGGGTCGGATGATGAAGTAAAGAATGAACCATTATCTTGCAAACCGCCCATTACCACATTGCTACCCTGCGTTCCATTATCAATCCCCAACGTGTAGAACTGAGAAGTACGATATCCCCTGTTTAGCGAATTCCAAACCACTTCAGAGGCCATATTATCATCGGTCATATTTACTCCACCATCGCAAGCCGAAAGCATTTTATTTGGGTTGGACGGAAAGAAAGCTAAGCGGTGCTGGTCAGGATGATGGGAAGGATAAATTTCGTAAAAAGGAAGGGTTGTACCTGGTTTATAGCCTCCAATTTGAGTAGTATTGTTTGGCGATGTAAAACCATCGGTAGAACGATACAGATTAGTTCCGCCAATAAAAACAGTGTTTGGATTGGATGGATGAACGTTAACAATTAAGTTATATCCACCCTGAGAATTGAAGTTATCGAACTGCCCAATATCGTGGGGAATGTTTGCCGAAAGGTCAGTCCATTGTCCACCGGTGGTATCTCCGTTTCCGCTCAAATAAGTATATTTCCAGAGGCTGCTCCATTCGGAAGTGCCATAAAAGTTAGTGGTTTCCTGCCCGGCGGTATCTGTATTTACACTCAAAAAATATACTTCATTTTCGTTGGAAGGATTTATAGCAAGAGTAACCAAATCGAAGCTAGTGGGAAAACTATCGGGAGTAATATTGGTAAACGTATTTCCATCTCCCGAACGCCATAATCCTTTGTTCGCTCCGGCATCATCGCTCATAGTTGCATATACCACACCCGATGAAGCAACAGCCACATCGGTAAAATAAGTAGATGAAGAAGTGCTACCAATCTTAAATGCCCAAGTTGTACCACCATCCACACTTTTTTGCAATCCTCCATAAGTAGCAGCATACACCACATCTTGCGTAGGATTTGAATTATCAACGGCAAGGTTCCAAGTGCCTTGCCACGATGTAGAAAAATTATACGCACTTCCTCCTGCCGTAGCGGTTAAAGGCAACCAAGTAACGCCATTATCGGTAGATTTAAACAAACCATCGCCTAAGTAAAATGCATCACCACCGCTGGCTGATGTTCCATAAATTTCGCCGGAAGAATAATACCAAGTACCCTCGTGGCCGCTACGGGTATCTTGTGCTATGGCATTTACGCCGGGATGAAAGTTTAGCGGAGTTACCCGTGTCCAGCTTTGCCCTGTATCGGTGCTACGCCACATTCCACCCGAAACTCCACCTGCCAACAAGATATTTTCGTTGTGGACATCTACTGCTACTGCACGGGTTCTTCCACCTACGTTCCAAGGGCCACGCACCTGAAAGGGCTCATCTTTATAAAAACTTTCAGCCACCGGAAGGTCTTTCGCAAATTGACGTTCTAAAAACCAAATATTCGGAGGGATTTTACCCGTAGCAGGGTCGCAAAACATTTTTAGTTCATATGCCATTCGCTTTTGAGCTTCCATTCCTTCTCCGCCTTTGCTTTCTTCGTTTTCCTCCATTATGATTGAACGACTTTTAAACTGGTAATAACCAAACGAAAGTGCGGCTATAGCCAAAAACGCTAAGGCAGTGAAGATGTAGGCTTTTTTCATGTGTTATGGTAATAATTTTTGGAACAAACTTAGATAAATTAGGACGGTTAGCTACATACAGGCATAAGCTATTCTCCCAAGTATTCAACCGAGTTATTCTCGGTTTCAAATATTCTTACACTATGCAATGTGGCATTATGCTCAGCTATTAAGGGTTGGAGAATTCTCCAGATTTCGATGGCTAAATTTTCAGTACTGGGTTGAATTCCTTTCATAAACTGAACATCGAGATTCAGATTTTTATGGTCAATTTTAACAATTACTTCAGTCTTTACAATCTCGGCCAAATCTTTGAGGTTCATCACAAAGCCTGTATCATGCTGAGGTGTTCCTCTAACTGTAACTAAGAGTGTAAAATTATGCCCGTGCCAATTAGCATTAGCACAACGGCCAAAAACACGTTCGTTCTCTTCTTGCGACCAATCGGCTTTATGCAGACGGTGGGCAGCGTTAAAATGTTCCTTTCGGGTGATGAAAACCTGAGGCAATTTAATAATCTATAATATATTTGAAATCAACTTTGTTGAGCAAAATTAGCTTTGACTTCATCTGGCAAAAAGGTAAAGAAGGTGTCGCCGCGGACCCCCTGACGAAGCGTTTCGAGTGGAATTACTTCTTCGTAGCCAATATTTCCAAGATTTACATTGGCTCCTAATTGTTTGATAAACCAAACTTGCTGTGATTTTTGAGGGGCTTCCCACAAAATGCTATCCTGTGGAATTTTATCCAATATCTTGTTTACAAGTGAAACGTGTGCTGTTCCATTTGGGCGATATATCCCAACGTTTCCGCTTTCACGGGCTTCGGCTATCACTTTCCAACTTCCGGCAGACAATTCTGCTTCCATCATATTTTTCCAACGGGTTGGATGTATGATAATTCCCGCTTCTTTACTGCCTACTTCGGAAAGAACGGTGAATTGACTAGCCAATTGTGAAATTAAATCACACTTTTTATTATGCCCGATTACGATACAACCATCGGAAACCTCAACAGTATCTAAGCCTAAACCATTAACTAATTCAATATACTTATCCAACATTCCTCGAACTAAAAATGCTTCGAAAAGCGTGCCGCCCAAATATACTTTGAGGTTGGCCGCTTGATAAAGCTTTATCTTCTCTTTGAGATTGTTGCTTAACAGCGAAGTGCCGAAACCCATTTTGACAAGGTCAGTATATTCAGCCGAAACAGAGATAAAATCTTCTACCTGACGAATGGAAAGACCCTTGTCCATCATCATAGTTAGCCCCTTGTTTCGGGGCTTAGCGGGGCGGAAAGGAAGAAAGGGGAGATGGAAATTCATTTACGGTGTATCTGTATGAGGTCTAAAATTTCCGGTATTTCTTTTGATTTCGGAAAGAAATTAAACAAGCTTTCATGCTTGGATGCATCTAATTCTAAGGCAGTTTGCATCACTTCAAAAGCATTTTGCTTCATACCCAGTTCTAAGAGAAAAGCTACCATTTTGTAATAAAAGTCGGCTTCATCGGGATGGTTTTTAATGCCTTCAGTGATTACTTCCAAAGCTTCGGCTACTTCCTGATTCACGAAAAGCAAATCGGCTAAATCCAACCAAATATCCACTAAATCGGGGTCGGTTTCAGTTACTTTACGATAGGATGCAATGGCTTCATCTGTAAGGCCACATTTCTTTTCAATATCGCCTCTCAGGTAAAGAAACTCAGCATTTCCGGGAGCAAATTCTGTTGCTTTTTTAATGAAGTGATATGCTTCGGTATTGCGATCCTGCTGCTCTAAAACCATTGCAATTCCAAACCAGGGTTCGGGATAAGTCTCATCTAATTTTATGGCTTTTTCATAATTTACGATAGCCTTGTCGCCTTCGCCCAACTGCTCATAACATTCTCCTATATAAAAATAGGAGATCTGGTCGACAGGTTCAAATTTTAAAGCTTCGTTATAAGCTTCTATAGCATCACGGTATCGCAGCAGATTGGCTAAAGTGTTGGCTCTGTTAAAGTGCGATGAAGCAAACTCTCCATCTATAGCAATGGCATAATCGTAGGCATCTAAAGCTTTTTCAAATTCTTCGTTTTTGTTTAGAAAAAGCCCTAGGCTATACCATCCGGGCATTGAATATGGATGATGGTCGATTACTTTATTGAAGAAAGCAATGGCTTCAGAGGTTTTGTTTAAGGTTTCAAAACAAAACCCAATTTCAAACAGCACTGCATCGTTTTCACGGTTAATTTCAGAGGCTTTGATAAGGTTTTTCAATGCCATTTCGTAAGAACCTAAATTCTCATACTCAAATGCGATGAACATATACACTTCATCGGGGAATTCGGCCACTTCAATTGCCTGATTAAAGCATTGCAGAGCATTTTTATTCATCCCCATTTGGCTATAAATAGTGCCTTTTGTAATTAGCACATCTGCAGAGCCGGGACTCATCAATTCTACTTTTCCTAAAATTTCCAAACCCTGATGATACTTGCCCTCTGCTGCCAAAAGTTGGGCTTTACGTAATAAGAAAAATTCAGAATGCGGATTTTGGGACAAAGCCATTTCGGACACAGCTAAAGCAGTAGCTAAGCGATTATCCTCAATACAAAAATCCATCATATTTTCTAACTCTTGACTATCGAAGTACATAGAACCTCCCGCTTGGAGTGACTCTTCAAATTTATTTGTAAGCTCTTTGGCTTCTTCATAGCTAAAATCATCGTCCCTTTCTTCGTCCATACCTTTAATATTTTGTGCAAAAGTACGGAATTTGAATAATTTAATGGGAGATATTAGTTGGGTGATGTAGGCCAAAAATTCCCAATTAAAAGCAGAATCTTACCCTAAATTTCGGTAATTAACTACATAAGCTACAGCCCGATTAGCTCCCGTTTTGCAGCATCGCCTACTATGGCTTGCGACACCCGAAGAATGTGGTTACCTATTTTTTCGTAACCGCCCACAAGGTCGTTGAATATTAAAGCCCCGTTAAGCTTTACTTTTCCTTTTTCGATTTGTTTCAGGTTTTTGTCGCGGGCTTTATCGTGCAGCAGGTTTATGTTTGCTTCGAGCCAAAGCGATTTCTCCAATTCAGCCTTGTCGTAATTGGTTTCGAGGTTTTCTACCATTATGGCAAAAGCCTTGTCTATTTGCGTGTGTAGTTCTTTCAGATGGTCGCGTTGGTCTTGGTTAAACCAAATTTTTTGCTCCTTCTTGCGTTCAAGCGATTTGCTCAAATTCAAACAAATATCGCCAATGGTTTCCAGTTCGCCCACCACGGTGTGCATCGCCCGAATCTGGTTGCTTGCTTCTACGCTGATTTCCTGCTCCGAAGCATGGGAGAGGTAATGTGAAACTTCGGCTTCTATCCTATCTGTAATTTCTTCGTATTTCGCCACCTTCTGAATTAGATTATCCTTGGTCTCGTTCTCCTTCTCATCAATAATACTTTGAATAAACTTGGTGGTTCGGCGGGTAATGCTTCCAAAGCGGGCAATCTCCCTCCGGGCTTGTTCGAGCGATATTTCGGTGGTATTAAGTAAGCCTCCCGAAATATAGGTGAGGTGATGTTCTTCGTCCTCCTTCGTATTTACAGGCAGCAAACTTTCGATGAGTTTCTCATACTTTTTCAGGAAGGGCGTAACAATTAGGGCTGTGCTCGTATTGAAAAAAGTGTGGAATACGGCCAATGCTATGGGAATGGAGGCTTGCTGAGCCAATATAGAAACATTAAATGCGGACTCAGGCGTTTTCAGCACAGCCAGACAAAACCAATCTAATCCCTGCAAAGCGAAAGGTAGGATAGGTAAAAAGATAATTACTCCCGTAAAATTAAACAGGGTATGGAAAAGTGCGGTTCGCTTACCATACACATTGGCCACCAATGCTGCCAGATTTGCCGTAATGGTGGTACCGATGTTCTCCCCAAGAATCATAGCCGCGGCGTTGGTAAAGTCTATCCACCCTCGGCTAACCATTACCAAAACAATAATCATTGTGGCCGACGAACTTTGAAGCATCATCGTTATCAGCATTCCTATCACAACAAAAAGGAGAATCGCACCAACACCATTGCCTTGGTAGCTTTGCAGCCAAGCCAATAATTCGGCGTGTTGTTGCAAATCGGGTAAGGCTTTTTTGAGAAAATCTAAACCAATGAGCAATATTCCTAGTCCGAAAAAGAACTCAGCCGTGTATTTCAGTTTTTTGTTTTTACTGAACAAAGCCGGAAGGAAGACGCCTAGCAGTAAAATAGCGATGTGTGAAAGCTGAATCTGTTCCTGAAAGCCGATATAGGCAAAGAGCCAACCTTTGAAGGTGGTGCCAATATTCGCCCCAATTACCAAGGACATAGATTGGAAAACGGTGAGCAGTTCGGCATTGACGAAACTCACAAACATTACTGTGGAGGCCGTAGAGAATTGAATAATTACCGTAAGCAGCATTCCGGTTAAAATCCCCAGAAAGCGGTTACTGGTAGCTGTTCGAAGAAGTGAACGCAAACTTTCTCCGGCAGCACGCTGAATACCTTCGCTGAGGGTTTTCATCCCATACAGGAAAAGCCCCAGCGAGCCTATAAATTGGAGAAAATGTAAGAAAACAGGAATCATTCTATCCGGCAATCATTCTGAAGAAATAAAACAATCCGGCAGACATGCAAATGGTAACAGGCAAGGTAAGCAACCAGGCAATTGCAATATTGGTAACCATTTTCCGTTGCAGATTCTTGATACCATTATTGGCCACCATGCTTCCTGCAATACCGGAAGAAAGCACATGCGTAGTGCTTACAGGCAAGCCAAGCATCGTGCTTACTCCAATGGTACTTGCTGCAACTAGTTCGGCACTTGCTCCTTGAGCATAAGTGAGGTGGGTTTTTCCTATTTTTTCACCAATAGTTACCACAATGCGTTTCCAGCCAATCATGGTGCCTAAGCCAAGTGAAAGCGAAATTATAAGAATTACCCAATAAGGTGCGTAATTGGTGTATGCAATAAGGCCTTCGGTGGATGATTTTAGTGTTTTGCGTTGATTGACCGATATAATTAAATCTTTGCTTTCCGATAGCTTTTTAGAAGCCTTCTCAATCACCAAAATATTTTTCCGAGTTCTAAATCTGTTTTCTTTTGAAAATTTAGATTCATTGCCCATTGTTTCTAAGGAGTTGCCTATTTGGATAAGTTCAGTGCTAATTTTAGCCAAATTGGTGCTATCGGTAATGGAAAGCTTGGTGGTTTGCAGTTCAACTACTACCCCTGCCATTTGCTCAACTCCGGCTTTCATCTGGCTGTGGTCTTTTTTCATATCCAAGGCAAAATAGGTGGGGGCAATGGCTATCAAAATCAACATAATTAAACCCACTCCCTTTTGTCCATCGTTGGAACCGTGGGTGAAACTTACGCCTGTGCAGGTAAGAATTAGAATGGAACGAATCCAAGTGGGTGGGGCTTTCTTTTTGTCGGGTTCTTTAAAGATGGCTTTATCTTTAATGAATTGCTTCATTAAAAACATAATAATGATGGTGAGGCTAAACCCGAATAAAGGAGATATAAGTAAGGCGATGCCAATATCACCTGCTTTTGCCCAGTTTACTGCTGATGTGGAACCACCTGTGAATAAGGCATAACCTAAGCCAACGCCAAGAATAGACCCGATAAGCGTGTGAGAACTGCTTGCCGGAATACCCAAATACCACGTACCTAGATTCCATAAAATGGCAGTAAAGAGCATGGCAAAAACTACAGATACGCTATGCGATATATTTTGGTCAATTAATACATCCATAGGCAGCAGGTTTATTATTCCCATGGCCACGGATATTCCTCCGGCAAACACGCCTAAGGCATTCCATATTCCGCTCCACACCACTGCCTGATTTGGTTCTAAGGCATGTGTGTATATTACGGTGGCTACTGCATTTGCTGTGTCGTGAAAGCCGTTGATGAATTCAAAAACACAGGCACAGAGCACGCAAACTATTAGCAGAATTAGTAAACTGGTTGATATATCCATTTGGTAAATTTGGGACGAAGATAGAGCGGCTAAATAGAGCCAATGTTAAGACAATGTAAAGTTTGCTATTTTTAGCCCACAATTGTAGAAAGAAATTCTAAACGTTTTAATAAAATCCTAGTCAGAATTAATGGAGGAAGTATTTTAAAATATACATAGGCAGTATTTATTCTTCTGAATAATAGCTCATTAATCTCTTTCAAATTATTGCCTTCATTAAAACATTAACTACCTAAATGTTAAGCAACAATTTAAAGCAAGTTAAGTAACCCTACATTTGTAGTTAAATAATTGTTATCAAAATGAAATTTAGTTTTCGTGCTATCTTTTTATTAATGGTGGTGTTCAGTGTAGAACGGACATTGGCTCAGCAGCAGTTTACCACCATTCCCGACACCTCTTTATTTATGGTGGATACCTTGAGGCCGCTGCTCCTAAAACTGGGCAACGTGCAGTTTTCGGGTTATCTGCAACCGCAATATCAATGGACGGAAACCAAAGGAGCAAAAGGTTTTGCTGCCGGGGACTTTTCGGCAAATGCCAACAATCGCTTTTCGCTTCGCAGAGGGCGGCTAAGAATAGATTATCTGAAACTGAATGCTAAAAAGCTGCCTAAGGTATATTTCGTGTTTCAATTCGACGGCACCGAGCGGGGGGTGTTTATCCGCGATTTCTTTGGGCGATATTATGAGCAAAAGTGGGGTTTGATTTCTTTCACTGCCGGAATGTTTGCCCGCCCGTTTAGCTATGAAGTAAACTGGTCCTCTGCTGTGCGTGAAACGCCCGAACGAGGCCGGGTAACACAAATAATGATGCCCACCGAACGGGATTTGGGGGCTATGATTACGTTTCAGCCCAAACGTTTGAAATCGCTGCTAAGCCGAGTAGCATTAGATTTAGCCGTATCGAATGGCCAAGGTCTTGCCGGGCCAGTGGAATTCGACAATCACAAAGACTTCACATCTCGATTGAGCTTTGTAAGGGCAAGTCACTTTGAAAAATTCGATATGTCGGCATCGGTGGGATATTTGAAAGGCGGGCTAAATCAAGCGGTTTCGCAGCGATATACTATGACTGGGAATGCTTTTGTGTTGGATTCAAACCCATCGAATGTTGGGCGGCTTGCACCACGTGAATACTATGAAGCCGATATTCAATTGCGATTTAAAACCAAATGGGGGATTACCGAACTGCGAGGCGAATACTGGATGGGGACACAAACCGGCCAGCAAGGAAGTAATAAATCGCCGGGCACTACGGGTGAGTTAGCCAATCCTGTTTATATCCGCCGCTTCGATGCGTTTATTTGCTATTTCATTCAACCAATTATTAATCCTAAATGGCAAATTGTGGTGAAATATGATTGGTTTGACCCCAACACCAAAATTGGAGGAAACACCATTGGGCAAACTGGATTAAACCTTAGTGATACCGATATTAAATACCAAACGCTTGGCTTTGGATTGAACTATTATATGAATCCAAACCTAAAGTTTATGGCCTATTATGACATGATTCGGAACGAAAACACCTCGCTAAAAGGCTACGAAAAGGAAATGAAGGATGATGTGATGACGCTGCGGGTGCAGTTTATGTTTTAGGGAGATTCTTTCTCAAATTTGTTTATTAGGGTATCTAAGAAGATTGCACCGTTGTGACTTACTTAACAACAAAATTCCATTAATCCATTACTTTGGTTTTAGCCAAATCTAACAACAAATATTAAAACTACTTACCTTATCCTATCACTTGAAATCAAACACATGAAAAGAATAAGTCTATTTTTAATCGTAGCACTCAGCACCGTATGTGGATCAAACCTCTCAGCTCAAGAAACCGTGATGATGCGATGCTATCAATCTCAAACAGGAGTAACCCAAAGGATAGAGGTGTATTCACCCAATGGTGTATACGAACGAATAGAATTAGAGAAATGGGATGTTCGCGACGACAAGGCTATTCAAGTTAAGATATCTAAGAAAATAGATGAAATTAACCAGAAGGGTTTTAAGTTAGTTTCCTTAAACGAACTTGTAATACCTTTTGCTCCATTTTGGCATTCTATCTATGTATGCTTTTTCAAAGAATTAAGTACAGCTAAGTTTAGCGTTCCTCCGTATAGTTTCCCAAGTTTCCTGCCGGCAAACAACGAATTCAAAGTTCTTAGCAATAATGTAAAATGAAAGCTACAATCACATTTATCTTTTTATTTGTAAATACGTTTTGCTTTGCCCAACCTAGTTCTGACTGTAAAGAAGAAAAAATTAAAGATTCAACGGCAAACCTTATCAGGAAAACATGCCCGGAAAGTGGTGCAGACACACTTTTTGTTTTGGACAACAAAAACAACATTACAGCCTATTACGACTATGGGACAAATAAAAATTCAGATGGAACAATTATATATTGCGAATACAATCAGAAATTTTTAGACCCACTTAAAATGATTAAGGGTCATTTCACTGCGGATGGAATGAAAACAGGAGAATGGAAATACTTCAAAAAAGATAACAGATTATGGGATTTAGTAATCTATAAGAATGATGAACAAATCAAATGGATACGATACTCAAATAATGGAGAGATTATTTGGGAGAAATAATACTGATGATAACACATAAGTATTAACCCAACGATCCCCCCAACACAAAATCCAAGGTTTCCATAGCATTCTTAACGCTTCGCACATTTTCAAAGGTCATGGTTAGCCTATCGGTGCTTTCTTTCATTTTACCGAAATGAGGGTTTTGTTGCACAAACTTTAAAACCCCGGTAAAGGCATCGCTTTGATAAAAGGGCGAATTTTGATTGGAGATAAAATAGCATACCATACGGTTTGATTTTAGCACCACTTTTTCCATTCCCAGGCGTTGAGCCAACCATCGCAACCGGATGGTGTTAAACAATTCCATTACGGGCGGCGGCGGCGTGCCAAACCTATCCGTAATATTCTTTTCAAAGGTTTGCAGTTCGGTTTCGTTGCGGCTGTCGTCGAGTTTCTTGTAGAGGGAAATACGTTCGGCTATGGAGTTTACGTAGGCATCGGGGATTAGAATTTCCATGTCGGTGTCGATTGCAGAATCTACCTTCCAGCGGCCCCCCTCCAACTCCCCCCAAGAGGGGGAGAGCAATACGCCATTCGGATTCTCCCCTCCTTTCGAGGAAGCGGCATTTCTCTCCCCTCCTTCGGAGGGGCTGGGGGAGGCCAATTCCTGCAATGCCTCATCCAATATCTTTTGATACATCTCAAAGCCGATGTCGGAAATAAAGCCGCTTTGTTCGCCCCCCAGAATATTCCCGGCACCGCGAATATCGAGGTCACGCATGGCAATATTGAACCCGCTGCCTAGGTCGGAAAAATCTTCGAGGGCTTTCATCCGGCGGCGTGCATCACCCGATAGCAACGAGGCAGGCAAGGTCAGCAAATAGCAAAATGCCTTTTTATTGCTCCGCCCCACCCTACCCCGCATTTGGTGCAGGTCGCTGAGGCCAAACTTATGGGCATCGTTGATAATAATGGTATTGGCATTGGGAATATCAAGCCCGCTTTCCACAATAGTGGTGGAAACCAGCACATCGAATTCTCCCTCGATAAAGCCCAGCATAATTTCTTCCAACTTATCGCCTTCCATTTGTCCATGGCCAAAGGCAACACGGGCATCAGGCACCAGCCGCTGAATAATGCCGGCCACTTCCATCAGATTCCCAATGCGGTTATGGATAAAAAACACCTGTCCGCCACGAGATATTTCATAGGCCACCGCATCGCGAATCATCTCTTCCGAAAAGGTAGTAACGGTTGTTTCCACGGGATAACGATTGGGCGGAGGAGTAGCAATTACGCTTAAATCCCTTGCTCCCATCAGCGAAAACTGCAAGGTGCGTGGAATGGGTGTAGCAGTGAGGGTAAGGGTATCAACATTCACCTTCATTTGCTTGAGTTTTTCTTTAGTAGAAACGCCAAACTTCTGCTCTTCGTCAATCACCATCAGCCCGAGGTCTTTAAACTTCACATCTTTACTTACCAATCGGTGTGTGCCTATCAAAATATCTACCAAACCCTTTTCGGTTTGCTCAATGGTTTTCTTTTGTTCAGACGAAGTGCGGAAACGATTGAGATAGTCCACTTTCACCGGGAAATTCTTTAAGCGTTCGGCAAATGTTTTGTAATGCTGAGTAGCCAAAATGGTGGTAGGAACCAAAATGGCCACCTGTTTTCCGTCACACACCGCCTTGAAAGCTGCCCGAATAGCCACTTCAGTTTTCCCGAAGCCCACATCGCCGCATATAAGCCTGTCCATGGGGAAGGGTTGTTCCATATCCCGCTTAATGTCCTGTGTAGATTTTAATTGATCGGGGGTGTCTTCATAAATAAAGCTGGCCTCCAGTTCGGCCTGCATATAGTTATCGGGACTGAATTCAAACCCTTTCTGGGCTCTGCGTTTGGCATATAGGGCAATTAAGTCTTTGGCAATATCTTTTACTTTGGCTTTGGTTTTGGCTTTTTGCGTAGCCCAAACTCCGCTGCCCAGTTTGTGAATCTTTGGTGGTTCGTCGCTGTTGGCCGTATATTTGGCTATGCGGTGCAGGCTGTGAATGCTGACATACAATATATCGTTGTCGCGATAAACCAAGCGGATGGCTTCCTGCATTTTACCGTTTACCTCCATTTTCTCCAGCCCGGCAAACTTCCCTATACCGTGGTCGATGTGCGTAACATAATCTCCCGGTTGCAATCCGCTGAGTTCCTTCATCGTTAGAGCCTGCTTCGATTTAGTAACCCGTTCCTTCAACTTAAACCGATGGTAGCGTTCAAATATTTGATGGTCGGTGTAGATAGCAGTCTTTAAGTCCTTATCAATAAAGCCCTCGTGCAAGGTTGTTTCGAGGGTAATAAAGGTTTCAGACAAATCGCCGTTCGGCGGAATCATCTTGGCTTCGGCATGAAGTTGCTTGATAATCTTGGGCGATATATCATGGAAGATGGCCTTCAGGCGTTCGGTTTGCTTGGCTGAATCGCAACAGATAATGTTAAGAATTCCGGCAGTGAAATTCTCGGCCAAATTAAGGGCAAGTAAATCAAAGTTTTTGTTGAAGGTGGGCTGAACATTTGTATGGAAATCAATAGAATTACTATTGCTATTCGAAGACTTCAACTCAATGCGGGGATAGTTGATTGCTTTCCGCAAAAATTCTTCTTGCGACACAAATCTTTCGGCAGGCTCCAACTGGTCAATGAGGGTAATGCCGAGTTCAGCATGGGCAACTTTAGCTTTCTCAAAATTCTTTTCCACTCCCACTGCTGCATTTTCAAAATCTTCAAACCAAAGCACCAATTGGCTATTTCCCGAAGCCACAAAATCGAAAAACGTTGCCCGCTCTTCTTTCAGTAAACTCCCCTGCACATTGGGCATAATGTTTACCTTATCCAATTCATGAATCGAAAGCTGGGTGGAAGGGTCGAATGCCCGAAGGCTTTCTACTTCATCGCCAAAAAATTCGATACGAAAGGGCAGCTCACTGGCAAAGGAATACACGTCGATAATCCCTCCCCTGATGGCAAACTCGCCGGGAATGGCGACATAATCCGTATGCTCAAAGCCATATTCGTGCATCATTTCTATCACAAAATCCTGACTCAGGCTTTCACCTTTATGCACGATGAGGGTGTTGCCCTTCAGCACTTTTTGAGTAATAACCTTTTCCGAAAGTGCTTCGGCATAACTGACAATTAATACCCCCCCAGCCCCCCCTTTCGAAGGGGGGGAGCTAATGCGGTTCAACGTTTCGGCACGTGCCAACACATTGGCATTATCCACTTCCTCCACCTGATAGGGTTTTCGAGCCGATGAAGGAAAGAATAGCACAGCCTCTTCGCCCACCAACACCTGCAAATCGTTGTAGAAATAAGCCGCCCGTTCTTTGTCATCACATATAATTATGTGATTGGCTGCACTTTTTCGAAAAACAGAAGCTACTACAAACGTTGCCGCCGAGCCCAACAAGCCCGATAGGTTAAGCGATGATTTACTGCCGGATAAATTGGAAATGATTTCGGCAATGCGGGGCTCGGTTAAATAAAGGTTTTTAAGTTTGGAAATGTCCATAAGCTACAATGCAGGTAAGCCCGGAAATGCTTTTTGCACGTCCGGGAACTGCGGCGAAGGTAATAGTGAAAGGTTTGGGGAATGAAGGAATTTCAGGTGAAATCCAATCAAAATTATTGGGAATAAATCTACATATCCCTCGTTTCGCCAATTCCCAATAAAATCAGATCTTTATTGAGTTCCTCGAACGATTCGATAGCTGCTTTATGGTCAATTTTAATAAAGCCAAATGTATCATAATGCAGACCTATTACTTTATTGCAATGCACAAACTCGGCTGCCATTGCGGCTTCATCGGCATTCATAGTAAAGTTGTCGCCAATGGGTAAAAGGCAGAAATTTATATCGAACCCCGAAAGCAATTGCATATCCAAAGTAAGAGCCGTATCGCCCGAATAATAGAAGTTCCCTTCGTTAGAACTTACCAAAAAACCCATCGGATTTCCGCCATAAGAACCATCGGGCAAACTACTGCTATGCTGAGCAATTGTACACTTTACTTTAAAATCGCCAAAGTTCCATTGCCCGCCTGTGTTCATTGGGTGGGCATTTTCTACTCCCTGCTTTTGCAGCCATTCATAAATTTCCCAATTGCTTACACATTTTGCACCTGTGCGTTTAGCAATTGAAACAGCATCGGCAATATGATCTGAGTGGCCATGACTGATAAGTATATAGTCGGCCTGTACCGCATCAACATTGATTTCAGAAGCCAAAGGATTGGGAGAAATAAAGGGGTCGAAAAGAATAGTTTTGCCATTAATTTCGGCAGCAAAACAGGAATGTCCGTAATAAGTAATGTTCATTATGATATGATTAAAAATTGATGTAAATTAGTCTTCCACCGGTGGAACTTCGGCTTGAAAAACCAAACCCGGATTTGCTTCTTCGAAATCGGTTTTTTGCTTCAGATAGCGAATAACAAACATAGAAGAAAAAAAGAAGGGTACAATGGGGATTCGATACCTTACCAATGAACCAAAATTTGATGTAGTTAGCCCTACCGAAAAAGCCATCAAAATAGAGAAGCTAATTGTAAACACGAGCAAAGGTTCACCGCGTATTAAGGAAATAAAACGCCCAATACCAACCATATACACTGTTTGCAAAAAGAGATATAGAAGCATCAAATTTTCTAAAGCAGAAACAAACATAACCGGATTTCTTACATCCAAAATGGTGGGTCGGAACATTCCCGCAAAAACAGCAGCCGGAAAAAGTTTTGCCGCACTCAATGGCGAACCATCGAAGGTACCAATATCGAAGCTGTTTCCTCCATATTCGGAACGTTTTAAATCTGTTTGGGTAACTTTTGCTTTCTCGATAGACTTATCTAAACTTGAAAAATCGCCCAAACTACCTTGCACCTGATTAAATACAAGTGCAATAAAAATAACGCCAACTGCTAAAAAAAATGGAGCAATTAAAGCTTTTGCAAACCCAGATTCCACTGCTTTAAGTCTGTTTACAAAATACCATCCGGCACAGGTGGGTAGCATAGCCTGAAAAATATAAGGCTTTAGCGAAAGTATTACATACGAAGCAATAATAAGTAATGCTGAATATTTCAATTTGCCACCGCCTTTAAAAAACAACATATAAAAACCATAGAAAAATAAGCAAGCCCCCCATAGCGAGAAGGTATCTTTCAAAATACCACCTCCCCAAAACGATACAGAAGGCACAAACAAGGCAGTGTATGCCATTTGACGGCGGAGGCTCGGAAATAACTCAGTAAATACTTTGTAAAGCCGCCATATTCCCGAATAGGTAAACCACGCTACTAATAGTGTTGCAGAAACATAACTCTTAATGGTAACTAAGCAAAAAGGAGCAACAAATCTCACTACAGCAAACGCTTTAGCATCCCGAAGCATATATTCGGGGTGGCTGGTAGCTAGGTCGAATTGTGCATAATTATCCCAAGACAAATCACCAAACAAAATATCGAAGTAAACCAACAAGTTTTTATTCAGCATCCTGTTTAACGTACATCCCGATCCCCAATAATTAATGGTATCGCCTCCCCCATAATAAAATACATAAACCAAACAAAAACCAATGCTGCCGGCCAAACGAAGCATAAGCCCTTTCATATAAAATTCGTAAATGGGTTCGGTTTCTAACTTAGTACGAATTGAACGACCAGAAATAATAAAGATTAGAAAAAGTATAAATGGTGTAAGAATAAAATCCCAAATTCCAATTACCGGATGACCATTGTACATATGGAAGCAAAAGTATAAGAACTTGCGGATTGTAAAATCTTTACTTTTGGGAAGTTTAGAAATGCAGAAAGCAAGCGTTTTATTTTTATCGTATGATGGCATGACCGATCCTTTAGGCCAAAGTCAGGTTATTCCATATTTGGCCGGTCTTTCGGCATTGGGTTACGAAATCGGGATTGTAAGCTTCGAGAAAGCCGATAGGTTTAGCAAGGGAAAAGAACATATCGCAGCACTGCTAAAGCAACATAATATTGCATGGCATCCGCTTTCTTACACGGCAAAACCTCCCATATTTTCAACGCTTTACGACTTTAACCGAATGGCTAAGTTGGTGAGAAAACTTCATTCGGAAAAACCAATTCAAATTCTGCACTGCCGAAGTTATATAACAGCTTTGTTTGGATTGGCGTTTAAGCGAAAGACAGGGGTTAAATTCATTTTTGACATGCGGGCTTTTTATGCCGATGAACGAGTAGATGGTGGGATATGGAATTTAAAGAATCCGATTATAAAGTTGGTCTATAACTATTTCAAAAAGAAAGAGATTGAATTTCTATCCGAAGCAGATTATACCATTTCGCTCACCAACGCAGGAAAGCAAATTATTCATAGCTGGAATCATATTCCAAAGCAACCTATCCCCATAGAAGTGATTCCGTGCTGTGCCGATTTGAATCATTTTTCAGCGAAAAGCATCAACAACGTTTTAGCTCAAACCTATATAAAAACGCTTGATTTAGAAAACGCTTTTGTGGTAAGTTATCTCGGTTCGCTCGGAACCTGGTATTTAGATAAAGAAATGTTTAAGTTTTTTAAGGTACTGAAAAGTAGATATGAAAATGCCAAATTCTTAATCATCACACCAGATAGTGCTAATGAAGTGCGGCAAAAGGCCGAAGCTGAGGGAGTAAATTTTGTCGATGTAAGAGTGATTTTCGGGAAAAGAGATGAAGTGCCCACATTGCTTAGTCTTAGCCATATTGCACTTTTCTTTATCCAGCCACTATTTTCTAAAAAGGGATCATCGCCAACCAAACACGGCGAAATATTAGGCATGGGAATTCCTGTAATATGTAATGCAGGCGTTGGCGATGTGGAAGAAATTACGGAAAGTACACACAGCGGAATTTTAGTGCGTGAGTTTTCGGATAAAGCTTTTGAAGATGCAGTTTTGAAAATCCCTGAAATATTGGCAAGAGACAAGCAGCAATTTGTTGATGCGGCTCAAAAGTGGTACTCCCTATCCGAAGGAATAAAGCGGTATGAGGGGGTTTATAAGGCAGTGATGAGTAATTAGTTTGAAGTTACAAGTTTAAAGTTACAAGTGATTTTTGCATTTGGCGGCATATCACTTAAAACTTATCACTTCCCTCCTACCCTTACAAACAACTCCCTTTGTAAAACTTAGCAAACCATTAACATTTCTTAAACGAAATATTCCTTTAACTTGCACTTTCAATATTTCCGTCTATCCCAATCATTTTAAAATGATAAACTATATTTCAAAAGTAGTATTGGCCTTGATGTTATGCATCAGTCAGTTGGCTTTTTCTCAAGCCGACACGAAGGCACGATTCGTAGAAGACGACCCTATTATTTCGGTTTTAGATAGTCTTTCAACACTTACATTTTTCCGCAACTCTAGCTTCACCACCGACAGAGCTATTCTGAACATTTACAAGTTTGCCCCCGATTCGGTTCCTCGTTATGATGACTTTATATACAATTACCGCATAACCAAACTCAACGCCAAGTCGCCATTCCAATTGGTGTACAACGAAGCCGTTCGCCAATACATTGATGCATATTCTATTCGGAAGCGTGATTTAGTACCACGGCTTCTGGGTTTGGCACAACAGTATTTTCCGCTTTTCGAGGAGCAATTGGATAAATACAACCTTCCGCTCGAACTAAAATATTTAGCCATTGTAGAATCGGCATTAAACCCAATGGCTACCTCAAAATCGGGAGCAAAGGGGCTTTGGCAGTTTATGTATCCCACGGGAAAAATCTATAATTTGGATGTAAATTCGTATGTAGATCAACGAAGCGACCCCTATTTAGCAACTGTTGCCGCTTGTGAATATTTCAAATATTTGTATGATATGTTTGGCAATTGGGAATTGGTTTTAGCAGCCTACAACGGAGGACCGGGTACAGTAAATAAAGCCATCAGACGCTCAGGCGGTAAAATGAATTACTGGGAAATTCGCCCTTATCTGCCTTTAGAGACCCAAGGCTATGTTCCGGCATTTTTTGCTGTAAATTACATAATGAACTATGCTTCAGAGCATAATTTGTTCCCGCTAAAGCCAAAGATTTTCCATTATGAAATGGATACTTTAGTGCTGAAAGAACGCGTTACGTTTGATGCTTTAGCTAATTCTTTAGATATGGGTGTAGAGGAAATTCAGTATCTAAATCCGATGTATCGCCGGAAAATAGTGCCGCCACCGTCGGCCAATACCGAGCCTTATACCTTGATTTTACCTATTTCTAAAATCGGAAAATTTTTGAGCAACGAATTAGCTATTTACGACTATTCCAAAGAAATAGAGAACACTTCTTTTTCTCAAACCAAAGATTTTGAAAGTGTAGAAGTATTAAAACGCCACAAAGTAAAACGAGGCGAAACCCTAACCCGTATTGCGGCTCGCTATAAAGTTACAGTTTACGACATCAAAACATGGAATAACCTAAAGCGAAACACAGTTCCTGTTGGCCAAACGTTGAGTATTTATGTTACCAAACAAGTGGAGGGGAAATCGGAAACACTGGCAGAGAACAACGCTATAGCTAATCCTGAAGAAATTGTAGAAAAGAAATTGGCTGAAAATTCGAAAAAATCGAAGATTCACACTGTAAAGAAGGGGGATACGTTGTTTAAGATTGCCAACGAAAACCATATCGAGATTGATTATTTGCTCAAGATAAACGGTTTAACCAAAAATTCACCGCTTAAAATTGGGCAACGTATAAAGATAGGTTAGGGATTTCGTACTGCTTAAAGTGCTACTCCCACACATACTTTATTCACTACTGTTTGTAGCCTTATTCAGCTATTTCATTCACCGCAATTCGTTTTTCAAACTTTCCTCCATTTCAATTTGGTGGATTGTTGCCGGGTTTTGGATAAAGATCGCATCGGGCATAGCCCTAACCTTAGTTTATACCTATTACTACACCGACCGCAGCACAGCCGATATTTTCAAATATTACGATGATGCGAAGGTGATGTATGGAGCTGCTTTTACAAACCCGGTAGATTTCCTGAAAATGTTTTTCGGATTGGGTAACAACAATGCCTATTTCGACCAAACGTATTACGACAAAATGAATCATTGGTACAGAAGTCATGCATCGTATTACAACGACAACCACACAATTATCAGGTTTAACACAGCAGTGATGTTTTTCTCGACGGGATTCTTCACCATTCATACCATAGTAATGTGTTTCCTGTCCACGATTGGTTTAGTTGGAATTTACAAGTTCTTTGTGAATGCTGAAAGTCGAACCAATAAACTGCTGTTAATTTTGTTATTTCTTTCACCTTCTTTGCTCTTTTGGGCTTCGGGGGTTTTGAAAGAAGGCCTAGTTATTTTCGGATTAGGAATGATGCTTTGGAACTTGAAAGCATGGCTTGAGCGAAAAACAACTGCGAATTTAGCTGGGGTAGTATTTTCAATTTTATTGCTAGCAGCAACGAAATACTATGTTTTGTCGGTAGCCTTGCCCGGAATATTGGCTTTGGTGGTTTGCAATAAATTTCCAACTAAATCGCCGTTGCTTATTTTTTCATCAAGTTATCTTTTCGCCTTAGTTTTATTTTTTGGAATCGGAAAAATATCCACTAAAATTGACCCTGCCAGCGATTTAGCCAATAAGCAAAAAGACTTCATACTATTGGCCCAAGGGGGCATTTACCTTGAAGCAAAAAGCAATTTGGCAACCGATACCATTTTTGTTCCATCAGCTCAGTATGCAAGAATCATAAAATCGGCCAAGGGAAAGCTAAATTTAGATTCGGTAAAAGCTATTCAGTTCTACAAAATGGGGAAACTTTCAAGTATTAAACCCAATACACTTAAAAGCTCAACCATTGCTTTACGAGCATTATTAGACAATGGCATAACCCATAGCCGACTTGATATTCCCAGAATTGACGGTACTTTAATTTCATACATTAAGGCAACACCAAAAGCACTGTTTAATTCGATTTGTCAGCCTATTAATCCAGAGAAAAATCCGTTTTACTGGTTAGCGTTTTTAGAAAACATAGTTTATTTGGTTTTAGCGGTTTACTTTCTAATTCAAATAAAAAATGTTGGTTCGTTATTGCATTCCTCACTATTCATTTTTAGTCTGCTATTTGTAATATCACTGCTGCTCCTTACGGGTTTTACAACTCCGGTTATAGGTGCATTGGTGCGATATAAAGTTCCTGCTTTGCCCTTAATTATGGGTTTGCTGACATTTCTGAACAACCGAACAGCAAAAGCGTAAAACTCAACTTTTAGCCAAATATTTCACATCTAAGGCATCTCTTAATGCATTGCCAATAGTTGAAAAGGCAAGCACAATAGAGAAAATGCATCCGGCAGGAAGCATCATCGCCCAAATATTTCCTGCAAACAGGTAGCCTATATGGTCGCGAATCATATTTCCCCAAGTTGGAATTGGTGGCTGAGCCCCTAAACCAAGGAAATTTAAACCGCTTTCGAGCAAAATGGCCGAAGCAAAATTGGAAGTTGCTAAGACCAACAATATGCCGGTAAGGTTGGGAAGAATATGGAAGAATATGATTCGGAAATGACTGTAGCCAAATGCTCTGCACGCTTCAATATATTCTTTTTCTCGAAGTGAAAGTATTTGCCCACGCACAATACGGGCTACATCAACCCAAGTGGCTAAACCCACTGCCAGAAAGAGTGGAAAAAGTCCTTTGCCCAAAGCTAATGTGATGGCTATAACCAAAAGCATAAGCGGAACCGACCATATAACGGTGGTAAACCAAGATATAACGGCATCTACCCAGCCCCGAAAATACCCGGCCAAAGCCCCGAGAAGTGTACCGATAAATATAGAAATGATAACCGATACAAAGCCAACAGCTAAGGAATAACGGGAACCTAAAATTAGGCGGCTTAACACATCGCGGCCAAAACGGTCGGTGCCGAAAATGAAAAGCTTTTGGGTAAGATGACGTTGTGCATTAGCAGTAACTTCTTCCCCATCAAAAGTGCGGAGTTTCCCATCCATGCCCTTTTCCAATGGAATTAATTGAGTCTCCCCCTCCCCTACTCCAATAAACTGAACCTTGGTAAAGGCTTTAGAGCCTGCAATTTCGGGGTACTGACTGTTGGCATTTGGCGAACTATCGGGAATAACAAAATATGCAAATACCGCCAGAAACAACCAGCCCAAAACATACACGAGCGACACCACAGCAGCCCTGATTTTGAGCATTCGGCTTATAGCAAGGGCAAAGGGCGAAACAGATTTTTTCAAGCAGCAAATATCAATGCAAATTTGCAGGGCAATTCAATTGAAAAAGCACTTTATTTATTCTTTCTTCAACGAAATTTAAACAGTACAAATAGGGGCTATGCTAACCGTTCTAGTTATTTAAATGGATCGAACCTTAGGATGTCCGTTTTCCTGTCGCCGTTAAAATCCCCAAAGGTCAACTGATTTGTTTTAATAGTAGAAGTTTGTATCAATTCCCATGTTGACTTAGCCCCCCAGGAAATTCTCCAATCAGCTCCATTTGCCATAAATATGTCGGTTATACCATTACCATCAAAATCTCCAAAGGTTAATTGGTTTGATTTAATAGTAGAAGTGTGTAAAAGTTCCCATTTCGATTTGCCGCCCCAGGAAACTTTCCACTCAAATCCGTTTGCGAAAAATACATCGGATATGCCATTACCATCAAAATCTCCAATGGACAATTGATTTGCTTTTAGGTCGGAAGTTTGCATCCGCTCCCATGCCGACTTGCCCCCCCAAGATACTTTCCACTCCGTTCCATTTGCCCAAAAGACATCGGTTGTGCCATTACCATCAAAATCTCCAAATTTCAATTCGCTAGCTTTTTGTTTGAACGTATTTATTTGCTTCCATTCTGACTTGCCACCCCAGGAAACTTTCCATTCAGAGCCGTTTGCGAGAAAAATATCGGTTATGCCATTACCATCAAAATCTCCAAATATCAATTTATCTTTCTTATAAGTAGATGTAGAAAGGCTTTCCCAAGGGGTGGTGCCGTTCCACGAAACAAGCCACTTTTTTCCATTGCTATAAAACAAATCGGTTTTACGGTCTCCATTGAAATCGCCGGAAGCAATCATATCCAAATTAAGTGTATTGAAAAAAAGCGGTTGCCATTTATTTATTCCTGACCAGGAAATATATTGAACGTGAAGTGATTTGGTTTGCAGGTTATTCTGTTTGACAAACAATTTATACTTTGGCCAAAGAAATTTATCCAGGAGATTAATTTCTTTGTTGTTGGGCGACGATAGCTTGCAGGGGGTAGTTTCAGACCACGTTCGCCACAACCTGTATAGGATTTGCCCCTTGTAAAAATTATTGGTCACAAACGCTCCTTTGATTGGAATGCCCCTAAGTGTAAAAAAACTATTTGCCGACAATACAGCATTATTCTGAAGCACTACTAAGGAGCCTGCATTATTGCTTGCAGAATAAGCATCGCATTTTTTAAGAGCTTCGCAATCATGTTTGTTGTAATCAGAAAAACCATGCATATCATACTCGGTACCCAATTGGTTATTAAGCGTTAGGTTATATGCAGCTGTATATTCTTCGTTGGGCCTGCCATTTGCTGAAACAGAATGTCGGTTCTCGTCAAACAAGTTGTAGGCAATGAGGCAATTAGCATTCATGTAATTTACAATAATGCCATAGCCCAGCCCTGCTTTGTTGTTATGATGAATGTAGTTGTGATGTACCTTTCCACTCGTAACACTATTGTTGTTTTTAGCACTACCATTTATTTGAATTGCAGCATAACCCCAATTATACATCTCGCAGTTATCCACTTCCAATTCCATTTTTTTCTCTCCATTTTTAGGGTCTATCCCTATTCCGGCACTTTCCAACTTAACGTTTTCACTGGATAGCCTTAAGCCGGTTATTCGCACATTGTTTGCTTTTACAGCTATAAATGACTTTCTGTTTTCGGTAGCATTTTGCTGAAATAAATGAGCTCCGGGTAAAACTTTTCCGGCTTTATCAAACTGTCCCCGGTCGCTGGCTAATAGCAGATTGTCGGTGTTAATATCTAGGGTGGATTCGATATTCAATTGCAAATCACCCCGAATAAATATTTTCTTTATTGCTGAATTTTGCAGTGCTTTTTTTAACTCATCAAGCGAGTTAACCAGCACAAACGATTTATCATATTTAACCTCGGCCTGATAACCGGGGCCACCTCCCACCGGCCCTTGTGGCAAATCGTTATATAATTGATAATTAATCTGTGTAATACCCTTCTCTATGGTGAATACCAAGATTATAAGGAGAACAAGCCTTATTTTCATTTTAGTAGTTCAGGTTTAGAGATAAGCTGTTAGGAATTGCAAATGTGTTGAGAGTACTAATAGCCGCTATGAATTGCTACCATTGTGCCGCTGCTGGGGGGGCTTAAAGATAATATCATAGAAACGGTGACTAGAACTCAATGAATGGTTATTTCAAACAAATAAGCTTCATGCCATTCTCTAGGATGGTTTCGTTCTTCGGGTTTACTTTATATTGCCCGTCGGAGGCTTTTAATCCTAAAACTGTGAACTGTTGGTACATATTTTTGAATTCAATTAAGGATTTGCCTACCAATTGGGAGGGTACTTCCAATTCTTCCAAGTTAACATCTTCGGTGGCTATAAGTTCGTCAATGAATTCTTTTAGGTCCGGCTTTATAATTAATGCAGCCATTTGAGCACCACCTATTTTATCGGGCATTATTACATTACTAGCTCCGGCACTTTTGAGCTTTTTTACACTGGTATTCAGCGTAGCACGACTTACTATTTTAAGATTTTTGTTTAATTCTCGGGCAGTTAGCACCACAAATAAATTATCGGCATCGTCGGGCAAAGTGGCTAATAAAGCCGATGCATTTTCAATACCGGCATCAATTAGAATTTCGTCTACCGTGGCATCTCCTTGCAGAAAATACATATGCTTTTGCAATTCTTTTTCTGGAATTGTTTCCCTTTCAATTATTAAATAATTAATATGGTTTCGGGCAAGCATAGCACAAGCCTCGCTTCCGTTTCTTCCATACCCACAAACTATTACATGATTTTTTAAACTTTTGATTTTCTCTTTCATTTTTCGTGCTTTTCTATATTGAATATATTCTCCGTCTAATATTAACGCTGTGAGCTGACTTAGAGCAAATGTAAATACTCCAAGATTGAAAATTATTATTAATACTGTAAAAATTCTGCCCGACTCGCTCAGCGGTTTCACTTCGCTAAATCCAACAGTTGAAATCGTTATTACAGTCATGTATAGTGCTTCTACGAAACTGTAACCCTCAATTATAATAAACCCTATGATTCCGGCAATGAATGTTACCGAAATCATGGTGATACTGCCTACTATTTTCTTCCGAATTTCTGAATTCATCTTAGGGATGCAATATTAGACCAAATTAGGGTTTTAGTGGGTGATAATTCCCACCAAGGATTGCCCCTGCAAACCTGGGCCACCACAATGGTTTGCTTTTAGCCGCTTCGTTCAACAAGAGTTTAAATCTCACCTTGGCTAGAAGCTGCGTTTAAGCCTTATATGTTATCGGTGATGAACTGATTGCTCAACGGAACCCGTTTAATACTTCCAATTTTGCACGCTTATAGGTCTATACTACTCATCACCTAACTATTCGAATTCTTCAAAATAAAATCAATTATTGGCTTAGGGTTATCTAATCCATGAGGCTGATGCCCAATTCCCTTCTTAACAATTATCTGAATTTCTCCTCCGGCTTTTCTATAGGTCTTGGCCAGGATGAAGGTATTTTCCAAGCACGGAACAACCTTGTCTTTATCGCCGCAAAGATGCATCACTGGCACCTTTGCTTTTGCAAGTTTGATGCAGGTATAGATGGGCAAATTTCTAAGGTTGCCAACCGTAGTTTCATTTACATCGTAGGCTTTCAGGCATTTTCGCCAGTCGCTTCTCGACCCGTTTCCATTTCCCAGGCCGCCGGGCCAGCTTTTAATGTCGCACACCGGGGCATCGGCATAAATACAGGAAACCTTTTCCGGATTTTCAGCGGCCCAATTGTAGGCATCAAGCCCGCCTCTGCTCAGCCCTTCGAGCACTACCTTTTTATTTAGATGAAATTTTGTATGCAGGTATTTATAGAATTTATTGAATCGAGCCCTTGCAACGCTATTGCCATATAGGTCGGCTACATCCACAAAAACGACATAATAACCCAAGGCAAGTAAGCCGGTATCCACTTGGGGCGAAAGATTCCAGAACTGGGTTCTCCAAATCCAATATTTTTGCTTTTTTGGCTTATTAGGGAGGACAATTTTTGCATCAACCCCATCAAATTTGAATTCCAAAACTTTATACCCATACCACCTTCCATTTGCAATGCCATTCGGAAAAACAGGTGTAGCTGATTGAAATATATCAAATCTGGAATTAATAAACTTAATCCCTAAATAGCTTATTAGCAGAATCAGAGAAAAGGCACTTATTCCTAGTAGCAATTTTCTAAACATAATCATAACTTGGGAGGGATGGTGCGGCCCGCTGAGCAAGGTGTGTTCATTCAAGGCACTAAAAGTAATAAATTAGTGGAATTTTGTTAAGTGGGTCACAGACCACACAGTACAAAGACCAAGGTTAAAGGAAACCTTGGTCAGCGAAGACCTCGATTAGCGGGAGTATAAAAAACTTACAGCGTCAATTGTATCATTTGGCAACTTGCATCAATCATAACATTGCCGCTCCAAGTGCAACCGTTGTCGCTTGTAGCAGAATAACTATATGCACCAAAAGCCAAATTGCTAAAGTTGGCACAACCCGATGAACCACAATTAGGTTGAGCAGAATAATAAGAACTAATGGTGCCAGAACCATAAGATATAAGGTTTACGTAGATGTTACCGCAATTCAAATCCTGAATGCACCAAAACGTGATAGACCCCACCGAACCGCCGCCCCCACAATTGGCTTCGCAGGCCGAAAGGCTAGTATAATCAGCCCCACTACTCACCTGGTAGCAACTACCGCTCGAACAAGAATAGCCAGCCGAACCACCACTGCCGCAACTAGCCTGACATTCGGAATAAGTTCCGTATTGTGCACCACTACCCACCGATACACATGAACCCGAAGAGCACACATAACCGGCACTGCTGCCACCGCAACTGGCTTGGCATTGCGAATAACTGCTATACTGTGCACCATCAGTAACTGAATAGCAACCGCCACCGCTGCAATTGTAACCTGGCGAACCACCACCGCCTACTAAGGCAAGGTTTTCTATAAGTACCACTTTGCAATCTTGTGCCGCTAAATACACAGTGCCTTGCCTAACTGGCGAACCACCACTACCTACCGCCCTTACCACGTGCGAGCCTGAAGCAAATATTCCACCTACAGCTTGTGGATTGCCACAGCTTAGCCCTTGTGGAAAATAATAAGAAAGCAAGCCTATACTGTTACCATCAACATATACATCGAACAAAGAATTTAAGTCCACCTCAGAACCCACGTCCAATTGCCCCATTGTTTTGCCACCGTAATAGTATTTACACGAGCCGTCATCTTCTTTAGCATCCGAATCGTAAGAATAGCTTTCAGAGTCGGTACAGCCCTTCTTTTTGCAGCCCGAAAAAATAGAAATTGTGGCAAGCGAACACAAAGTAAACAAAAGATAAGTGCTTTTCATGATAAATTAAATTGAAAGTATATGTAAAATAAAATTACGATGCAAATTTTTGGAGATAGTTTCGAGTTTTCTCAGCAAAATAAAAAATGTTATGAACAATTTAAAAAAAAGGCTTTTTAGCTAATTACTAAATATTTACAAGCTATTTCAGACACTCAAGTACCTTATGGCTCGCAATAGCTAAAAAATAAAATTGAAATAAACGGATAGAAATGTGGTAAGTTACTCCGCTCAACGTAGTTTTGCAATTGGCACTTCAACGGCATTTTGTTTTCGTAAGTCACCTTAGTGAAACCTTGCTAAGCGTAACCTTTGCCTTGGACTTTGTAATCATGTTTTCCAGCTGTAATATAAATCTAGGCCAGAGGCCTTGGGTACCAGAGGTAGGTAGACCCTAAGCCGAAGGAGGGATTGGGGTGGAACTTTGTGTTGTGGGTCAGAAATGCAAAGCACTCTTGGTTGCCAATAAAAGACAAAATATATAACCACATACTATACAAAACAAAGACAAAGGTTAGCTACACCACTTTCAGCGAAGACCGCTGCCAGGGGTATTTATTTACAAAATGTTATATATGCCATAGGTATGACACCCCAATTGGCAAATGATACTGAAACAACTTCTAATTTATCCTTAGCCGCTTGATTAAGTATTTTTTCTACTTTTTGCTTTAATCTTTTTCGAGACCAAAATTCTGATACTAGTACTACTGAATAATTCTTCATTTTAATTATTTATGTTTCTATAAATTTGAATAATTGATTATTGATTGATTATTTTCTTGAGAGTTCTGTAATGAACTGTTATTTTTTATTTAAAGAATTTTTTATAAGCAGGATTGTCTGGAGTAATAACTACATATACAGTATCAACAACTTTGCCTATATTTTTTTGCAGCTGATTACCATTAAAAGCATTTCCAAAATTCTTTTCAAGCACTTCTACTTTAGTAATAAAATGGCTAGTTTCACCTCTGTTACCAAACAGATTTTTGCCAGCTGTTTCATGGTAGACTAATTTTACCTTCCATCCATATTGAGCTGCTGAATCAAGCTTACTGATTATTTGTGGGTCTGGTTTGTCATTGTCAATTGAAAAATCAAAAGGAACACTACTATTCATTCCTGTTTGAGTTACGTTTAAATGACCTTCCCAGCTTTTCCAAA
>CANJNG010000027.1 GCA_947475205.1 Bacteroidota bacterium
ATTCGGATTTTCAGCATTCAATTCACAACTTACATATTCATTGGTGTTGGACATTAATGCAATGGTAACACCCGTTGCAACGTCTGCTACATTTTCTTCCGGTTCAGGGTCGGCACAGGCTACAAGTAAACAAAGGCTAAATGCTACAGAGGCAAGCTGAGTGAATTTCATTTTGTGTTTTTAAATTTGGGCGAAATTAAAATAAATTTGAGATACGATTAACTCGAACTCCTAAAATCCAATAGCATATTCTTTGTTAAAAGGAAATCTATAAAAACTATACCTATAACTTTGCAGCTCGAAAAAACTATTATGTACATCGAACAACTTTATACGAATTGCCTTGCCGAAGCAGCCTATTATATTGAAAGCAATGGCGAAGTTGCCATTATTGACCCCATCAGAGAATGGCAACCTTACACTGAATTGGCCGCTCGACGTGGGGCTAAAATCAAGTATATTTTTGAGACCCACTTCCATGCCGATTTTATTTCGGGACATATTGATTTGGCCAAACACACTGGAGCTGAAATAGTATTCGGCCCAAATGCTCACACTAATTATCTAACAACAACAGCTAACGATAATCAGGAATTTCGATTGGGAAATATTTGTTTAAAGGTGTTGCACACTCCCGGCCATACTCTTGAATCTACTTCTTACCTGCTATTAGACGAAACCGGAAATCCTCATTGTGTTTTCACGGGCGATACTCTTTTTGTGGGCGATGTTGGCCGACCCGATTTGGCTGTAAAATCGGATTTGACTATGAATGATTTAGCCGGAATGCTATTTGATTCGCTCCAATCAAAAATAAAAACACTTCCCGATGATGTAATTGTTTATCCAGCCCACGGTGCCGGAAGTTCGTGCGGAAAAAACATTGGTAAAGAAACCTTTTCTACCATCGGTGTGCAGAAAAGAACAAATTACGCTTTGCTGATTGAAGACAGAACTGAATTTATCAAATCTGTAACTGATGGATTAGCAGCTCCACCAAAATATTTCTTTTTTGATGCTAAAATGAATAAGGAAGGGTACAGCACAAACACTGGCAAAGTTGATGTAACGCCTATTAATGCTAGAGACTTCAAAGCATTTTCTAGCCAAAAAGAATATTTGGTTTTAGACACCCGAAATCCAGACGACTTTGAAAAAGGGTTTGTTCCCGAAGCTATAAACATTGGGCTTAACGGTCAGTTTGCTATTTGGGTTGGCACATTGATAGAGCCTACTCAAAAACTACTTTTGGTTACTGATTTGGGCAAAGAACAGGAAACTGTTACCCGCCTTGCCCGTGTGGGTTTCGACAATATAGCAGGATGCCTTGATGGAGGAATTGCAGCTTGGGCAAATGCCGAATTCCAAACTCAAACTATTAAATCTATAGAAGCAACTGAATTTGTTAGTCAAAAAAATGCTACAGTTTTAGATGTACGCAAGGCATCGGAATGGGAAAACGGAGTTATTGAAAATGCCAACTTGGTAGAACTACAACATTTGGAAAGCCAGCTACAAATAGTACCTGCCGGAAAACTTTATGTACATTGTGCCGGAGGTTATCGCAGTATGATTGCTGCATCTATTTTAAAGAAAAACGGTTTCACGGATATTGTAAACGTAAAAGGTGGTTTTGCAAAAGTAAAAGAGGCTGGAATGGAAACGGTTTTGCCTGAATTGGCGAAATAAGTAAAAATATCTTGTATTGTTAACGAAAGAACAATTCTACTCCTTCTTCAAAAACGGAATCTTACTTGAAAGTTCTTCCAGCTTATCGAGCATCTTTTTCATCACATCGAAGTAAAGCGTAACCATCATAATAATGCTCATTAGCCAAATCACTAGCATATTGGCCCAATAGGTATTAATATACATTCCTAAAAGGCGTTTGCGGGGAGCAAAAAAATGAGCTCGCATAATGTCAGAATCAATAGGATCGAGGAAGATGGGGTCGGTGCGTTGCAGCAGGCGTCCATTGCGTTCAAGGATTTGGTAGATGCTGAAATTATTCTTGTTTTGCACCAAACCTTTCAGGTTATCGTTGTTGTAATCGTTGTTGAGTTTATCGTATTCCTTTTGGCCGTGCTCTTTAATATAAGAAGTGGTGATGCTATCTTTTTTATTGATAAACCGGTTGCCACGCTTCATATAATATTTCTCCAAACCATCAAGATAGGTGCGGATTTCAACACCTTCCTTAGCCGAGAACATTTGTTTTTCAAGCGTTGGCAAACAAGCTAATGTAAAGCCTGCCCCATGCTTAATTTCTTTATTTAATTCATCGGCTATGAGTTTCACAGCCTTTTGCACCGCAACAGCCGAATCTTTCTTCTGAAAATTAGCTTCACAAAAGTCCACTTTTTTTATCAGTTCAGGTTTCCAGAAGTTCTTTTTAAAATTAGAAACTGAAATTTCCTTCTCAGCATCGTAATACATAGCCCCAAACTTATTGCTCTGCACCTGGTTCACCGTTAGGGCTTCGTAAGCCCATTTGCTGGCCATCACTTCTCCGGCCAGTGGCACCTCGCTTTGCGAGGCAAAACTGGGGTTTAGTTTATCGAAACTTACAATTACGCCACTCAAAAGTAATTGCGGAATAATCAAAAATGGAATCAATATATAGATAGTAACGGCTGAATTAAACGATGCCGAAATGTTCAGTCCCAGCATATTGGCAAAGCACGAAACAGAAAATAGTACTAAGAAATAATCCATGGTCATTCCTTTTATTTCAAGGATATTATTTCCTATTAACAGAAACAGTATGGTTTGGATGGCTGATAGAATAAACATTATACCTACCTTACTGCACAAATAACTGAACCTACTGAGGTTGAGAAACTCTTCCCGCTTCAAAATCTTTCTGTCGCGGATAATTTCTTCGGCACTAACGGTGAGCCCAATAAATAAACTCACCACCACGCACATAAACAGATAGGCCGGAATGTTTTCGTTTTCCCGATAGATGTAGCCAACTTCCTCCTGATTGTAATAGCGAACCAAAAAGGCAAGTATCAATGCCAAAATAGGCGTTTCGAGCAAGTTAATGAGCAGATATTGAGTATTGGTTAATTTAGAAAGCACATCGCGGCGGGTAAACACAAAAAGCTGATTCAGCTTATCGGGAATCTTGAAGGTAATAGGAGGCAAAGCCAGCGATTTCTCATCGGCTTTCCGCTCAGGAATAAAATTCTTTTCCTTGTAAATACTATTCCACTCTTTAGGCTTTATGCGGCGATGTTCGGTTTGTAGGCCATACTCGTCCAATACTTTCGATTCTAAAATAGTGAAGATGAGTTCGGGATTAACATTACCGCAATTGCCGCACTCTACTTCGGTGTTGGCATAACCAATTTGTTCTTTGAAATAAGAAACACCATCCACCGGATTACCGCTAAATACGGGATAACCGCCTGTGTCTAAAATTAAAAGCCTGTCGAACATCTTAAATATATCCGACGAAGGCTGGTGGATAACCACAAACACAAGTTTCCCTTTCAGTGAAAGCTCCTTCAAGAGGTCCATAATATTCTCCGAATCGCGGCTCGAAAGACCCGATGTAGGCTCATCCACAAACAGAATAGCCGGTTCGCGGATTAACTCTAAAGCAATATTTACCCGCTTTCGTTGTCCACCACTTATTTTCTTGTTTAAAGAATTCCCCACCTTAAGGTGACGGATTTCATACAAGCCTAAACTTCGAAGGGTTTTCATCACTAAACGTATCAGCCGGAATTTGCTGTAATGAGCAAAGCACAGTTTGGCGTTGAAATATAGGTTTTGGAAAACGGTGAGGTCTTCCATTAGCAAATCATCCTGAGAAATATAACCAATCAGCCCTTCTGTTTGGTCTTTTTCAGCATAAAGGTCAATACCGTTGATGGTAATTTTTCCTGATGTGGGAGCCATATTCCCGTTTAGAATATTGAGCAAAGTGGATTTTCCGGCACCGCTCGCCCCCATAATTCCCACCATTTTGCCGCTTTCTTCCTGAAAAGTAAAGCTGTGCAATCCGTGCTTATGTTCATCAAACTTAAACTCCAACGAATCGGCACGGAAAACCACCTTTGGCTTGTCTTCGCTGCTAAGGAAACGGGCAACAATGTCCGAATAATAAATCGGGCTAACCCTGTTGCTACGAATACTGGACCCCTGATTGAGGAAGTAAACCCGCTCGGAAGCAATAATTTGTCCGTTAAGTGTAAGCTCCGAACTTCCTGCATAGCGAACAATATAATATTCACCATTCGATACATTCAATACCCCAATCTCGCCCTCGAGTTCAGACGAAATTATATGAAAATAGCCATGATGGTGCTGCTTGGAAACACTCAGTGCATAGCCTTCTAATATTTCTGAATTGCTTTCCGAACGAGGAATAATAAAAGCCAGACAGCGTTTAAATTCATCGCGTTCAATATTCAAACTATCGGCAACAGTTTCAACAAATTCAAGGTCCTGCTCGGTAACATCTTCGGACGTGTTAATGAATTCGAGCAACCGAATCAACACAATTATTTTCTGTTTGTGAGCAAGGTCGGAGTTTATTTGATTGCAAATCTTGAGGATTTTAACTGAACTCAGCGATGTGCGTTTTTTCTTCTTTTCGCTGTTTGAATTAGCTTCATCGCCGTGATATTCCAGAAAAAACTGATCGTAATACTTCAGATAGCTTTCTAATTGCTCGGTAGTGAGTTGCTGACGCAGGAAAGATTCCACCACACGTCGTCCGCTGCTACCGCCATCGGCACGGGCAATGATTACAAAAAGCTGCATCAAAGCCTTTAAAATCCGTTCACTCATTTATATATTTAGTTCGTAAAAATATGGGAAGCAAATATGGGAATAAAATGATATGGATGGGAGAATAGTGATGGGTGTGGAGAAATTTCCCGCTAATTCATCGCTCACTTCCCCTCCAATAAATTAATTTTTGATTCCACCGAAACAGGATTCAAATCAAAGTAAATCACTTTGAGAGTTCTTTTCTTTCATAATTTATATTTCTGTTTAATCAACAGTTTGATGGTTAGACCAGTCAGGGCAATTGCACCACCAATAATAAAGGCTCTGGCCTTCAAAATGGGGAGATGATGGAAGATTAAATTATTGCCAATGTCGAATACCGGAAACAAAATCCCAGCTCCCAAAAGCGTTTTCGCAATTTTATTGGAAAAAGATTTACGCTTGTCCTTATAAACGACATCAATATCTTTGATTTCAACAAAAGTTCCTTCAATCTCGAAGCCACCATCGCCAAGTGTGTCAATTGTTCCACGATACTTTATTGTTTCGCCCTTCATGCTGTATATGATTTCATCGCCGGGCATATAACGGGTTCGCTTAATGCCATTCGACCTGATGTGGTCTAAGGCCAAAAAACTCTGAGCATCACACCATGTTGCAATGAGCAGAAAAACAAGCAGCAGTTTGAGTTTTCTGTAAAGCATAATTCATCAAATTGACAAACCAAAGGTAGGGGAAACTAATGGGAAGTAAGCCAATTATCCTTCCGATTGCATCAATTGAATTTCCCTTATCTTCGCCGCCCAAATTCATCCAGTCAAGCCCCGAAGCTTGCCAAATTTTCACTTAGTTGTAAATTTTACTTATTTCCCGAAAAATGATTAAAAACGTACTTTCCGCTATTGCTTTAATTCTAATATCCTATTCTGCAATCTTCGCCCAAGGCATTTGCGGAACAGATAGATTTTTGCAACACCAGTTCGACATAAACCCCCAAGCGAAAGTGGCCCATCAGGCATGGCTAGATGCCCGGAAAAATGTTCAAAGAGGACACGCAAAAGAGATAAACGCCAATCCGTACATTATACCTGTTGTGTTTCACGTTATTCATCAGTATGGAAGTGAAAACGTGCCGAAAAGCTTGATTGATGAAACCATTGCGATAATGAATGATGATTATCGGAAGCAAAACAACTTTATAGCTTCAATTAGTTCCAATTTTTCTGGTATTGCAGCCGATTGTGAAGTTGAATTTCGTTTAGCAACTATAGATCCAAACGGTAATTGTACCCAAGGTATTACTCGCCACTATTCACCTTTAACCGTCAATGCAAACGACAATGTAAAAGAAATTGTGGGTTGGCCTTATTACAAATACCTTAATATATGGGTTGTAGCTTCCATTGAGCAAGATGCAGGCAGCACAGGCACTATTTTGGGATATGCCTATTTTCCAAGTTCAATTCAGTGGCAAGGTGGAGCAAATGATGGAATATTAGTTAGGGCCGATGCTTTGGGTTTGTCTTCATCTAGATACGGACGCACCCTTAGCCACGAAGTTGGACATTATCTTGGCCTTCCTCACACATTTGAAGGCCCTTGCGGACAAGATGGAGATGGGATTTACGACACTCCGCACGAAAATGGTGAAGCTTACTATTCTTGTGATTTGAATCACACCCCCTGCCCTGGAGAAGGTATTGCCAACATCGAAAACTTTATGAGCTATGGTTCTTGTCCAAAAATGTTCACTTATGGGCAAAAGGATGAAATGGATTACACTTTCTTTAATTATCGCGATGAAATGGTTTCAGATGCAAACCTTATTGCCACCGGAACTCAAAATGCAGGAATGACTGCAAACTGCAAACCAATAGCTGATTTTTCGGCAGATAAAATACTCGTTTGCCAAGGCGAATCGGTAACATTTGAAGACAATAGCTATAACGGCACTCCCAACGCATGGCAATGGAATTTAACAGGAGCAACGCCCTCAACATCCACCAACCAAAGCCCGACCGTAACCTATAGTCAAGCAGGAACTTTTTCAGTTTCATTTACATCTTCAAATAGTGGCGGGCAAAATTCTATCACCAAAAACCAATATATTGAAGTAATTCCAAACACACCTGAATACAATACCCCGCCCTACTTTGAAAGTTTTGAAAGTAGTCCACTTGCCAGTGGATTACTCATAATTGATAATCCCGATGGTAATATAGGCTGGACAGAAACTTCTGCTGCAGCTTCCACCGGAACCAAATCAATGAAACTAAATAGCTATGGTATTCCCACCACCGGGCAGCTTGATGCATTTATAACAAGTGGCTATAATTTTTCTTTACTTTCTAATGTAGAACTTCATTTCAAGGTAGCCTACCGTCAAAAATCAACCACAAGCAACGATATACTTAAAGTTCAAACCTCGATAAACTGTGGTAAAAACTGGGCTACGAAATATACCCGCTCTGGAGTAAACATTACAGGTACAACTCCAGGAACCAGCCCTTTTACTCCAGTTGCAAGTGATTGGAAAGAAGTAGTGCTAACTAGCTTTACAGCCTCCATCCAAAATTCATCTAATGTTAAATTAAAGTTTGAGCTTACCAATGGCGGCGGAAATAATATCTATATAGATGATATAAACATAACCGGTACAGTTAAAGGAGTTGGAATAGACGAAACCAATGGAAATAGCACTTCCTTAACCATTTCACCAAACCCGGCTAAGGAAAGCACTTCGATTGAATTTTTCTCTGCCAAAACTGGAGTTGCCGAAATATCTATAAGCGATTTATTAGGACGTGAAGTGTTTTCGCAAAAAATAACTGTTCACCAAGCCGGACAACAAGCCATTATTCTAAATAAAAGCCAATTCAACAATGGACTTTATTTAGTGAAAATAAATAGCAACAACTCTGTTGCTGTTGGTAAATTGATTTGGGAATAGAATAGCTTTTAAAAAAGTTTTGGAAATGACTAACCGTCGTTCATTTTTAAAAGCCATTCCGCTTGCATCGGCAGGTTTGGCATTGGGTTCAACCTCATCGGCAAGCAATCCAATTCTGCATACCCATAAAAAGCGACTAATCCGTATAGCCCACCTCACCGATATACATGTTTATCCGGGTGGTGATTCGGCAAATGGAATGGCAAAAGCTTTACACGCTGCCCAAAGCCTACCCGACCGTGCCGATATAATTTTCAATGGTGGCGATTGCATAATGGATTCACTCCATCGCAAAAAGGATGAAGTAAAAGCCCAATGGGAAGTTTGGAACAGCGTTTTGAAGACTGAACTTTCTTTAGAAATAATAAATTGCATCGGCAACCACGATGTGTGGGGATGGAGCAATGTAGGCAGCAAAAAGAAACACGACCCTATGTATGGAAAACACTGGGCCGAAGAAGAACTGAAATTAAAAAAACGCTATTACAGTTTCGACAGAGCGGGATGTCATTTTATAGTTTTAGATAGCACACATCCTAAAGCCATATACGGCTATTGGGCTAAATTGGACGAAGAGCAAATGGAGTGGCTCAAAACCGATTTGAAATCTGTAGCCGCCACCACACCCGTTTGTGTTTTAAGCCACATTCCTATTTTATCGGTTTGCACTTTTTTCGATGGGGAGAATTTGAAAAGAGACAACTGGAAAATTCCCGGTGCGTGGATGCACCAAGATGCCAAACAACTTAAAGATTTATTTTTCCAGCACAAAAACGTAAAAGTGTGCCTCAGTGGACACATTCACCTTATTGACGAAGCCGAATATTTAGGCGTAAAATATTATTGCAATGGTGCTGTTTGCGGTGCTTGGTGGGGTGGTAATTGTCAGGAATTCCCTCCGGCATTTGCAGTGATAAATATTTACGAAGATGGCAGTTCAGACCGTGAACTGGTTTATTATTAACTTGCCTCCAAATTTTCTCCGAACTTTAAAACTACTTTTGCGTAGAAATCCCCCGTTGGTTCAAAGAATTTTAGTATTTTGTGCATTTGCTATCCATTTTTTGGTTGGTAATGCAGCATTTTCGCAAGGCAAATTAGCCTTGTTGGTTACCGACTTTGAAACCACCAAACCCATTGCCGATGCTAAAATAGAACTGATGCTGAATGGCAAAGTATTGCAATCGGGTATAACCAACGAAAACGGAAAAATCATTATCGAAGTTAGCAATTCGCAAATGATGGATGTTGTAATTTCAAAACAGGGATACAATAAAATGATGATTTGCGAAATTGAAGTAAAAGGTAAGTCATTGATTATTGGTGGGGCTTTAACCAAAGGAAGCCAGTTGCAATACTATACACATTCTTATTTCCAGAAGGCCAAAAAGAAAATGCAAAAAACCAGTCGAAGGGCTTTCGCTAGGTTTTAAGGCTAAAGGGTGAATTTACTTTTCTGAGGTTAAAGTTGCGATAGCTCTCCACCATAAACAAAACTTTAATTCGTACTGGTAACAATCCCACCCAACAAATCGTCCACATAAATTCTATCGTTACTTAGCCTCGGAACTTTATGCTGGCCGCCGAGTTTTCCTCTGTTTTTCATCCAGTTATAAAATGTCCCTTCCGGCATAGTGTTTACTATGGGCTTATGAAGAATAAAGTCTTTATAACGTTTTGCTTCGTAATCAGAATTGATAGATTTTAGAGCAGTATCTAAAATCTCAGCAAAAAAATCGATATGCTCAGGCTGGCGGTCAAATTCAATTAACCATTGGTGAGCACCACTTTCTTTTTCTGAAAAGAATACCGGGCAAGCTGTAAATTCCTTCACTATTGCCCCGGTGCGTTCGCAGGCAATGGTGATAGCTTTTTCAGCGTTATCTACAATTAATTCTTCCCCAAAAGCATTGATAAAATGCTTGGTGCGGCCTGTTATCCTAATCCGAAAGGGGCTAAGGGAAGTGAACCTAACTGTATCACCAATTTTATATCGCCACAATCCGGCATTTGTGGTTATAATTATGGCGTAATTGGTATTCAATTCCACTTCATCTAAACTAAGAGTGTTTGGATTATCGCTGTGGAGTTGATCCATAGGCATAAATTCATAATAAATGCCATAGTCAAGCATCAGCAAAAGATCACTGCTATCGGCTTGGTCTTGTATGCCGAAAAAGCCTTCGGAAGCGTTATAGGTTTCTAAATAATAAACTGGAGGCTGGCCGATAGTTTGAAGAAACTGTTCACGGTAGGGGCCAAAGTTTACTGCTCCGTGCATCACCAATTCGAGATTTGGCCACACTTCCTTAATGGTTGACTTTCCTGTAAGATCTAAAACCCTTCGCAACAGCACCATCATCCACGATGGAACGCCACTTATGCTGGTTACATCTTGTTCGGAAGTTACTTTCGCCATCTTCTCCAACTTTGCTTCCCATTCGTCCATCAGGGCAATGGAAATATCGGGCGTACGAATAAAATCAGCCCAAAACGGGAGATTTTGAATAATAATAGCAGACAAATCACCATAGTAAGCCTCATTATTAAACTGCACCACCTGATGGCTACCGCCTAAAGCTAAGCCTCGGCCCGAAAAAATGTTTGTATCGGCCACATTGTTGCAATAAATACACAGCATATCCTTTCCACCTTTATAATGACATTCTTCCAGAGCTTCCTTACTCACAGGAATAAACTTGCTTTTGCCCGCAGTTGTACCGCTGGATTTGGCATACCATTTAATATCGGTATTCCACAAGAGATTTTGTTCGCCCTGCATCATCCTATCCACAAAAGGTTTCACATCATCGTAATCCTGCACGGGTACACGCTGCTTGAAAGTTTCTTTAGTTTCTATGGATTTATAATCGTAGGTGCGGCCCCACTCGGTATTGCGGGCTTCATTGAGCAAACGGGCAAGCCATTCAGCCTGCACATCATGAGGATAACGCACAAAGAGCTCCATTTGATGAATACGATTCTTCATCAACCACGACATAAGGGAATTTATAATTGCCACGCCCAGTTTTTAATTTATGCAAACTAAGGCAAAAAAAGAGTTGAGAGGAAGAAAGACTATACTACAAATTTGGCTTTTATAAGCTCAGTCAAAGCAAATGATTTGCAACAAACTAAATCAGCACCTCTTTTAACTGCTCAAATTCCGGCTTAATCCTAATGGATTTCTTTTCTAAATCCAAAATTCCTGCTAATGCTTTTGGAATTTCAACTGCCTTACCTGTTGCAGCTTCAACGGCATCGGCAAACTTAGCCGGATGTGCAGTTTCTAAAAAGATACCATGATGAGCTTCGGAAATTCCCACACCTTTTAAACCTGAATAAGCTATTGCACCGTGGGGGTCGGCTTGGTAGCCATATTGGGATTGTAATTCCTTCATAGCTTCATGGGATTGGGCTTCGCTACACCAGTGTCCTTTAATATCTTTGCTAATGCTGGTATGACTCTTCCCGTATAGTTCCAGCATTCGGGGGAAATTATTCGGGTTACCTACATCCATAGCATTAGAAATAGTGTAATGCGTTTCTGCCGGTGTGAAGGTACCCGTTTTGAGATAGTCAGGCACTGAATGATTGCTGTTAGTAGCGGCAATAAATGTGTGAATAGGTAATCCCATTCGCTTGGCAATTAAGCCGGCAGTTAGGTTGCCGAAATTTCCGCTAGGGACACTTACGACGATGGGTTTGTCGGTTTTGCCCAATTGTGCAAGAGCATAGAAATAATAAAACGATTGAGGGAAAAGGCGGGCAAAGTTTATGGAATTTGCCGAGGTTAGGATGAGATGTTGATTCAATTCTGCATCACCAAAGGCTTGCTTGACCATTTTCTGACAATCATCAAAATTGCCTTGTAGTTCAATTGCAGTGATATTGCCCCCCATAGTGGTTAGTTGCTTTTCCTGCAAATTGCTCACCTTTCCAGATGGATAGAGTATGACCACTTTAACGCCTTTCTTATCATAAAAAGCATTGGCCACTGCACTTCCTGTGTCGCCTGATGTTGCCACTAAAATGGTAACTTCTTTGTTATCATTTTGGAGGAAATATTCAAATAAACCGGCCATGAATCGTGCCCCTACATCTTTGAAAGCTAATGTTGGCCCGTGAAAGAGTTCCAATACATGAGTTTGTTCGTCTAACTTTTTTAATGGGATATCAAAACTCAGAGCCTGATCTACAATTTGCCTAAGGTCAGCATCCGAAATATCATCCCCCAGCATTGCTTTAGCTACTTCAAACCCAATTTCGGGTAAACTGAGTGAAGGAAGTCTATCAAAAAAGGCTTTGGGTAAAACCGGAATATTAGTCGGCATAAAAAGCCCCGATTCGCTGCTGATGCTTTTTAATACGGCATTTTTTAGCGAAGCGGTTTCGGAGGGGTTAGAGATATTGTAAAAGGTCATTTGTAAAAATTCAAAATTATACAAATACATATTGAGTAATCATATAATCCATTGGGCGTTTCAATCTAATACAGCAATTTATCGTGGGGATAACGCTTGGTATGAATTGATTTAACCCTGTCATACACCATTTTTTTAAACTCTTCGATATTCTGTTTTTTAACGGCAGAAATAAACACGGTATCCTCCGCTTTGGCCATCCAGGTTTGTTTTAGCTCTTCTAAAGAAAGGTTTTCCTTAGTGGTAGGTGTTAGGTCATCGGGATGTTTTGGACTGTAGGTAAAACTATCTATTTTATTGAAAACGGTGATGGTAGGTTTATCTCCCGAACCAATGTCCACAAGGGTTTGCTTTACTACATTCATTTGATCTTCAAATTGGGGATGGCTGATATCAATAACGTGAATCAACAAATCGGCTTCCCGCACTTCGTCAAGCGTGGACTTAAAACTCTCAATTAGCTGGGTGGGTAATTTGCGAATGAAACCTACCGTATCGGTAAGCAGAAAAGGCAAATTATCTATGACCACCTTTCTAACAGTGGTATCTAAAGTAGCAAAAAGTTTGTTTTCTGCAAATACTTCCGATTTCGAAATAAGGTTCATAAGCGTACTCTTCCCCACGTTGGTATATCCTACCAATGAAACCCTTACCATATCGTTTCGACCTAAACGCTGAGTAGCCATTTGGCGGTCTATTGCTTTGAGTTGTTCTTTTAGCTTTGCTATCTTGTCGCGGATAATCCGTTGGTCGCTTTCTAACTGCGATTCACCTGGGCCACGCATCCCAATACCTCCCTTCTGCCGCTCTAAGTGTGTCCACATTCGGGTTAAGCGAGGTAATAAATATTGGTATTGAGCTAACTCCACCTGAGTGCGGGCATGAGAAGTTCGTGCACGCTGGGCGAAAATATCTAAGATTAATCCAGTCCTGTCCACCACTTTTATACCAAGTTCTTTCTCGGTATTGCGGAGTTGCGACGGACTAAGTTCATCATCGAAAATAACTACTTGTACTTCGTTGGCCTTTGCATATTCCCCAATCTCAATCATCTTACCCGAACCAATAAAGGTTCTAGGGTCAGGTTTGTCCATTTTTTGGGTAAAAGACTTAACGGGAATAAGACCTGCCGTTTCGGCCAAGAAAGCCAATTCGTCAAGATATTCCCGCATGTGGATTTCTGTTTGAAAGCGGGTGATTAAGCCAACCAAAATGGCTTTCTCGGGGACATAAACTAATTTGGAAGGCTTTTCAATCAAGATGAAAGGATTCTTTGAACTGCTTGGAATTAAGGCTTTACAGGATTTAGCGTGGTAATAATAATTAGAACGCTAATGACGCAAATTACGAAAATTTACGCAAATAGTACAGTAGGTCGAAAACTTCATAGTATTGAAGATTTGTGTCTATTTTGGCCAAGTGTTTTAATTATTTGAAGCCATGAGGGCTTTGCCGTTCGCTAAATTGGTGTCATTAGCGTTCCCATTTTCCCAAAAACCTAATCCATAGTCTTTAACTCAGCAACCAATTTGGTAAGCACGCCTTTGGCATCGCCAAAGAGCATTGAGTTTTTAGGATTGTAGAACAAATCGTTATCAATACCGGCATATCCGGCATTCATACTACGTTTATTTACTACTATGTTCTTAGCGTTTTCCACATCCAATATCGGCATACCATATATTGGTGACGAAGGGTCATTTTTGGCAGCAGGGTTTACTACGTCATTTGCTCCAACTACCAATACTACATCTGTGCTGGCAAATTCGGGATTAATGTCTTCCATTTCCACTAATTTATCATAACTTACGTTACTTTCGGCTAGGAGAACATTCATGTGTCCGGGCATACGACCTGCAACAGGGTGCATAGCATATTTCACTTCTACACCACGCTCTTCGAGGATGGTTTCCAATTCATGAATAACATGCTGGGCTTGAGCTACTGCTAATCCATATCCGGGAACGATAATTACCTTTTTAGAATAATTCATTAAGGTGGCTAAATCGGAAACGGAGATGTCTTTGATACTTCCTTTTTCGCTGGAAGTTCCGGCGGCAACAGCCCCGCCTCCAAATGCACCAAAAATTACGTTGCTCAATGGGCGGTTCATGGCTTTACACATTACAAGCGTAAGTAATGTACCAGCCGAACCCACCAATATACCTCCGGTCAGCATGATTTTATTATCGTAAAGAAAGCCTCCAAAGGCTGCTGCTAAACCTGTGAAGGAGTTAAGTAAAGAAATAACCACGGGCATATCGGCTCCGCCAATAGGAATGGTAAATAATATTCCGTATACAAGAGCTGAAGCAAAGAGGGCAAACAAAATAGCCGAATTATCAGGTGATGCCATTATTACCCAAGCACCAAAAGCCAAAACGCCAAGCATAACGGCGTTGTTCAGCATATTATAACTGGGTAACCTCACGGGTTGATTCATTGTTCCGTTAAGTTTCAGGAAGGCAATTATACTTCCCGAAAATGATACCGAACCAATGATTAAACCTGCAACTATGGGTAGCAAAGCCCCAGTCTTCCCAATATTATGATGATATTCCATCAGCCCTATAAGAGCAGCACAAGCTCCACCCATACCGTTGAATAAGGAAACAAGTTCGGGCATTTTGGTCATTTGAACCTGTTTGGCAGTCATCCAACCCATTACTGTTCCTAATCCAATGGCTCCGAAAATTAATCCATAAACAATTGGTGAAACAGTGTTGTCATGGAAGAATATTGTAGCAAAGATGGCTATTACCATTCCTACGGCAGCTACCATATTTCCGTTTCGAGCCGATTTGGGGTTACCCATCATTTTCAACCCCATAATAAATGTGGTGGAACCAATGAGGTAGGCCAATGATGTAATAAAGTGATTCATTTATGCTTTATTTCTATGATATTATTTCTTTTTAAACATTTCCAGCATTCTGTCAGTAACGACAAAGCCGCCCACTACATTGAGCGTTCCGAGCAATACTGCCAAAAAGCCAAGAGCCAAGGCTCCGTAATTAGTTGGGTCAACGTTAAGCATTACCAATATGGCCCCAACAATCACCACACCATGAATAGCGTTTGCCCCTGACATTAAAGGAGTGTGAAGTACGGTGGGCACGCCACCAATTACTTCTATTCCCACAAAAACAGAAAGAATCACGAAATAGATTGTCATTTCGTGTAAGGCTAAAAAGTCAAAAAGTTGTTGCATTTGGTTTGTTGTAATTTCTAATATCTAAATTCTAAGTTCTGCTATTTTATTAAGGCAATTCCATCTTTCACAATACAGCTTCCTTTGGTGATTTCTTCTTCCATTTCGAATTTGAAACCATCTTTGTCGCTGAGGTGAAGCAGGAATGTACTTATATTTTTGGCGTAAAGGTCGCTGGCATTGAAAGGTAAAAGAGCCGGAAGGTTTGGCTCGCCCACAATGGTTACTCCGTATTTTACTACTGTTTTATTGTATTCGCTTAGTTCGCAATTTCCGCCTTGTTCAACGGCCATATCCACAATAACTGAACCGTTTTTCATAGTCTTTACCATTGCTTCTGTAACCAACACAGGTGCTTTTCGTCCGGGAATCAAGGCAGTGGTGATAACTAAATCGGCCTCGGCAACGTGTTTACCCACCAGTTCTTTTTGCTTTTGCAGAAATTCATCAGAAACGCCTTTCACATAGCCGCCTTCCATCTTTACGCTGGCATCGGCTTTTACTTCAATAAATTTACCACCCAAGGACTCTACTTGTTCCTTGGTTTCGGGACGGATGTCGCTTACTTCTACCACAGCTCCTAAACGTTTGGCTGTAGCTATGGCTTGCAATCCTGCTACTCCTGCACCAAATATCAATACTTTCGATGGTTTGATAGTTCCGGCAGCAGTCATCAACATTGGGAAGATTTTCCCTAAATGGTCGGCACCAAGGATAACCGATTTGTAACCGGCTAAGTTGGCCTGAGAACTTAAGGCATCCATTTTTTGGGCTCTAGAAATACGGGGGATTGCATCTACCGAAAAAGCGGTAATGCCTGCAGTAACGCATGCATTTACCAATTCAACGTTAGATAAAGCATACATAAATGAAACAAGGATTGCTCCTTTCTTCATTTTGGCGATATTGGCCGCATCGGGAGGATTAACCCCCATTATCACATCTGAACCGGAGAAGATCGTATCTACTCTATCCACCAAAACGGCTCCGGCAGCGGTGTAGGCATCGTCTAAAAAGAATGCACTTTCGCCGGCACCTTTTTCAACCTGCACTTCGTAGCCTTTGGCCACTAATTGTTTCACTACATCAGGGGTAAGAGCTACCCGGTTTTCTTTGATTTTTCGCTCTTTCGGAACTCCTAATTTCATTTTGGAACGTGGATTTTTGATTTGCTAAACAGGTGCGAAAGTATAGATTTTGGCACTTGTAATTTGTTTAGTAAAAAAAAAGTAGATGTGACGGAATTTCAGGGATTTGGAAGGGGAATATCTGGGATGCTCATTCCCCATAACTATAATGAGTGATTATGAAATGGGACGCACAAATGGTCTGATGAACTGATTGGGAAACTGATTTCACTCTCACTATAACCTTTAGTATAAATATAAGTCAATTATTTTACAAATAAACACTATACTACCTCATTTCCTTCCCCAATTCTCCATTTTAAAGCTCCAACCTTTGCAGCCAAAATGAAATCTATCTTTCTTGTTTAGCTTTCGGGTCGGCATAGAGGCAAATGCCCCAAAAGAACCTATCTCACGTTGTGCATCATCTTTAGCAACATGCGGCTAAGGAAGAAGAGGATAATGGAGGCGATTCCTGCCATAAAAACGAAGAGCATAAAGAAATCGTAGAGGCTGCCGATGGAGAAGCCTATGAATTTCTTTATGTTGGGGATTTGGTTTTGCTGGAGTTGGGCTGTTACGTTGGTTTTCAGGTTTTCGTCAGTGATGGCTGCCAATTGCACTTTTTCCATCGGGATAACTTTTTGGCCGTCTATTACTTGGGCATCGGCATCGGTGAAGTTGGGGGCAAAGAGTTGAACGGCTTTGTCCGTTTCGATTTGGCGAACCATGTCCACTGCTACTACAGGCTCTGGATACAAGGCACTTAGAGTTCCGGCAAATTTGTTAGCGGCTGCGGTGGAAAGAAACCAAACTCCCATGAGAAGGGAAGCAAATTTAACCGGGGCAAGCTTATTTACCATGCTTAAACCAATGGGCGAAAGGCATAATTCGCCAAAGGTGTGAATGGTGTAAAGGCTTACTAACCACATCATGCTGACTTTTACGCCGGGTTGGATGTCTTTAACGCCAAAGGCGATTACGAGGTAGCCTATGGCGAGGAAAAAGAGGCCGATGGATTGCTTGTAAGGCGATGCTGGTTCCATGTTGCGTTTGCCCAAAAAGCCCCATAGCCACACGAATACGGTTGCGAAGATTACAATGGCTACGGCGTTAATGGATTGGAAATAGGAAGTTGGGATGATTTTGCCCATAAACTCACGATTGGTTTGTTCTTCGGCGAAGAAGGTAAGCGAGGCTCCGGCCTGCTCGAAGGCTGCCCAAAAGAAGATAACGAAGAAGGCTACTACATAGATTACCCAGATACGGTCGCGTTCGACCTTGGTGAGGTTGGGGTCGGAGATTATGAAGCCGGGAGCCGCTATAGTAAGCGAAAAGATGAAGGAACCGATTAGATCCATTTCAAAGACTTTGAGGAAAAGAACAAATAAGCCTAGGGCAACGCCCAACCAGATTAATACGGATTTGGTTGTAACGGGGGCTGTTTCAACACTGGCATCTTGACGGCTGGAGTTGGGTTTTTCGCCAATCTGAACCCCATCGGGCGAAACGATGTATTTATCCTTTAAGGTAATAAACAACACTAGGCTTAAACACATTCCGATACCGGCACAAAGAAAGCCCCAACGAAAATCGGCAGGATTACCAGTATCGCCAAAGAAACCGCAGATAAGCGGGGCGATGAAAGCACCTAGGTTTATGCCCATATAAAAAATGGTGAAGGCTGAGTCCACACGGCGGTCGCCTTCGGGGTATAGCTGGCCTACCATAGTGGAGATATTGGGTTTGAAGAATCCGTTACCGAATATTAAAAGCCCCAAGCCTCCATACATGATCATGGGAGCAAAGGATTCTTGATAGAAAGTTCCAGAGGTAAACATCATAAACTGCCCCAAGGCCATCAATACTCCACCGATTATTATGGATTTACGATTTCCCCAGTAACGGTCAGCCATATAGCCACCGAGGAGTGGAGTTAGGTAAACTAATCCTGTATAGCTGCCATAAATCTGCGACCCGAGTGATTTATCGAAAAGCAATGCCTTGGTCATATATAAGGTAAAGATTGCCCGCATTCCGTAGTAGGAAAATCGTTCCCACATTTCGGTAATGAATAGGATATAGAGTCCTTTGGGATGGCCTTTCGGCGTGGCAGTGTTGCTCATAGTTTAATTATGGAGTGGGCGAAAGTACATTTTTTGGGATTAAGGAATGAGATTGGCAGAAATTTATGCAAATTCAGATTCCCTATACTTTCTCCGATGCCTTTATTGCTTTTCGGTAGGAGAAGTTTTCGAATATATGTCTTCGGGCAAAGCGTATAGGAGTAGGAGAATTGATGAGTTTTTTATACAATGCCGGTTGCACGCCAAAATACTCGTAAACACTACCGTCAAAGAAAGTCACTTTCAACATTTGTCCTATATATACAAAATCTTCCATGCCCGAGGTAGTGATGGTGTTTGTATATTCCTCAATGTTTCGGGCGTGGGTTTCGGGCGAAAGGCTAACTAAGAAATGATAGGCCTCAATAATGACTTTGCTTTTGGCTTCGGCCTCGGCCTTAGCAGTTTCATCAGCCTGAAATTTATCGGGATGCCACTCCTTCATCAGGTTGCGGTAAATAACTTTAAGTTCGGCTAAGTTGGCATCTTTGTCGATGCCAAACAGTTTTCGGTAATCGGTAATTCGTTTCATAGGCGGCAATGTTAGTCATTTGTTTAGATGAGGATAACAAATCCCCTGCTATTTTCTAACAAAAGAAACTCCATTTTCTGTACGAAATGAGCTATTTCAACACCTACCCATTCACCGGAGAAGGCTCTATTTCAACTCGTTCGGAAGCAGCTACCCGTTCAAACTCCTCTTGATATTTGGTGTGGTTGGTTTTCATAAGCAAATCCCACACATTAAAATAGAGTCCGTAGTTGCAATTTACTAAGCGGTGGTGCATATTATGGTGAACACTTGTATTATTCAGCCTACCAATAGGATTTTGCAGCATTCCTTTCGGATACATTTCATATCCTAAATGTCCCATTACGTTCATTGCTGTCATATATATAAGAAATGTAAGTATTGCAATGGGGTGCATTGGCAAAAAGAGCAGCATTAAAGGAAGTATTGCCGATTCAATAACAGCTTCGGTGGGATGAAATGAAAAGGCTGCCCAAGGACTAGGATTATTACTTAAATGATGTACCAAATGTACTTTAGGGAAAACCCATTTGAGGTGCATAAACCGATGAGTCCAATAAAAATAGGTATCGTGAAGCAATATGGCAGCCAAAACGCTAAAGAAGAAATAGGCAATGCTGTGTTCGCTAAATTCACTGTAAATTTGGAAGATACCGACTTTCTTACCAAAGAAAATAACGATACCCATTGCCGCAAAAATCATTAAAGAGGTAATGGAATACTTAAATTCAGCCTTGATTTTCTCTTTATCCACATCCTTTTTCTGAATGCGTTTGTGAGCAAATCTTTCTTTGAAGAAAACGTAAAAGATTAAGTACGCCACACCCGAAAACAGGAAGTAACGCACCAAATTTATAGCATATATTTTAGTCCACACAGCTAAGGCTTCCTGCAACATTGTAAATGAATTAGGGTGCGAAAATAGCGAATCCCCAAAGGTGCTAAAAAAAATGCTCCTTTGGGGATTGAAAAATTGAGGTGTTTGGTTGAATTACTTCACAGAAACCTTCACTACTTCGCCAGTGGTGCTATGTAAAGTATAAATTCCGGTTGAAATTCCTGCAAGTGATACATTCATTGCATTTTGAAACGATACAACTTCGCGACCTGAAACGTCAAGCATTTTACCGCTGATGGCTTTATTGAAAGATATATTGTCCGAAGCAGGGTTAGGATAAACAGATAAAATAACTTTATCGTTTGCTGTGTAACTTATGCCAGTGAATAAATCAGCAGTTACGTTAATGTCATCTAATAAAATTGCAGGACGTGTTCCGCCGCCTGATGCATCATCAAAATTGTAAATTCTCCAACGCAATTGAACAATTGGAAGATTGTTGAAGGAAGATGGTAAAACTATATTTGAAAAAGATTGAATAGTACCGGCAGCAACACCAGATGTAGAATATAAACCACCAGCAATATCTGTCCAAGCAGATGCAGTAGCCGAATCTGTGCGACCTTGTAAAACCATTTCGTATACTTGAGTAGAATCTGTTTGAATAAGTGTTCCTGCTTTAAAGGATACGTTTACGGATTGACAATTTGTGGTAGAAAGTGTAAGTAATGCGGCTCCTACTTGTTTACCTGTGATTCCACCATTGTTACACTGTGCAGCATTTAGTGAGCCTCCTGCATTGCGAAATACTACACCTGAATCTCCTTTGCCGGTAATGTAACACCGAACAGTAGCATTGTAAACGCAACGCCAAGTTTCTGTTGGGTCAGCAGTTACTACGGGTTCTGTGGAGCCTGTGGTATATTGCTTAAACAACATGGATGGTGGGTAAGTTCCTCCTGCTGAGTTGGGATCCCAACTTGTGAAAGAATAACTATTTGTGGGAGACAATGCCCAAGGTGTAACTGTTTGGGCTGACAAAGCAGTAACAATTGAAACCACTAAGGCAAAAGATAGGTAGATTTTTTTCATTTGAATAAATTAATGTTGGGCAAAAATAGCCTTTTTGTTTAGATATGAATTTGAAAAAGATTAGAAATATTGATTTGGTAATATGGACAGGATATTTAGAATACAACTCCCTCATCAAGGGATCAGACTTAAAAGTATGTATGCAACTCAAGCCGCAACTTTAGTTCGTTTCAAATATCGGTAACAAATTATGGCACTCAAAGAGGTAAGAAGTCCCCCCATAAGAAAAGGTGCACCGGGGAAGTAAATGAGTGCATCGGGTTTGGTGAAATGGTAAAAAAGGTTAGTCATCAACAAGGGACCAATAATGGAGGTGACACTCATCAAGCTGGTTAATGCCCCCTGCAATTCGCCTTGCTCGTTGGCGGGTACTTCGTTACTCATTATGCCCTGAAGTGCCGGACCGGCGATTCCTCCTAAAGCATAAGGTACTAAAAAGGCAAACATCATCCAACCCTGAGTGGCGAAGGCAAACAATAGAAATCCTGCAATGTAAAAAAGCAAGCCCAGCAAGACCGATTTCCGTTGGCCGTATTTGGGGATGATTATACGGATTAAACCTCCCTGCACAATGGCTGTAACTAAACCCACAAAAGCAATAGAATAACCCACCAAAGCTTCATTCCATGCAAATTTTTCCATGGTGTAATACGTCCAAGTGCTTTCGGCGGCTTTTCCGGCGATATAAAGCAACACCAACGATGCAACCAAGCCGATAATAGCCGGATAGCGTTGCAGATGAATCATCGATCCAAAGGGATTTGCCCTCTTCCAGTCAAATGCCCGGCGGTTTTCTTTGCTTAGCGATTCAGGAAGGATGAAATAGCCGTATAGGAAATTGATTAATGAAAATGCTGCTGCTGCTATGAAAGGCATCCTGACTCCCCACTGGCTGAATACGCTCCCTAAAAGCGGCCCAATAATGAATCCCAATCCAAATGCTGCTCCTATCATTCCGAAGTTTTGCGACCGCTTTTCGGGTGGGCTGATATCAGCAATGTAGGCCGAAGCAGTGGAGAAACTTGCACCGCATATTCCGGCAAACAGCCTTCCGATAAATAACCAAAATATGCTTGGGGCAAAGGCAAGAAAAAGGTAATCAATTCCTAACCCAAACAATGAAGTTAGCAGCACAGGACGGCGACCAAATTTATCACTCAATCCACCCAGAACAGGGGCAAATACAAATTGCATAATCGCATAGGCAAACATAAGCCATCCTCCATATTGCGATGCCTGACTGATATTTCCGCCCGTTAGTTCTTGAATTAACTTGGGTACTACGGGAATTATAATTCCAATGCCTGTACAGTCTATCATCAGGGTGATGAAAATGAAATAAATGGCTTTTTTATTCATGGGGTATTTGTCCACAAAGGAAACCTAATAATGGATAGTTATAAGTTTTAAGTTGTGGCACTATGGCTTTTCTGAAAATTACAATTTGCTTGAATACAGAATACCTATAAAAGAAAAATCCCGAAGTTTGTTTTATCAAACTTCGGGATATAGAGAAATGGGTTAAAACCAATTTTATCTCACAACAAATTTCCTGCAAATTTTACTACCATTTGTAGCAGTAAAATTCAAGAAATAGATTCCAGAATTCAGTTTATCGGTTGAAAGTGTGGTAGCGTTAGTAACAGTGTTTTGCTCCAAAACTATTTTTCCACTCACGTCCATAACGGAAACTTTAACTGTTTCTTTTGGATGGTTTAAGGTAATGCTGTTTCCTTTTTCAGTTGGATTTGGAGCAAGGGAATATTTATCAGAGGTACTGGTTTTAATTTCCACTCCAAGTGCACCCAATGTTTCATCGGGATGTTCAAAACGCAAGAAGAACTTCCAAATTTCTGCAGTGTAGAAAATATCATCAGTTGGGCCAAGCCAAGTGTGTGTGGCTCCATACACTCTAAAATGTTCTAATGCTGCACCAGCCGTGCAACTTCCCCATACAAAATGGTCAACAGTATAGCCGTCGTTTGGATTAATATCAGGCATTGCAAACGTGTCAACCGCTGTGCAACCGTTATTATTTGCCCAAAAAGTCAAAAGATCAGGAACACTCATTCCAAAGGAAGCTGTATCATAACTTACAGTAACATCAGCAGTGCCGTGGAAAGTAATGATTGGAAGCACACGTCCTGGAGTACAAGTAATTCCATCACCAATGGTGGCGGCAACTGGAGCAAAAGCAGCAATACGGTCGTTTAATTGGCAAGCCAAACGATTGGTCATAAAACCTCCCATGGAGAAGCCGCAAGCAAATACTCGGCGTTGATCAATTTTAAATTCGGCAGCTGTGCTATCAATCAATGTGCGAAAAAAACCCACATCGTCAACATTTGAATTTGGGTAATAGCCAAACGTCCCTGCTCCCGAATTCCAAGCAGTACCAGCTAATGGGTCGGCAACAGCTTGCGGGGTAATTACAATAAAGTTTGCAGTATCGGCTATATAGGTCATTCCAACGCCTTCCATATTGAGCATATCATCACCAAGGCCATGCAACACAAATACCAATGGTACTTTTTGGGAACCGTCATACGATGCCGGAACATATAATCTGTATTGCCGCTGTTGGCCCCCAAATGAAAGAGTGCGGGTTTCGTGAATTACTGTTTGCGAAAATGAGCCAAAGGCAAGAGTGAGAAGGAGAGAACTTAGTAATGTTTTTTTCATAGTTTAGAATTTGAAGCAAAGAAAAGGATTTTATGGATTTGTTCTGAGGAGATTAATTTGAGATTCTTCAATCTCACAAGTGTTGCAATTGAAGGGGAAATTTATTTTTCACTTATTTTTTATATTTTTGCCTCCATCTGCATCCTTTAAGTTAGATGTAGAATATAAATCGGCTCGCTGAAACCTCTACTAAATATATCTCTACTTGCCTTAATCATACTTCAAGCAGGAGGTATATCACTGTGGTATAAAATTCAGCAAAACCTCGCACACTCAGAAGCACACCACAAACTCAACGACAATTTCACCCTTTTTCAAAAGCTCACCCTAACCCTTTCAGAATACAACCGCAGCAAAGCAGGTGAGGATGAAATTCGTGTCAACGGAAAAATGTATGATGTGAAATCAAAAAAGATACTTGGCAACACTGTTGAACTGAGAGTAATACACGACACCGAAGAAGAAACCATTTTCAAAGAAATTAAAAAGTTTTTTCAGCACACCAATCAGCCCAACAGCCGATTTAATCATCAGTTGCAACTGTTACTTTCCCTTAGTTATTTGCCCCCATCATTCCATAATTTGGTTTTGGCTTCATCCTTAACTAAATCAGAATTTGAATCCACAGCCCAAATGATTCTTTTGGGCAATAAAAGCGTAACTACCCCGCCACCTGAGCGAGTATAAACCGTTTCCTTAAATTTTAGATACTACTTTCAGATTAATTCTGGAAGCATTTTGATTGCATTAATCAGTGCTAATCCATTAAATCTACGTCATCTGCGTGCCATTATTTTAATCCTTATTCCTATATAAAGTGAACTTTACAAAAATAGCAATCTCAGTATTGCTTATACTCTCTTATCAAATTGTATCTGCTCAAAGCAGCGATACCGATACATCCCAAAACAAAAAATACACCCTGCAAGAAGTGGTGTTTTCAGTAAACAAAACCGAAGAGGCCAAACGCACTGTAGCCCAACAAATACAAGTAATTGATGCTAAGGAAATAGCCAACCTGCAATCGCAATCCACTGCCGACTTGGTGGCGAATAGCGGCAATGTATTCATTCAGAAAAGTCAGGCCGGTGGTGGTAGCGTTAGCATTAGGGGCTTCGAAGCAAACCGAACCTTGCTCGTAATAGACGGTGTGCGAATGAACAACCTCATCTATAGAGCAGGACATTTACAAAACATCGTAACCACCGACAATAATTCGTTGGATAGAGTCGAAATTCTCTTTGGCCCCTCGTCCACCGTCTATGGATCCGATGCCTTGGGTGGTGTGGTGCAGCTTTATACCAAAAAGCCAACTTTGGGGGCGGAGGGCAAAAAAGCCTTCAAAGTAAACTTCCTAAGCCGCGTCGGTAGTGTAAACAACGAATTGACAAACCACTTAGATGTAACCATTGGCGGTAGAAATTTTGCATCCCTTACTTCGCTCACTTATTCTATGTTTGGCGATGTAAAGGGAGGTGCAAACCAAAACCCGTTTTACACGGGCAAATACGGCGAACGCCCCATTTATGCCGAACGCTTCAATGGAAAAGATTCCATTGTGGCCAACAGCAACCGCTACAAACAGGTGCAAAGCGGGTTTACACAGTATGATTTGATGCAGAAATTTCTGTATCAGCAAAATTCGCATTTGAGTCACGGACTAAACCTTCAGTTTTCTAGTTCGAGCGATATTCCACGCTACGACCGCCTCACCGACCCGGCAGGAAAAGGCTTAAAATATTCCGAATGGTACTATGGCCCCCAAACCCGCTTGCTGGCTGCTTATGATTTGAACTACAAAAATGCAGATAGTAAAATCCAAGGCGTTCATTTGGGGGTGAATTATCAAAAGATAATTGAAAGCCGCCACACCCGCCGCTTTGGAAAAGACAACTTACAACACCGCAACGAAAATGTAGATGTAGTAGGGATGAACCTCGATTTTCAGAAAACCATCAAAAGCCACAACATTCGCTTCGGGGTGGATGCACAGTTTAATATGCTGAAATCTACCGCCAACGAGGAAAATATAGTTACGGGAGAATCAAAACCGCTCGATACTCGCTACCCCGATGGCAACAACACCATGCTAAACACGGCCATTTATGCATCGCACACTTGGCAAATTACCGATAAACTTACCTTAGTTGATGGACTTCGGGCAGGTTTTTCATCGCTGAGTTCTTCCTTTAAAGATACCTCGTTTTTTCATCTGCCATTTAGCAATGCCAATCAAAACAATCCCGTGTATTCGGGCAGCTTGGGGCTAATTAGCTCCCCCGCCGCCGATTGGAAGCTCTCCCTGCTCCTTTCCACCGGCTACCGTGTGCCCAATGTGGACGATTTAGCCAAGGTGTTTGAATCGGCACCCGGAGCTGTGATAGTACCTAATGCTAACCTTGCTCCCGAAAAAACCATCAACACCGAACTCGGCATTACTAAAATATTCAATGGCAGCACACGTTGGGAAAACTCCATTTATTATACCCGATTCTTCGATGCCATTATTACGGATAAGTTCACCTATAACGGCCAGGATTCAATGCTGTACGATGGAGCCACGAGCCGCGTGTTTGCCAACCAAAACAAACGAGAGGCATATATTTACGGTATTTCTTCGAATCTAAATTCGCAGTTGAACGAGCATTTGCAGTTTACCCTAAGTCTGAACTATACTTATGGCCGAATAAAAACAGATAGCATGGATGCCCCCCTCGACCATATTCCACCCTTTATGGCTCGCACTTCGCTAACCTACACCCACAAGAATTTCAGTTCCCAGTTTTTTATCAATTTTAATGGTTGGAAAAAACTGAAAGACTATTACCTAAATGGTGAGGATAATGAACAATACGCCACTGCCAACGGTATGCCTGCTTGGGTAACTGCCAACATCAGAGTGTCCTATAAGATATTTAAAATGGTGAGCCTGCAAGCCGGGGTCGATAATATTTTCGATACCCAATATCGCACTTTCGCCAGTGGAATTAACTCCCCAGGCCGAAATGTGTTTGCGGCTATACGGTTTAACTATTAGGATAACATTTTGACAAAAGAAAAGGGAGGCATTGCCTCCCTTTTCTTTTAAACTCAATAAATTTTCAATCCTACCGTTTCACCATTATGTGTTCCACTCGTTTATCTTCACCCGAAGAAAGTTTAAGTAGATAAAGCCCTTCGCTGAAATCATTTAATGGGATAGAGAATTTTAAGAAATTGCCCGATTCAATCACTTTCTTAAATACCAATTGGCCATTAGCTGCATACATTTCGGCAGTAAGCGTTTTACCGATAAAATTTCCACCTTGTACAGATAATATATCAAAGGCAGGGTTTGGGAATATCATCAAACCATATAATGCCTCTTCATTGACTCCACCGGCTTTGGTAAGTTCTAATCCAGGTGAACGAGCCGTACAGCCTTTAGAATCAACCACAATTACATAATATGTACCCGATGCGGAATAAGTATAAGTAGAACTTGTTGCACCTTGTATTGGCACGTCAGGATTTCCGCTCACACCTTGCATATACCATTGGTAAGAAACAGTTCCGGTTGCACCAAGGGTAGTTGCAGTTAGTACATTCCCTGAAACAGTGGCAGCAACTGTTACCGAATCGGCAGGTTGAGAAACGTTAGCAGTTAGCGTTGTGGAACACCCAACTTGGTCGGTAATAGTGCAGGTATAAGTTCCCGCTGTAAGTCCGGTTAGATTTTGAGTTTGAAGGCTATTGCTCCAATTGAATATATAAGGAGAAGATCCTCCGGTTACAACAGTATTAATAGCACCATCGCTTCCTTTTCGGCAAGTGGCATTGGTGGTTGTAGCGGTGGCCGTTATTCCACCAACTTGGCCAACTATTGCTGTTTGTGTTGTGGTGCAGCCTCCTATTGTGCTAACTGTAACGGTATAAGTTCCGGGAGCTAAGCCTGTGGCTGTGGAGGCCGTTCCTCCGCTTGGTGACCACGAGTAAGTATAACCCGAACCGCCTATTGGTATTACAGTGGCTGATCCATTATTGCCACTACATCCAGCGTTGGTGGTTGTTACGGTGGCGTTTAGTCCACCATCTTGGCCTATTGTGGCTGTTTGGTTTGTAGTACAACCTCCTGTTGCATTAACTGTAACGGTGTATGTTCCGGGAGCTAAGCCTGTGGCTGTGGCAGAACTTCCGCCACTTGGCGACCAAACATAAGTATATCCCGAGCCGCCCGAAGCTACAACGGTGGCACTACCACTTCCGCCACAACTTGCGTTAATGCTGGTGATAGTGGCCGTTATTGGGGTAGAACTTGCGATACTAGCGGTAGCTGTTCCTGTGCAACCTCCAGAAGTAACAGTAACGGTATAAGTACCACCCGATAGTCCCGAAATAGCACTTGTAGTTTCACCGCCGGGAGCCCATGCATAAGTAAGCCCTGTGCCTGTAGCCACTGCCGTTGCTGTTCCATTAGCATTACCACAGGTTGTATTGACAGAATTTACAGTTACAGGCAATGTGCCTGCTACGCCAATGGTTGCTGAGGCAGTAAAGGAACATCCACCAGTACCCGAAATGGTAACGGTATAAGAGCCAACTGCTAAATTTGATACTGCTGCAGTAGTTGCTCCACCGGGCGACCATAAATAAGTGTATCCTCCGGGGCCCGCTGTTACGGTGGCAGTAGCTGTACCATCGCCGCCCGAACAAGATGCATCGGTAGAAGTTACGTTGGCGGTGATGCCTCCGGTTTCTGCCACAGTAGCAGTATTAGTTGCTGTGCATCCACCCGCACCGGTAACGGTAACGGTATATGTGCCTCCCGAAAGGGCTGTAGCCGTAGCTCCGGTTTGATTGCCGGGTAGCCAAACATAAGTAAATCCACCCGTGCCGGCAGTTACATTTACGGTAGCTGTTCCTGTGGGGTTGCCGCATCCGGCATTGGTGCTCGATGAGGTTGTAGTAATGGCTATTGAGGATGCAATGGTAGTAGTTGCTGTTCCGGTACATCCACCCGCTCCGGTAATAGCCACAGTATAAGTTCCGGCTGCTAAATCAGATATGGATGCTGAAACTGCTCCGCCCGGCGACCATACATAAGTATATGAACCAGGGCCTGCGGTTACGTTTACGGTGGCTGTTCCATTGTTATTTCCGCAAGTGGTGGCAGTTGAAGTAGCATTGGCTACAATAGCCGCCGATGTTCCAACGGTTGCTGTAGCGGTTTGTGTACAATTGCCTGCTCCCGTAACGGTAACGGTATAGGTGCCAGGAGCTAAGTTTGGTGCTGTTGCCGATGTTCCTCCGCTGGGTGACCAAGAATAAGTGTAGGAACCGGGGCCTGCTGTTACATTTACGGTTGCCGAACCATTGCTTTGTCCGCAAGAGGCGTTTGTAGATGTGGCATTGGCTGCAATTCCAACTGATGTTGCAACTGTTACTGTAGCTGTTTGCGTACAATTATTTGCTCCCGTTACGGTAACGGTGTATGTTCCGGCAGCTAGGTTTGAAACGGCTGCCGAGGTTGCTCCTCCTGGCGACCAAGCGTAAGTATATGGCCCTGTGCCCGAAACTACAGTGACGTTTACCGAACCATTGTTTTGTCCGCAAGTGGTACTAGCCGCTGTAGCATTTAAAGTTATTGCACAGGAATTAGAACAATTTTGAAGACTGGCCAATGAAGTAACCTGAACGCTACTTCCCGCAGCATCGGTAACGGTAATAGGGAATGATAATGGTGCTGGTGAAGTGGTAGCTGTTGAATACACTATATGATCAGTTGCTGCCACACCATTACAAAAACCAGGAATACATTGTCCGAATGTACAGCCGCTGCAATCTGTGTAGGCCGAATCTCTTGCCCAAGTGTAAGGCCCTGTTCCACCACTAACAGTGAGGGTACCGTTTGCATTTTTACATACAGTTAATACTGCACAAGGATTAACCACCACGTCAATTGAACCGCTTCCGCAGCCCAATGTGTTGGTAATTGTATGGGTTCCAACTCCGGCAGTGGTTGGGTTAAACACTCCGGTTGAAGTATTTACTCCGGGTCCGCTCCAAGTGCCAGAGGTAACGGCCGGGGTAATGGCTGTAGGGGCATCTGAAAGACAGAATGGCCCGGCAGGACAAACGTTTGCATCGCAACAAGCCAAAACTATTGGGTCGCAGCCGCCCATATTGAACGATTGCACATAGCCGGTGCGAGATGTGCTAGAAGATGTTCCGGTAGAACCGCAAACAATTACATTTCCACTGTAGCTTACCGCTACATCTGATACAACAAACGAAGTAGTGGCAGATGATAACAAGTTAAGATTTGCATCATATTTTATAACAGCATTGCCCGAACCTACATATACATTGCCGCAATTATCAATATCAATACCACTGTTTCCAACATTTGTAAGTAATGGAGTGGTTCCCGTTACAGTATTTGATACTCCTCCAGGAATTGTGGCACTGCTTATAATTGCTCCTGTAACAAGTGAACGTTTATGAACGGTAGATCCACCTTGAGTGTAAAGAAAGTTGGCGTTGGCTTTCATGGCAGGAATACCTGCATTTCCATTATCTGGCCGGAAATTTTCACACTTATAGCTGAGTGAATAGGTGTGGGGTAATTTTGGAATTGTGCTGTTTGGGCAAACAGAAAAATTTTGGTCGAAAGAACCTAAAGTATCTAATGTCATAAAATAATAGCGAGCGTTGAATGAAGATGTTATTGCTCTAACCTCGTCCACGTCAGTAACTGCTTGTGTTCCAAAAAATGGAATTGTAATGGTGTATGGGTGATTAAACCCCACTTTTTTGGTAGCTGTTACACTTCCGTTTGTAGTGCTAATGTCAAATATCATCCCATTTCCCCCACCCGTTAATCCACTAAGACGAGTACCTCCAACAACTAATTTAGTTTGGTCGCAGTTGAACGCAATAGTCCAATATTCATCTAAAGCCCCACCAGTTACACTCCAAACCTGTGCCCCACCAGTACCTATTTTTTGAATTGCAGCATTAGAACCATTGGTAACATAACTGTTTCCGGCTAAATCTGTAGCTAAAGTTCCCAACCAATCGCCTTGCGATGTATCGTAAGGCGTTGTGTATGTCCATTGCAATACTCCGGTGGAATTGTATTTCATTAGCTTCATTGGGGTTCCGCCGCCAATAATATAAGCATTACCACTGCCATCGCGTTCGCATTCCCACACCCCTGTTGGGTTTGTTAATGTTGGGGTTTGCACCCATGGGTCAATTACGAGGGTTTGTGAGTGGTCATACTCCCCAATCAAAAACGAAACTGTTTTACCATCCACAACGAATTTGGAACTTACGGTCTTCTTCTCATTGTTTTGATAGAAGGTAAGCGGGGCGTGGTCGGTAATGTTTCCAAATTTTGTTGGGATAATTATGTTTCCTTTTGAATCGGTGCTTACTTTTCTTACATCGGAATACTTCATCTTCACAACCGAAGCATCTGCTCCGGGGTGCAAAATGATGGTGTATTTGAGCCCGTCTTGGGGGTGAAAGGTGTATTCAATATCAATTTGGGGATAGATGTTTTTGTAAACAATTTTCTGAAAAGACTTGGCTTCGTTGATGTTCTTTTGGCCAAAGTTGAAGCTGTAATAGCTTGGTGTGGATTCTAATCCTTCAATAGTTGCATTGGGGTTTGAGTTTTCCCATTCCATTTTCACAATATCAAGCATTCCTTTTAGCTCGTGTTCTAACCTTTCTTTTTCTTGATGGCTTTTATTGCTTCTTTCTATTTTTTCTCTGGCTTCGGGGGTTAATGTTGATCTTTTATTCAACATATAGGTTAAGCCATTAGCCGAGAAAAGCACCTGAATAGGCCCTGCTTCGGTGGAGAATTGCACTTCTTCCCCTCGGCGAGGAGTGGCATACTGGCCTTTGTTCTCAATAAACACTTTTTGAGTTCCGGCTCCGCCTGTCCAGTCGGCATTAATATTCCGCGATGAGGCTTGAAATGCAATGGCAAGCGTAAGTAGCGTATAAAGTTTCTTCATTTTATAGATTTTGAATGAGGCTACGAATGTATAAAGAAACTTGAATTTGAATTAAGGAAATTAGGGGAGAGGCAAATAATTACAATCACAAAAAAGCCCCTCCGAAATAAATCGAAGGGGCGGGTTTTATCTCCTCCCCTTGGGGGAGGCTGGGAGGGGCTTTATTCTATCCAAAGTTTATAGGTGCAGGATGGGTCGCCATCGGTAAAGAGGATTAATGCTGGCCGCAGTGCTGCATCATAGTTTAGTTCCGCCGAGGTGAGGATGCGGGGTGTGCCGTTTATTATTTCCTGAAAGTTTAGCCCGGCAGGAAGGGCGGCGGGTGGGTTTGAGTTAAAGGTGGCAAAGCAGTGGGAGCCGCCCGCTATTTCGATTCTAAATGATGCAGAGGCTATATCTAAGCCTGCCGGAAGGCTCACTACTAAAAAGCCGGGTGTGGGCACGGTGCCTTCTTCGTCGGGGCTGCCACTATGGGTGGCGGCGTTGTCAACTATAGCTCGGGCGGCTAAATATCGGCCATGCAGGATAGGGTTAACCACTGCTAAGGGTTTCATATAGGTGTCCATATTCGACAAAACCTTGTCGGTTTTATCTTCCAACACTTTTAGTGCTTTGTTGTTAATCTTTACATCTTCAATTTTTAGTTGGGGTTTTGGTAAAAAATCTAAGAAGTCGGCCACTTGGGCACCCAAATCGTTAACATTAGCCGCAGTAACCAAAAATCCACCAAGCGTAGTTTTAATAGGGTCGGCCACCTTGAAAACGTCGGAACCTATGGTAAATAGCAACGAATCTCTGAATTTTGAGATTTCGGTTTTATTGAAATCATATTTTTCTTTTAATGTTTGTTTGCCTTGGCTTTGATAGAGCGATGCAAGGCCGTTTCCCACCAAATAAATGCTAGTTTCTAACAGTGCTCTTACGTCCTTTTTATCAACTGCAATGCCGGTGTTGTCGGCGGTGGTGATTCCAAGCGTGTCGTTTATTTGATCCATCAAGGCATCGAAAGCATCACGCTCGGCGTTCATGGTGCTTATTGCATTGATGATAGCCCAATTATCAACATCGTGCAAAAAGCTTCCCGACTTAATATACATGGAGTATTTGTTTTCAAATCTGGTTTCCATATTTAATATTTTAATTGATTAAGGCTGCTAAAATAGAAAGTTTAGAAATACAAATGAACGATTAATGGAAAATATTTAATTTTCAAAATAAATGGTCAACTGGGTATTGCTTAACTAAGTGAACGATTATTTTCCCAAAAGCCAATAAACATGCGTAGGTACTAAGCAATACATATTCCTTATTATAAAGACTCGCCCTATTACGGATTTAAACCTAACCATAATTTCGGCGTTTTTTTCTGCAAATTTTGACTACAATGGCTAAAATGATCATTTATTTGCATAATAATCGGTTTTCATCTAATTATTATCGGTTATCGTATATTTATTATCGGTTATCTTCCATTTAAATTCTGTTTTCTTCTATTTAAAATAGGTTCGCACCAATGTTAATATGGTTCGCACCTATTCAATTCTGGTTAGCACCAATATAATTCAGGTTCGCACCAAAACTATATCGGTTCTCGTAAAAAAAAATAGCTATCTGCATGAAAGAAATTAACATCTCATTTAGATAAATCATAATACTTATTCAAGAAATACATATTTACTTTTAAGAAATTTAGTTCTACTATCAGGAAATTGCTATTTATATTTAAGAAATTGTATTTTTGCTTTACGAAAACTACTTTTACAATGATGAAATTCAGAGTTGAGTTCCTTTTAAAGGAAAAAGGCATCAAGGGACGCTATAAATTTTTGGCGAAAGCCGGATTTAATTATTCCGCAGCCTACGACTTGCTAAAAGGCAAGCGAGAAAACATTACTATGCGACAATTGGAAAACCTTTGCCTGCTGCTGCAATGCACGCCAATGGATATTCTGGAATGGAAACCGGGGGCAAATGTGGCTATTGACGAGCATCATCCTATGTTTTCGCTTATCCGCAGCCCTAAGCCGCCCCTGGCCGAACGCCTAAAAAGTATTCCGTATGATAAGCTGGCCGAATTGGAGCGGTTTATGGAAGAGCAAGGGATGTGAGGGGGGTGAATGAAATTCAAAGAAATTTCCTAAAAAAGACTAAACCATCGCACAATCATTTTAATTGCCCGAGTTAGCTTACATCGAAAACTATACATTTGCGACCTTAATTTACAATCACATATAAATGAAACAGTTTTTCAAGTTTACATTCGCCTCTATGCTTGGCTTTATATTCGCCAACATCCTCATTTTAATTCTATCCATTGCCATTATTGGAGGAATTGCAGCTTCGGCGGGAAGCAAAAAAACAGCCACAATTGAGGATAACAGTATCCTGAAAATTGAATTTTCAAATCCAATTACCGACCGTGCAAGCAATAATCCCTTCAAAAACTTCAACTTTATGTCGGGCGAAAGCAATCAAGGCTATGGCTTAAACGACATTTTGGATGCTTTGGAAAAGGCCAAAACCGATGATAAAATCAAAGGAATTTATCTACACTTAGATAACGTACCTGCCGGAATGGCCACTACCGAAGAAATCCGTAACGCTTTATTGGATTTTAAAAAGTCGGGGAAATTTATTGTAGCCTATTCAAACGGCTACGACCAAAAAGCCTACTACCTTTCTACTGTAGCCGATGAGTTATTGGTGCATCCCGAAGGTGGGCTTGATTTTCGCGGACTTTCGGCATCGGTTATGTTCTTAAAAGGAACATTAGAGAAATTGGAATTGGAGCCTCAAATTATCCGTCATGGTAAATTCAAAAGTGCCATCGAACCCTTGATTTTAGATAAAATGAGTGCTGCAAACCGTGAGCAGACTTCTACCTATATGAATGCCCTTTGGAACAGAATGTTGGAAGGGATTTCTTCGGCTCGTAAAATTTCGGTGGAAGAATTAACCAAATTGGCCAACACAGCAGCTATTCGCAACACTAAGGATGCGGTGAAATATAAATTGGCCGACAAAACTGCTTATGAAGATGAAGTGTTAGCTAACCTTCGTAAAAGAGTAGGTTTGGAAAAGGAAACGGATAAAATTAAATTCATTTCCTTGGGTAAATATTTTGATGCTCCTGACAAAGAAAAGGAAAAAGCTAAGGATAAAATTGCGGTTATTTACGCCAGCGGAAACATTGTGGACGGACAAGGTGAAGATGACAACATTGGCGGCGACAGAATTGCGGCAACTATTCGCAAAGCCCGTTTGGATGAAAAAGTTAAAGCCATTGTGTTGCGTGTAAATTCGGGAGGTGGTTCGGCTTTGGCTTCCGACGTTATGTGGAGAGAAGTGGTTTTGGCCAAAAAAGCCAAACCGGTAGTGGTTTCGATGGGCGATGTAGCTGCATCGGGAGGTTATTACATTTCCTGTGCTGCCGACAGAATTTTCGCCAGCCCGAACACAATTACAGGTTCAATTGGCGTGTTTGGCGTATTGCTAAATGCTAAAAAGATGTTCAACAACAAACTCGGCATCACAATCGACACCGTGAGAACCAACAAGTTTGCCGATATGGGGGCCGCTTATCGTCCGCTTACGGATCAAGAACGAGAAATTATCCAAACCGGAGTGGAAGATATTTACACAACCTTCATTACCCACGTTGGCGAAGGACGCAAAATTAGCACTGCCAATGTGGATAGTATTGGACAAGGCCGTGTGTGGGCCGGCACAGATGCTAAACGAATCAACTTAGTGGATGAGTTTGGCGGCCTGAAAGATGCCATTGCTTATGCAGTGAAACTTTCTAAATTAGATAAGTTTAAAGTGGTAGATTATCCTGAGCAAGAAGAACCTTTCCAAAAAATAATGAAACAACTTAGCGGCGAAGGCGAAGATGTAATTATGAAAGCACAACTTGGCGAACAATACGAATACTACAAAAAGATTCGCCAGGCATTGCAAGTAAAAGGAATTCAAGCCCGGATTCCTTACGAATTTGAGGTGTATTAAGAAATAATAGATACAATGTTTGAGATGAGCTGATGGGAAACTATCAGCTCATTTTTTTTATTAGTGAATGCAGGAGGTCAATAGGGTGTGCGACAAAATTCCCTTTTTTTACTGAGATGCCTCCCTACGGGCGGTATGACAGCATTTGCAGGGCTTTAAAGGTGATTTAAAACTGAGATGCCTCAAGCGTTCGGCAAGACAATCACTGTGTGTTTCAGCGAAGGATGAAGGGGGGAGAGAATGGG
>CANJNG010000028.1 GCA_947475205.1 Bacteroidota bacterium
CAAAACTTGATGGTGGGTTATATCGAAGTAGGCGATTATCTCGCTTGGAAATACTTCATTGAAAAATGTAGGTAGAATGGGGATTATATTTAAACCATAAATGTAGACTTTTATCTTTTACTCCCCAACTTTTGACGCTGACCCTATTTGATGCAAAATCTTTTCGGCTCGGTCGGGGAAAGATTTATGTACCCAGTTCGTGAACAACTCTGCAACATCACCATTTAGCCGTACAATGGTGAAACCTGCATTTATAGCTCCCGCTTCGGCAACTTTCTCCATAATGGCGGGGATTTCCATACTGTTTAAACCGGGGATAATAGGTGCAATCATTACTCCGGTTTGAATCCCATTTTCTGAAAGCTGACGAACAGTATCAATTCTTTTTATAGAACTTGCTGTTCGGGGTTCCATTAGTCTCCTAAGACTTTCGTCCAAAGAAGTGATACTAATCATAACATGAACCAAGTTGCGAGCCGCCAATTTTTTTAGAATATCCAAATCACGCAGGATGAGCGAATTTTTGGTGATTATTCCCACAGGATTTTGATACTCTAAGAAAATTTCGAGCAGTTGACGCGTAAGCTCATACTTTTTTTCGGCAGGCTGATAACAATCGGTATTTCCTGAGAGTGAAATGGTGGTGGCTTTCCAACTCGCCTTTTCAAAATTTGCCCTTAATAATTCTGGGGCATTTTTCTTAACTATAATATTCTGCTCAAAATCCAATCCTGAACTAAATCCCCAATACTGGTGTGAATTCCGGGCATAGCAATAAATGCAACCGTGTTCGCATCCCTGATAGGGGTTAAGCGAATATTCCATAAACACATCGGGGCTGTCAACTTTGTTTACAACCGTCTTGGGCGTTTCCTCAAAAAATTTGGTCGTCCGGGCAAAGTTGTCCGGTTCGTCAATGCCATCAATTGAGTCGGAATCATAATGGAGCTTAAGGAATTTGTTTCGCGTTTTTAGTTGCGAACCCCGCCCTTTTATGAATTCGTTTTCCATTTCAAGGCATTTTCTTATGCCAAAAAATCTGTCAACTTGCCGGCTTGTTTCAATCTCACCCCTCTTTCTGTCAACTCCACTGTGCAGCATTCGTTCACCGAATCGTGTTCCAATAACAGGATGTAACCATTGGTGGCCGCTTCGTTCAGAAACTTTTCTTTTTCATCCAAAGTAATCAGTGGGCGGGTATCGTAGCCCATTACATAGGGCAATGGAATATGCCCAACCGATGGAAGCAGGTCGGCAACGAAGCAAACAGTTTTTCCATTCACTTTTATTTTGGGAATCATCATGGCATCGGTATGCCCTCGCATATAGGCAATATCAATATTATCGGAGAATCGCCCTTCGCCTTCCACCATTTTAAGCTGACCGCTTTCCTGCATTGGCAATATATTTTCTTTCAGGAAGGACGCCTTTTCCCGTTTGTTAGGTTGAGTTGCCCAAAGCCAATGCTCGGCATTGCTCCAATAAGTGGCGTTCGGAAAAACGGTTTCAAAACCAGTTCCTGATTTATTTTGTTTTATTCCGCCGCCGCAATGGTCGAAATGCAGGTGAGAAAGAAACATATCGGTAATGTCATTAAAGTCGAAATCTTTGCTGTGCAACGAACTTTTCAAAGTATCGTTACCACTCAAATAATAATGGGAAAAGAATTTAGCATCCTGCTTATCGCCGATGCCGTTATCAATAAGCATCAGCCGTTTGCCATCTTCAACAAGGAGGCAACGCATGGCCCAATTGCACATATTATTCTCATCGGAAGGGTTAGTTTTCTGCCAAAGAGTTTTCGGAACAACGCCAAACATTGCTCCGCCATCTAATTTAAAAAAACCTGTATCAATAACGTGTAGGTTCATAGTGTAATTTTGCGGCAAAAATAGGGATGCAAGAGGTAAAAAGTAATAAGTAATATGTTTAGCCTCTATTTAATTGAATATGCTATTGCCTCATCTCTATCTCAAGTCTAAAATCCCCCATTCTAATTATTAATGGAACAAATCATCTGGAGTCAGTTAGGTAATACTTTTATTGCCTTAGGACTATCTTCGGCACTCCTAGCCTGCATCTCTTTCTTTTTCGCTACACAAGATACTCCCGAAACCTCCGTTTGGAAAAACATCGGTAAATGGGCATTTCGCCTGCATTCCTTTTCTGTTTTCGGCATAGCAGCCACTTTGATTTACCTTTTGGTAAACCACCGATTTGAGTATCACTATGTGTTTTGGCACTCCAATAGGGAAATGCCGATGCGGTATATTTTATCCTGTTTATGGGAAGGGCAGGAAGGAAGTTTTCTGCTTTGGACATTCTGGCATTGCATTTTAGGGTTGCTATTGATGCGTAGAACCGATGAGTGGCAAGCTCCGGTGATGGCTGTTTTAGCATCTGTGCAGGTGTTTCTGGTTTCTATGATGTTGGGGGCTTGGATAGGCGATTACAAATTGGGAAGCAACCCCTTTGTAATGCTGAAAGAACATGTTGATTTTATGAATCTTCCGTTTCTTCAAAATCCTGAATATGTCACCAAAATAAATGGCCGGGGCTTGAATCCTTTACTTCAAAACTACTGGATGACTATTCATCCTCCAACCTTGTTTTTGGGCTTTGCTTCCACAGTGATGCCATTCTGTTTTGCAATAGCCGGACTGTGGAAACGTAAATATACCGAATGGCTTCAACCTGCTTTGCCTTGGACTTTCTTTGGGGTTATGATACTGGGAACTGGAATTTTAATGGGTGGTGCATGGGCTTATGAAGCCTTGAGTTTCGGTGGCTTTTGGGCTTGGGATCCGGTAGAGAATGCCTCGCTTGTTCCCTGGATTACCTTGGTTGCAGCAGCTCATGTTATGCTCATTTTCAAAAACAAAGGTCAGAGCTTGGTGATGGCATTTTTGCTTTGCATTCTCACGTTTGTGCTGATTTTATATTCAACATTCCTCACCCGAAGCGGCATCCTAGGTGACACCTCAGTTCACGCATTCACCGATTTGGGCATGACAGGACAGTTATTGATTTACCTGCTATTTTATTTGATTGGTTCTTTGGCTTTACTTTTATTTAGATTAAAGGAACTCCCTGCACAAGGTCAGGAAGAAAGGCTTTGGAGTCGCGAATTTTGGATGTTTGTAGGAGCTTTGGTATTGTGTATTGCTGCTTTTCAAATCATTTTCTCTACCAGCATTCCGGTTATAAACAAAGTGCTGAGTACCAAACTTGCTCCTCCGCTCGATGTGGCCAAGCACTATAACTCATGGCAACTGCCCATCTCCATTATTGTGGCTCTTCTGATGGCTTTTACACAATACTTGAAATACAAATCCACGGATTTTGCTACCTTTTCCAAAGCATTGATTCTTCCCGCAGTGGTGGCCGTTGTAGCTACCATAGGGATGGCTTTCCTTACCAATATAAGCGAACCTTTTTATCTAGGATTACTCTTTGCGGCAATGTTTTCAATTGTTGCCAATATGCTTTACTGGTCCAAAACGCTTAATGGAAAGCTAAAAACTGCCGGGGCAAGTATTGCTCACATTGGTTTTGGAATGATTTTAATGGGAGCTTTAATTTCTAACGCCAAACAGTCCATTATTTCGAAAAATACCAGTGGATACGATACTCGCACTTTCGGCGAAACACTAAACAATAACGAAAATATTCTGCTGAACATAAAAGATAGCCTGCAACTGGGAGAATATACTGTCGTGTATAAAGGCCGCCGAAAAGAAGGGGTTAATATTCATTACGACATTGATTATTATGAAAAAGTAAACAACAAGCTTCAATTTGCATTCACATTAAGCCCAATCGTTCAACTTAATCCACGCATGGGGAATGTGGCCGAACCCGATACGAAACACTATTTGCATAAGGATGTTTATACCCACATCACTTACGACGATTACCGCGAAGAGCGAGCTGCCGAACCCGACAACTATGTAGAGATTTCAACGGCATCGGTAAAACCCGGCGATACCATTTTTGCCCGAAACAGTATAATTGTATTTAAAGGTTTTGATAAGAATGCCGATAAATCTAGAACCCCGCTAAAAGCCGACGACATTGCGGTGGCCGCCATCTTTCAAGCCACCAATATCAACAACAAACAGTTTGAAGCCCGCCCTCTTTATGGAATTTCCTTAGGAACTGAAGCTGCCTACTCTTTCCCTGACACTTTGAAAGACTTAGGTTTGGCTTTTGAAATCAAGAAACTGATTCCGGAAGAGGGGAAAGTGGAAGTAAAAGTGATGGAGAAAAACGCCAATCAGCGTGATTTCATTATCCTAAAAGCCATTGTTTTTCCAGGAATAAATATTCTATGGTTAGGATGCATGATTATGGTTATCGGAACTGTGATGGCCATACGGCGGAGGATGATTATGGCGTAATTACTCCATATTAGCCACTTTCACAATTGCCTTCGGTGAGGACTTCGTAGTTCACACCAGTTGTTTCAGAAGTTTTGGTGTAGATTCCATTGGAAATCTGTATAACGAACATCCTTCACGTTTCTTTCAAAAAATCTATACTTTTATCCCAAAATTGAAATTAACATGTCAATACTTATTAAAAACGGAAGAGTAATTACCGCATCCGAAGATTATGTGGCCGATATTTATATCGAAAACGAGAAAGTGCATACCATTGGCACGAACCTGAGTATGGCTGCCGATACAGTAATTGATGCTCAAAATAAATTAGTATTTCCAGGCGGAATTGACCCCCATGTTCATTTAGATATGCCCTTTATGGGAACATCGTCGAGCGATAATTACGAAACAGGCACTCGTGCGGCTTTGGTTGGAGGTACTACCATGGTGATAGATTTTGTATTGCAAACTCAAGGCAAATCGCTGTATTCGGCACTTAACGAATGGCGGGGCCGTTCCGATGGTAATACACTAGGCGATTACTCTTTCCATATTGCCGTTACCGATTTCAACGAAGACACGAAAGCGGAGATTAAAGATTTGATTGAGAAGGAAGGCATTACTTCCTTCAAAACTTTTATGGCCTATAAAGGTGCATTGATGATTGACGATCGCCAAATGGTGGGCTTAATGAACGAGGTGAAAAAGCAGGGCGGAATGGTTACCGTGCATGCCACAAATGGCGATATGATTGACTTTTTGGTTGCCAAGCACAAATCGGAAGGTAAATTGTCGCCGCTCTATCATTACCTGTCGCAGCCCGAAATAACCGAATCGGAAGCATCAGGACGGTTTGCCGATATGGCTTACCACACAGGCGTTGCGGCTTATATTGTACACATGACTTGTGAAGGGGCTTTAAACCAGATTCGGGATGCTGCCAAGCGAAATCAAAAGGTGTATGCCGAAACCTGCATTCAGTATTTGGTGATTGATGCTTCGCTTTATGACAAAGGTTTTGAGTCGGCAAAGTGGGTAATGAGTCCTCCTCTGCGTGAAAAGAAGGATCAGGAATCGCTTTGGGCAGGAATAAACCAAGGCTCAGTGCAGGTTGTGGCTACCGACCATTGCCCGTTTATGTGGGAGCAAAAGAAAATGGGAGAAAATGATTTTTCAAAGATTCCTAACGGGCATCCTGCAATTGAACACCGGATGGAACTCTTGTTTTCGGAAGGAGTTAATAAAGGCCGGATAAGTTTGAATAAGTTTGTAGAAGTAAGTTCCACCAATGCTGCTAAGATATTCGGAATGTTCCCGCAAAAAGGATGCATTGCCGTTGGTTCCGATGCCGATATAGTGATTTTTGATCCGAATGAAAAACACACCATTTCGGCCAAAACACATTCAATGAATGTGGACTACTCGGCCTACGAGGGTTGGGAAATAAATGGAAAGTGCAAAACGGTTATCCTTCGCGGAAAAGTAGCTGTGGATAATAGCAAAGTGCAGGTGCAGAAAGGCTACGGAAGGTTTATAAAACGTTCGAAAGTGAAGGATGTGATTTAGGGTTTGCATGGGCGAGGAGATGCCTAATTTCCTCCACAGAGTTTTTTTTCTGTGATTAACAATCAATATTACTTTTGCCCTCCAAATTTAAAAACTTATATGCCTTATCTATTTACCTCAGAGTCCGTATCAGAAGGACATCCCGACAAAGTAGCCGACCAAATTTCAGATGCGTTAATTGACAATTTTTTAGCGTTCGACCCCGAATCAAAAGTAGCCTGCGAAACTTTGGTAACTACCGGTCAGGTGATTTTGGCTGGCGAGGTAAAATCTAAAGCATATTTAGATGTTCAGGAAATAGCCCGCGGGGTTATCCGTAAGATTGGATACACCAAAAGCGAATATATGTTTGAGGCCAACAGTTGCGGCATTCTATCGGCTATTCACGAGCAAAGTGCCGACATCAACCAAGGTGTTGACCGCAAAAAGAAAGAAGAGCAGGGAGCAGGCGACCAAGGAATGATGTTTGGCTATGCCACCGATGAAACCGACAACTATATGCCTTTGGCTCTTGACCTTTCGCACAAGATTTTGATTGAGCTTGCCAATTTGAGAAGAGAAAACAAGGAGATAAAATACCTAAGACCCGATGCTAAAAGTCAGGTTACGCTGGAATATGACGACATGAATGTTCCCGTTCGGATTGATGCCATAGTGGTTTCAACCCAACACGATGATTTTGAAACCGAACCGGAGATGCTCGCTAAAATCAAAAAGGATATTGTGGAGATTTTGATTCCACGGGTGCAGGCCAAATATCCTAAATACACCCATTTGTTTAGTTCTAATATCAAATATCATATTAACCCAACCGGAAAGTTTGTTATTGGCGGACCACATGGTGACACCGGTTTAACGGGCCGCAAAATTATCGTTGATACTTATGGCGGAAAAGGTGCTCACGGTGGTGGTGCATTCAGCGGTAAAGACCCATCTAAAGTGGATCGTTCGGCGGCTTATGCCACCCGCCACATTGCTAAAAACCTCGTAGCAGCTGGAGTTGCCAACGAAGTGTTGGTGCAGGTTTCGTATGCCATTGGTGTGGCTCAACCCACTTCCATCAACGTAAATACGTATGGCACTTCAAAAGTGAAACTCACCGACGGGCAAATTGGAAACATCGTGGAGAAACTGTTTGACATGCGTCCTTACTTTATCGAACAACGTTTCAAACTTCGCACCCCTATTTATAGCGAAACTGCGGCTTATGGCCACATGGGACGTGTGAATGAAGTGGTAACCAAAGAATTCAGAACCCCGGGAGGCGAAGTGAAGAAAATAGAAGTAGAGCTTTTCTCGTGGGAGAAACTGGATTATGTGGATGCTGTGAAAAAAGCATTCGGACTTTAATCAAAAGCTCCATCTAAGAAAGGGAATTAAAACCCGAACCCGATACTCATAAAAAAAGGCCATCTGCTATAGATGGCCTTTTTTTGTTTGGTTGAACTCACGCCTCAAAACCCCTTCCTCTCAACTCAGTAGAAATGGTGTCAATTACTTGAAGTCGGAGTGTTTCGTAGTCTTTGCTCGTCATTCCCACCGTAGAAATAGGTTTGTGTATTCTCACTACCGATAGCCCCGGACGGCCACCTTTATAGCGGTTTCTCCGGCGGGGAAGAATATCCCAATTATAGAGAAAAGTTATGGGAACAATCGGTACTTGACTATCGATAGCTAAACGAAAAGCACCGCTTTTAAAACGAGAAAGCTTGGGGGCATTGGGCGAAACAGTTCCTTCAGGGTAAATGGCAATGGAGATACCTTTTTGAAGGTCGGCTTTAGCACGATCGAGAGCAGAGTATGCTTTTCGGCTATGTTCACGGTCAATGGGAATATTCATCTTCTTAAAAAAGATATTGAACAAATACCATTTCGTGAGTTCCACTTTGCCTAAATAATGGTAATAAACTGGAAAAGTGAGATAAGAAACAATTATGTCGAGATAGGAGGTGTGGTTTGCACACAGAATGTAGGGGCCATCACCCAATTCTTCTTCTAATTCTGCTTTCCAACTGATTCCTAATGGAGCAAGCATCAGCCATGCCCATATTTTCTTTAATTTGAATGCCTTCGTGAAATGCTTTTCATCATTCACAAAAACAAGGAAGAATGGATATAACGGAACCAGACTGATAAAGGTATTCAGAAAAAAAAGCAGCCTCCAAATATTCTGAAGTGGGAAGCGGAGGCGATTAAGCATAAATTGTAGGGTTGGCAAATGTAGGGCTTGTTTGTCTTTACTTGTATTGAGAAAAGCCAAGTGCTGCTACAAATTATACTTTGAATAATGGCATTCAATTTCCTGAATTCAGAAAAATTTACCTTTTCGCACAATAACTATCACATTTTTGAGTTATTTTGCAATAAATCAACCAACACCTAACCATTTGGCCGAACGCTACTTTTGTTTAAACATCATAAGTTGTCATTATTATTCAAGTTTTGCACCGCTGCTGTAGTAGCATCGTTGTTTTGGTTCGGAAATTCATTCGCACAAACCGCCACTATCTTCGGTAGAATTACCGACACCACCAACCTGCCTGCCGAGTTGGTTAATATCGGCGTGGTCGGAACTACGTTTGCCGCTCAGTCAGACATTGATGGGTTCTTCAATCTTGTAGTTCCTGCCAACGAAAAAATAACTATTTCCACTTCCCACCTTTCGTTTCAACCCCAAACTTTTGAGTTAAAACTAAAAGAAGGTGAAAAGCATAATCTGAATGTTAGGCTGCAAACCAAATTTAATAGCATTGCCGAAATAGCTATTGAAGACAATGGGCTTCGAGGTTCGGGAATGAAAAGTCTAGAAATAAAAAATGCCGGAATTATACCTACGCCCGGCGGCGGAATTGAATCATTAATTAAAACCCTACCGGGCGTTACGTCCAACAATGAACTGAGTTCTCAATACAACGTTCGAGGCGGAAACTACGACGAAAATCTGGTTTATATAAATGATGTAGAGATGTATCGTCCGTTTTTAGTTCGGTCCGGGCAGCAAGAAGGATTAAGTGTAATAAATCCCGATTTGGTGCAGGGAATTAAGTTTTCAGCCGGAGGTTTTGAAGCCAAATACGGCGACAAAATGAGCAGCGTCTTGGATATTCAATACAAACGCCCAACCAAGTTTGGTGGCGGATTTCAAGCCACTTTACTGGGTGGTTCAGCCTATTTGGAAGGCAGCACCAAAAACCATCGCCTTCGGTTTTTGGGCGGTTATCGTTACCGAAGCAACCGATATGTGTTGGCTAAAACCGATACAAAAGGAGCATACCGTCCAGTATTTCAAGATTTTCAGGGATTGTTAAGTTATGACTTGAGCGATAAATGGGAAATCAGCTTTATGGGGAACTACACCAGCAATAAGTACAATTTCGTTCCCGAAGACCGCGAAACTGATTTCGGAACAGTTAATTCGGCCTTGCGGCTAACAGTGTATTACGATGGTCAAGAAGTAAACTCATTCAACACCACGAGCGGTTCGGCTTATGCCACTTACCGCCCCACAAACCGTATGCGTTTAAAATTCATTTCATCCTATTTTCATAGCCAAGAGAATGAAACGTATGACGTGCTTGGCCAGTATTATCTCGACCAGTTAGAAAGTGACATAGGCTCAAAGAATTTAGGCGAAAAGAAAGCCACTCTGGGTGTTGGCGGGCAACTGGGCCATGCCCGAAATTACTTAGAGTCCTATATTTACAATGCCGAACACAAAGGCCAAAACCTCGGCAAACGCCACGAATGGTATTGGGGAGCAAAATATCAGCACGAGTGGATTGAAGACAAAATCCACGAATGGAATTACATCGACAGTGCCGGCTACAGTGTCCCACAAGCTCCATACGATATTGTTACCGTCAAGAAACTCATCACCGGTAAAACCAACCTTTCCAGCAACCGAATCATTGGCTACCTCCAACACAATTTCCTGTTTTCCGACTCCTCCTCCTCCACACTCACCATGGGCGTTCGTGCAAACTATTGGGATTTAAACAATCAACTACTCATCAGTCCCCGGGCAAACTATTCCCTAAAACCCCGCAACTGGAAACGCGATTGGCTCTTTCGCCTGTCGTCTGGAATATACAACCAACCTCCATTCTTCCGCGAATTGCGAGACCTAAACGGAGTAATTAATAAAGACGTAAAAGCCCAGCAAAGCATCCACTTCATTGCCGGAACCGATTACAACTTCAGGTCCTGGAACCGCCCGTTTAAGTTCGTAGTCGAAGCCTATTACAAAATCCTCAACAACCTTGTTCCCTACGAAATCGAGAACGTCCGCATCCGCTATTACGCCCAAAACTTAGCCAAAGGCTACGCCACCGGAGTCGATTTCAGGCTCAATGGCGAACTTGCCAAAGGTGCCGAAAGCTGGATAAGCCTCAGCGTTATGAAAATTGCCGAAGACCTCAAAAACGATTCTTATGTCGACAACAACGGCGTAACCCGTTACCCCGGCTACATCCCCCGCCCCACCGACCAACGCGTAAACTTCAACATCTTCTTTCAAGACTATGTCCCCAAATTCCCCATGTTCAAAGTACACCTAAACCTACTTTACGGCACCGGAATGCCCTTTGGCCCACCCCTCCACCAACGCTACAAAGACACCCTCCGCATCCCCCCCTATCGCCGCGTCGACATCGGATTCTCCGCCCTCATCAAAGGCGAAAAACGCGTCCTAAAACCATCGAACCCCTTCAAATACCTCAAAACCGTTTGGCTCAGCCTCGAAGTCTTCAACCTCCTCCAAGTCAACAACGTCATCTCCTACCTCTGGGTCGCCGACGTAAACGGAAACCAATGGGCAGTCCCCAATTACCTCACCCGGCGACAACTCAATATAAAGTTGATTGTCAATTTTTAATTATTTTGGAGCAGAACCCTTAGCATTTCAAGCCAACGTTTGGGTCCCGCTATCCGTTACAAGTCCGCCAGCCGCACAATGGCAAGCCCACTTCGGGCTTTCCTCTGCTATCGAGGCTAAACCGAAAGGACAGTATTTCAAACTAACGGTTCCTAACCCCCATCCGGCGGCTCCCCAAATGTGGAAGCTGAACCAGAAGCTAAGCGGAGCGTCTCGCTCCGCTTGGTATCCAAGGCCTCCGGCCTGCATTCAATTTCCCCCCGACCCTGAAAGGGTCAAATCTCAATAGCCCCGGGTGCAACCCGGGGTCAAACCACACACCGTATTTCCCCGACTCTGAAGGAGTCGAACATTATTCCCAAGTTCAACCCAGTCAGGGTTGTGAAACCATTCCCAATCCCAAACCCAGCATTGCAATGCTGGGCTATTCAAATTCAATCCCTTCAGGATTGGAAAATCCCCCTCCCTCTCAAACCCTCGTCAACATTGATTTCCAGTATTGGAAATGCCTCCAGAACTTTACAGGAACAATTTCCAATACTGGAAATACCTCCAGCATTTTACAGGAACAATTTCCAATACTGGAAATGTCTCCAGCACTTTACAGGAACAATTTCCAATACTGGAAATACCTCCAGCAATTTACAATAATAATTTCCAACACTGGAAATGCCTCCAGCATTTTACAAGAACAATTTCCAATACTGGAAATGCCCTCGCTAATCCTAGCGTCCTCGCTCCGATTGGTATCCTCGGCCTCCGGCCTTGCATTTTTTACCCATCAACTCCATACCCCAACATTATCCCCTCTTGCTTGTTTAGTAAACTATGAATATCCTAATAGCCGGCGGCACAGGCAATATCGGCAAAGCCCTAGTAAATCAATTACTCACCCGAAACCACACCGTTTTTCTCCTTTCCCGAACAGAATATCCCAATCCCCTCAATCAATTAACTTCCATTTTGTGGGATGGCATCACAGTTCCTGAGCTGAATTTTGAAGTAAATGCCATCATTAATCTATGTGGAGAAAACATAGCCTCCGAACCTTGGACAATCACCCGAAAACAACAGCTACACGATTCCCGAATCAACCCCACAAAAGCAATTGTAAACTTCATACACCAAGCCAAACACAAACCTAGTCTATTCATTAATGCCTCGGCAGTGGGTATTTATGGCGACCGCGGCTTCGATTTACTCACCGAAAAATCAGAAAACGGAAAAGGCTACTTAGCCCAATTATGTTCCGAATGGGAAGCTGCAGCATCAGATGCCCAATGCAGAACCGTTTTGCTGCGTACCGGAATCGTTCTTGATAAACTTTCAGGTGCTTTACCCGAAGCTCTCAAAACCTTTGCCCTCGGCTTTGGCGGATATTTTGGCTCTGGAAACCAAGGCTTTCCTTGGATACATATCGACGACGAAGTATCAGCAATTTTGTTTTGTATAGAACAAAATTCCATAGAAGGGCCAGTAAATTTAGTGGCTCCCGAAGTGGTATCATACAAACAATTTATTCAAACCGCATCTGCAATAAAAGGAAAAATAGTTATTCCAGCTCCCGAAGTCGCCTTGAAACTAATCTTAGGAAGCCGTGCTGAAATGTTGCTTTCGAGCCAATACATTTATCCGGAGAAACTAATAAATGCGGGCTTTAATTTTCACTTTGCAAACATTAAAGATGCTTTAAAAGATTTGCTTTAACCCCTACCTGCCCCCTCCATCCATTATCACCTTCTTAACTTTACTTTCTCCATCCACACTTACTTTACAGAAATAAGTACCGCTTGCCAAATTAGCAGCATCGAAAGTCTCCCTGTAAATCCCCGGATGTCTGCCTTCGTTTGTAATAGTTTTTACCAGTTTCCCCATCATATCAAACAACTGAATAGTGAGTCGGCCTGATGTTTTTTGCCAAACTTCAACCCTGGCTGTGTTGCTAACAGGATTCGGGTTGCAAGTAAAAATGACACTATTTTCTTTGCTAAAAGAATGTTCGGCGATGCTTAGCGGAGTGTAATTCCCGAAATGTATGATTACTGAATTAGTTTCCCAAAGGGATTGAATTACTGCAATTGGGTTTCCTAAATCATCTTCGGCTTTGATAAATGAAAGGCTTTGACCATCATCTACAATAAAACTAATCTTAGTGTCGATGGGCAAAAGTGTATGAGGAATAACAACAGTAAGGGTATCGTTTTGGAGCTTTGATGTGAAAGTTACACTGTTTCGGTTCAGCCAATAATCGCCGTAGGTTTCTATATCGAAAGTGGTTACATCGGATGGCAGAAGGCTTATTAAACCCTGCTCGGCAAATAGCTTATAGTAACGAGTGGGATGAACGAGCAAAACGGTTGGTGCATAGTTTCGCGTATTTCGTTCCACCACATCTATCCAAGTGGCTTGCTTTTCCAGATAGTTTTCCGGACTCATGAGGTTGGAATTAAATACATCGGATATAGTCATTGGTATTTCCCAAACGCTTGATGGAGCTCCACTGCTTACCCGATCTTTTCGGTTTTTGTAGGGAAAATTAGTGAGCACATCACCCGCCGAATAGGTGGAGTTAAAGGTATATCCCAAGGTGTCGAGTGCTGAAACCAATTTGTTGTGATAACATAAATACCCTGCACGGAAAGAACGGATATTCACCCCTAAATCGGCTTCGAGAAGATGCTTGGAAAGCTCGGTTTCTCCCAGAACGGTGGCTCCAGTCGTGGTTTGCCCAAGACCACCATTATAAGGTGCATAGTTGGAGGTGGTATTTCCTAAAGCTCCATAGGGGACATGGGATTCATCATCAAAATCGTGAAAATGCCCAACAGAATGGCTGGCTAATTTGTGGCCTTTATCCAATAGGTAATCTACTTTAGGAATACTGGCCGAGTTGTAAAATGCACTAAGAACTCCATCTTCCAAATAGTGAGTGGTAACAAAATAGGTTGCTGATAATCCTATGGAGTTCTCAAAATCGGCATAGTAATGCATTGTATCATAAGAAGTGGTGGCATCAATATCATGGGTAACAATCAGTGAGGCTTTGCTATCATAAGGACTGGTATGCAACCACACTGAGTTAGGGATTTGCCCGATGCAGATTCCTTTCAAAAACAAAATCCAAGCATCAGAGGTGGGTTCAAAGCCATTGGAATAGGTTCGTTGTGCTTCAAAGTCTTTATTCAGTTGCGGAATAAGAATCATATTTTTGAAGGAAACGCCCAATGTGTAAGCCTTTCCCAAGCCATAATTATTTTGTGTGATGGCTGTTGAATTGTCATCGTAAGTGGCTAAACCAACAGCTGTGGTGGTGCTAAAGCTATTGGAAGAAACAACATTGGGATAATTAAAACTACCCAAACTTATGTTTCGCTCCAGTGTATCCTCGAGCCAACGAAAAGCCGGATTGGGCAGTGAAGTATTAAAGTTAATCCGATGCCGGGTAGTGGCTTCAGTGTTTCCCGAAATGCCGAAAAGGGGATGCAGAGAAGAAGCGAAAATGGTTGGAGCAATAAGGATTCCTCCTTTGTTTACAAAGCTGATTAAAGAATCTTGTTCGGCTATAGTAAAGGTCGCACTTCCTAATTTTGATGAAGCTATGACAATAGGATAGGTGATGGCGGTATTAACATCAGCCGTGGTGATGAAAGATAGCCCGGCAACCTTCAAAACGTGCTGCACTGAATATATTTCGGCATCGGTCGTTTCGGCGTTTTTGGTTGTGAGGTCAAGAATGGCGATGGTACGAGAAGCCTCACCCCCCGGCCCCCTCTCCCCTTGGAGAGGGGGAGAAATACCTGTTACGGATGATTTGTTTTGTGAGAATGAAATGATGGGAAGAAAGAGAAAGAATATAAAAAACTTCCCAACAATTTCATTCTGAAACCATCGTTCCTTCTCCCTTGGGAGAAGGTGGCTCAAAGAGCCGGATGAGGCCGTATTCATCATATCCTTATATATTAAGAGCTTCGGCCTGCTCTGATGATTTCCGCGGATTCCAGTTATCTTTATAGGATGCCCGAAAGAAGAACTCCTGAAAGTAGGCAACGGTTCGCACTATTCGAAGGAAGTAACCAAAGTAAAACACCATCAGAGGCAGATAAAGTAGGAAATAAACAATGGTTTCGTTCTTGCGTTCGCGGAAAAGCGAGAATATGATATACTTGAAGTAATTGTAAATGGTGTAGATAAGAATGTTTAAGGGAAGAATGTACTTGATTTGCTTGCTGAAATTGAAGAGCACATCAAACAGATAGATATACCATTTGAGGTTTAGGATAAGATTATAGGTTACGTTTTCGGCAAAGGAGATGAAGTTGCCCCAGTTGAACGATTGATTGGGGAAAAACACATCTTTATGCTTGCGTAACCGAAACCGGATAAGGGATTTGTCCCATCGCGAACGTTGCCTAATCAAGCCTTTAAACGTAACGGGTACATTCGTTTGGCACAAGGCCGAGGGTTCGAAATGAATTTTCTGTTTCAGTTTGCGGACTTTCACGGTTATATCGCCATCGAGCCCCGGTCCAATATCCCAGCCTCCGACACTATCGAGCGATGAACGGCGAAACGCTCCGAATGCTCCCGAAATTTGGCGGTAAATCCCCAACTGACTTGTTGAGATTCGGCCAATGGAAATGTTGTCGTAATATTCAATGGCCTGAAGGGTGGCACAGAGGCTGTCTTTGTAATTGTGAACCTGAATGTTTCCGCCCACGGCCCCTATTTTAGCATCGTAATAAAAGGGAACTATTATGTTTTCTATAGCATCGCGGTCGTAGGAACAATCGGCATCGAGGTGAATAACGAATTTGCCTTTTGAATAACGTAAACCCAAGTTGGCAGCAGATGCTTTTCCGCCCCGCACCTGATTCCGGAGGTAGTTTGTAATCAGTCCGCTTTTCACCAGGCTTTTGCAAATGAGCTGGGTGTTATCGTCGGAGCCATCGTCAATCACTATCAATTCAAAGTGCTGATAGGTTTGCTCTTTAAGCGAATTGGCCAGGCGGTAAATGTTATCACCTTCGTTCCGGCCGGGTACGATAATGGAGATTAAGGGGCTTTCTTTCCAAAAGGAGTTTCGGGCCACATCCATTCGGCGTTTGCGAAACGGGGCCGATATTCTCCACAGAAAAATGGTACTGAAATCCACTACAAAGAAGCGGAAAAACTCGAAGAAAAAGAAAAACCAAAAGAAACGCAGGATCTTGACACCGTTGAGCGACATGACGAAGGCAATAAGGTTGTCGAGGTAGTGCAAGGGGTTTTTTGGGCTGAGCCAAAAGTAGGGAATTTTATGTGTGCGTAAAGATGGATATGGGAGGCACCTGTTACTGATGAGCGGATTCTAAAACTGATTTAGATTTATGGACTTGTTAGATATGCTATTAACCTGAGTTCGGGTTAAGGTTATTCGTTCATTATTGTTAATAACCTATTGTTTATCAGCAAAATAGTAGCATCTGAAATAGTTATATTTGTAGTGCAAACAGCAAATAATTACACTAAAACCAATGCTACGGGATAAAATTATAGAAACTTTCGTTAAAGTAGACGATTTCTGCAAGACATTTAGGGATGAATATTTAAAGAATCCAGAATTTTTGATAGAATCGGATATAAAGACCCGAAACAGAGCCACAGGGCTTTGTGATTCAGAAATTATCACCATACTCATCGCCTTTCACGGCGGACAGTTCAGGAATTTTAAGCACTTTTATACGGACTATGTCCAAGTATACTTAAAAGCAGACTTCCCCCATTTGGTTTCCTATAACCGCTTCATTGAACTTAGCCACCGTCATGCTCTTGTTTTTATGCTATTTCTACATCATTGCTGCCGAGGCGAATGCACAGGGATTAGCTTTATAGATTCCACCGTTGTAAGGGTTTGCCACAATAAACGCATACCCCGCCACAAAACCTTCAAGGGCATTGCCGAGCGAGGAAAATCCTCGATGGGATGGTTCTTTGGCTTCAAGTTACACCTAATAATCAACGATAAAGGTGAAATACTTTCGTTCTATATATCCAAAGGAAACACAGATGACAGAAATATGGAAGCAATAACCAAAATGACCCAAAATTTATTTGGAAAACTCTTTGGCGACAAAGGCTATATCTCAAAAGCTTTGAGTGATTTGCTTTGGGGGAATGGTATCCAACTCATTACAGCAGTAAGGCGAAATATGAAATCGGTAGCCTTGAGCAACGAAGAAAGAATACAGTTGAGGAAACGTTCGGTTATCGAGACGGTTATCGATGAACTTAAAAATATATGTCAGCTCGAACACTCCAGACATCGTTCCATAAGTGGCTTTCTGCTCAATATTTTAGCCACTATCGCAGCTTATTCCTTCTTCCCTAAAAAGCCTTCTATTAAACACCACGTTGAGGAAACTAATCCAAAACGCCTGCAGGTGCAAAAACTGCAATTGCAACTCGCTGCTTAACCCGAACTCAGGTTATTAATACAATTCAGATTTTTGAGCAAAAAAAAGAGCCTTTCGGCTCTTTAATGTTGTTATACTCAAATTTTAGTATTCCCAAAGGTCGTGTTCAAGTTTGAAAATATCATCCTTGATTTTTTCCGCCTCTAATAAGGCATCAAGTCCCTGAGCATAGTCCGCTATACGACGTTCATAAACGTTTTGTTCTTTGTATATATAGCTGCCAAACATTCTCTTCCAAAAAATATCTTCCAATGTTTTACGTTCTGCATCATTTGCACGATTAAATACTTCTGCATTAGCAAAAATGCTACGTGCTTCAGGGTAATAAATCCAAAAGAGTGGGGTTGGACGAATCTCACCATCTTTCTCTAAAGCTATAATTGGTTGAAGTCCAATAATACGAACATCTAAAATAGATTTTTGCTTATCAAAAAACCAGTCCTCTTTAATTCTATATTCGTGTATATCACCAAAATTAATTTCATTTTTGGAAATCTTCATCACCATATTGCCTGGATTATCTAAATCCTCCGTATATATAGTGTCTGTTCTGCTCATGATTCCATCAATCTGTGCTTTAGTCATTACAGTAGTAAACTCATCATCAGTTGGAGCGTAAGCAGTTAAACTACCCTCATTTACTGCATCGAACACCACCTGAGAAAGACTTCTTCTGTCTTTAATCTTCTCAGTAGGAAAATAAAGAGGATGATTAATTTTCTCTCTTAAATCCATTTTACGCCAAATCCGTTTGCTCCACATTACATCAGCTTCACGGAGATGTGTGTAAGGAATAACTTTACGGGTTGGATAGTGTTCCTTTACAAAAACACCATCCAATACATTTTGACCAATTGAAGTTCCGATTAGAAAAAACAGAACTAAGGACAATAACAAAGATTTAGCTTTCATGGGACAAAGAATTTAAAGATTATTGAATAGTAAATACTATAGTCTCTAGTTTTCGTGGAGTTTTATCAGGGCCAATGGCAAATATATTTTCCAATATTAATTTGCTGCCTTTTTTCATGCTTCCATTAATGGCTGCGGCCATTTCTGGTGTAAATTTATTTCCATTAGCTGCAAGGGTAAAGAAGTCGCCACTTTTACTGTAAGACATTTCAAATTTCTGAACAGTATAGCTTAACTCAAAATCAAAGTTCTCCATTACGGCAGCAATACCACCAGCAGCAAGAACATCTCCTTTAGCAATTTTGCCATCCTTCTTACCAGCCACTTTTGGAACAGGATTGGGAACAGTTTTGATTCTAAATTTAAACTCGCCCATTTTCTTTTTCTGACCATTAAAATCAGCCATAACACTTACAACAGCACCATCTTTATTAGCCGTAGTTACACGGGCGATATATTCACCATTCTTCACATTTACAGGTGTTAGTGTTCCATTAGTAATAGAAGGAGTGATTTTTTCGGCTGGGATACCTGGACATGAAATAGATACTGGGTTGTCTACACCAATATACAAAACATTCATTTTCGTTGGTGAAACAGTTACAGCAGGTTTAGCCACCATATACTCAGTTTGGAAAGTATAAACTTCCATTGTTCCATCTGGTTTTGGAACTTTAATAGCTCCTCCCCATTTCTTGATACCTTCCGAACCATCTCTTGATGAATATTTACCAAGCCCCCCAGAAACTGGAATCTTACCGCTTTCACTTATGATTTTGTTGTGTAAAGTATCTACATTACCCAATACCATTTCCGGGTTAGATGTAGAATTGAAAGCCACCAATAGCACCTCAGCCTTATATTCATCACCAGCAATAATATAACTCGAAGGGGCGATTACTTTAGCCGATAATTTATCAAATGTAAAGTCATTTGCTTTTACTGCACTTAAAAGTCCATTAACAGCATCAGCTTCTGCATTACTAACATCATTTTGCATTTTAGTTAGATTTGTTATTACTGCAACTAAAGGTAAATGGTAGAAATTTCCACCAGCCCAACCCACATCATGGCCATCTTCAATCATCTTCAAATCAGTATTCAAACTTTTCTTTACTGAAGACTGAACAACAGTCTTAATTGCAGGGAAAATCTTTACACCATCACCATCATCAAGAAGTTTGACAATTTTATTTCGGCAATTATCAATTTTATCTTTTAGCTCTAAAGCAGACCACTTTTCAGTTTTAGGTTTAATTGATGAAATATCCTCACCAATCAAAATATTGGTGGGCATATCATAATTATCTTTCGACTGAATATAATGCATAGTAAGTGTATCTGCAATTTTAGGGTCTTCAAGATTATCTGTTTTAATAATTAATTCCTTCTTCAAATTGTCAATATGCTTTACTAACTCTGCACAAACCTTCTGAACTTCTAAAGCTCGTTTATAATATGGTTCAGTTTTAGCTGCATCCTTTTCCATTGCAGCTTTAAATGCACCATAAGTAGTCTTGTTTTTTTCCTCAAAATTATGGTTAGTTTTTTCAAGACCTTCATTTACAATTATGAATGCATCTAAGATGGATTTTGATACGTTAAGAGCCAATAAGGCTGTTAATACCAAATACATCATCCCAATCATCTTCTGTCTTGGGGTCTCTTTTCCTCCTGACATTGTTATATTTCTTTAAAAATTAGTTATCTAAACCGAATATGATGTAAAACTATTTGCGAACATTCATAGCGGAAAGCATATTACCATAAACTGTGTTTAAGGCATCTAAGTTTTCAGCCAATTTAGCTACTTCTTCTTTATACTTAAGGGTATCATTTACAGAATCATTTAAGTTCTGCATTACAGTTTGAATACCTGAATACAGTGAGTTTTGCGTTTCAGTAAGTTCACGCGAACCTTGTAATTGCAACTCATAAACAGCATTGAGCTGAGAAAGTTTTTGAGCTACATTTTGAAGACTATCTCCGATAGATGCACCGGCTTCATTGCTGTTTGCTAAACCTGTAAGTGAAGCAGAAGCATTAGCATAATTCCCCGCCAAGGTTTCAACAGAAGCGGAAGCTGTGTTCAATTTGTTTACGTAATTATTGGTAGCAACCGAGGCATCACTAATATCATTTAATTTACTTGTAGAATCGGTAAGGCCACGAAGACCAGCACCAAGACTTTCAATTAACTCTGGGCCAATTTTAGCGTCCTCGAGCATTTTGTCGAGATCCTGGGTAGAGGAAAATCCGCCTCCTCCACCACCGCCAACTAAGACATGGTCTTTCTCATGCTCCATTCCAGCCAATTCAGGATAAACTAAAGTCCAATCTGGTTCTTCATGAGGCTTTTCAAAAGCAGAAAAAGCAAATATCATTGCCTCGGTCAAAAGCCCAACAGTTAGCATTTCACTTGCACCTTTCCAGTGCTGAATTTTGAATAGTGCTCCAAGGATTACGACTGCAGCTCCAAGTCCGTAAATCATACCCATTGCTTTTTTGTACATTTTGTTAGATGCCATTTTTGTGAAAGTTTAAGCGTTTATTATATAGTTAAATTAAAATTTACAGAGTTATTGTGCGGAACTTTTGACTTCTCAAAAGGGTCGCAATTATAGAAATACTTTTGATGGGAAATACCAATTAAAAATCTTTTTTATCCCTACCCAAGAATGTCATAACAGAGCGGAATCCGATGTAACATTTTGCAGTATCCTGATATTCGTAAGTACGCGAACTAGTTTGCATATAGTAACCTATATCTTTCCATGAGCCACCACGAATAACTTTACGTTTAAGAGCTGGTGGGTCAGATTCTTTGGCATCATACAAATAGTCGGGATTCAAATCATGCGAAAAGTTATAAGCAGATTCATCAAAAGCATTGCTTGTCCATTCAGCTGCGTTACCCGCCATGCAATATAAACCAAATTCGTTAGGTGCATAAGAAGTTGATGTTACAGTTTGGAATCCACCATCGTCCACATAATTACCTCGTAGTGGTTTGTAGTTACCTAAGAAACACCCTCTACTGTTACGAATGTAAGGCCCTCCCCAAGGATATGGAGCCAAATCAAGACCACCACGAGCGGCATATTCCCATTCAGATTCTGTAGGTAATCTGAAATCTTGAACAAATGTTTCGCCTCTGCCTTGTAGATAGCTGTTTAATAATTGTGTTCTCCAAATACAGAAAGCACGAGCTTGCTTCCAAGTAACATTTACAACGGGATACTCATCAAATGCAGGATGCCAAAAATACATATTCGTCATTGGCTCATTGAAAGCATAAGTAAAGTCGTGAATCCAAGCTAAGGTGTCTGGATATACATTTATTATATCTTTTTTGATAAATACCGAACGATCTTTCATTCCTTGCTCACGATTAGCTTTGCGGGCAGCTTCGCGAAGGTCAATCCAATAATATTCAAAATTTAATTTACGTGTATCAATTTCTCTACGACGATAGAAGCGTTCATGTTCTGGGAGATATAATTCTTCCAATGTTTCCATGGATTGCTCATCGTCCCATTCAATTTTTTCTTCCCAATTTATGCGTTCGCCATATTCACCTTCTTCTAAAATATGGTCTTCACCTAATAAGCGGTGAGCCATTGAATCGCGTACCCAATAACAAAACTGACGATATTCATTGTTGGTGATTTCTGTAATGTCCATATAAAACGCCTGAACTGAAACTGTTTTAGCTTGAGCGGTAACAGCGTAAGGAACATCTTGATCGCTTTGCCCCATTTGATATGAACCCATTGGGATGAAAAGCATGCCGTAAGGGTCTTCCTGATACCATTCTTCACGACCTTGAACACCAGTAAGATTTCCCCGACCTTTATCTCCACAGCCAATTAATAAACCAGCAAAGGGGAGAAAGAAAAAGAGTTTTTTCATAGTTTTTCGTTTGAAAATATATAATACAAACGTTAGGATTTAAAAATTATTGTGTAAATATGAAAAAAGATGAAATATTTTTAAAACCCAGATTTTAAAGAATGCACTTGAACAGATTTGCTCGAAATAGGTTTCGTTTTATTAAAGAAAGCGAACGTTTTTATATTTCTGAGTAATAACTGGCTTTTCCAATTTAAAGCAGTAGCCCAACATTATTTCATGAGTACCGCTATTGTAGGAGTTCAATTTAGATGTATTGAAATCATAAGAATAGCCTATGCGGAAGTTTTTCCATTGTACACCAACCATTGCAACTGCTGCATCTTGCAAGCGGTAAGAAGCCCCCAACCAAATCAATTTGTTATACATTACATTTAAGTTTACATCAAACTGAGTAGCACGACCGTCTGTTTTAATAAATACCGAGGGCAGTAAGTCAAATTTAGGTGACACATTATATGTATAACCAGCCATTAAATAATAGTGGCGTGCAACTTTAAATTTAACATCTCCGTATTTTAATTGACCAGGTACTAAGTGAGTTGTAGAAACTCCGAAATACAATTTTTCAGGTATTTGATAATAAAGTCCTAAACCAAAATCTGGAGCCATTGAACTTGCGTTTGCTGTAGGTATTGAATTGTCACCACTTTGAGCAGGTTTCAAAGCACTTGCATTAAGCGAATTCATCAAAATTCCAACATCAGCACCTATGCCTAATTTACCTGTACCCAAATTCATTTGATAAGCATATGAAATTTTTGCAGCTATTCCTTTATTAGCACCAATATTATCCGACATTACAGATAAACCAACGCCACCATGAATAGCGGCTACATATCCATCTACATTTAATAGGTATGTTTTAGGAGCTCCTTCAAATCCTACCCATTGCAAACGGCCAAGCAAAGTAGCACAAATTCCGCCACTTGCACCTGCAGAACCTGCATTTGGCTGCAATTTATTCCACATATTTTGGCTAAATTGTGGGTCTTGCTGTGCGAACGAACAGAAGAAGGTGTAAGATAGTGCAAGAGTGGTAAATACTTTTTTCATCAGTTTTGAAATGATTGTTTAAGCGGTGCTTTTCGAGTTAAAATTTGGAGGTGCTAAACTAAACATATTTTTAATTCTGCAAACGGTTATCAACAAAAATAGGTTTAAATAAAAAAAACGATTCTGAAAGTGGCGTGGATATTGGGTTTAGCAGGAATACTGTTTATCGAAAAAGTCAAAATATCTTAAAATATTAAAATGAAATTGAGGATCGTTAGTGTAATTTTTGGTAAGTTTTCCACCAGCGGTCAGGAATTTCGTCGTTGCAGGCGAGTTGATAATCGGAATATGAACAGGGTATCATGTACTGCCTTTCGTACTTCGATTCTGGTTTTGAAGGGTAGGGGACTTCCATCCACCAACGATCGGATTTATTGCTTTTATAAAATTCAATTGTGTATTTCCCATCGCTGATAGGAACAGTGAAAAGACTGTAAGCAGATTTATCAACAATTGGGTAATCGGACACCCGATTGAAGTAGCCATTTAGAAAATACCAAGCCATTTCGGCAGCCAAAAACGCAGTTTGATTGCGGTTGTCTGCTTTAGGATTAAGTTCAAATATCCCGAAAACAGAAAGTTTATCACTTATGCCCGAATAACGGGAAATTCTACAAGCATCTTCACCATTTAATCCATTTGGGCTTGATTGCAAACATCCCGGAGCATCGGCAAAGCGGATTGAAGACATATCGAAGGAAACAATATCTGCATTGCGAAGTATAGCTTCGGTTTGGGCAATCTCTTCTTTTATTTCGCCAAGTCGGAAAATGTCGAAATAAAGTTTTTGCATTAATTCCAATGACTTCTGGTCAACGAAGTAACTTTGATAGGCCAGATTACTATAGTTGAATAGATAATTTGGTTCGTGCATAACTATCTTACCCAAGAAATTATTGCTTTGCGTATCGGAATCAATTTCGCCAATGTCGAAGCGAGAATCAATGGAAACAAGGTTGACCGTTTGCTCTAATTTTTCATAAGCCAAATAAATAGGATAGGTTAAATCCTGACTTCCGCCCATCACAAGTAGAACAGCTTTGCTTTTTAATAAATAATTTACAACCTTGGTAATGGCGAAATAAGTGTCTTGCTTTTCAAATCCGGCGGTTATATTGCCTAAATCGAGAATGGTTCGTTCGTAGCCACCAGTCTTTAGGGCATACAAATATTCTCTGATTTTGTCGGGTGCTTCGGCCGTGCCAAGGTTCGCCGGGTTGCCCCGCTCTTCACTTACCCCAATTACGACGAGCGTTTCGATGAAGTCTGTTGGTTCATAATGATTCCCACTAAAGAAGGAAACTTTTGACCCAAGACTATCATCAGAATAGGATTGCTCTGAAAGGGATGTTGGTTTCAGGAAAATGGAGATATCTTCAAAGGTCATTTTATGTAAATTATCGTAGGGTGTAAATATTTTTGTATTCAGGTTACAAAGAAATTCAAAAAATCAATCTACTGACCTAAAGGATATGAAGAGGAAAGTGTTGAAAACAAATGAACCAATTTTAGGGAGGTTTCTCAATGGCCATGTTTAAATACATTTTGGTTGAATCCAAACTTTACAAATTAAGTTAATCAACCCTACTACCTTTCGCATCCCATTATTTTTGCCACCTTGAACAAACAGAACATCACCCGCATAGCTATGGCAATGGGCATTTCGATGCTTGGGTTGGTTTTAATTGAAATTTATTGGGTTCGCAATGCGGTAGATTTGAGGAAGGGTCAGCTTACCCGCGATGTGAACGATATAATTGCTCAAGTTAGCCGTGAGGTAGAAATTCAGCGGAAGGAACGAAGTAAAGATATAAGCAAACTTCTTCAGCAGCGGGAGCAGGAATTGTTTGGCGATTTAGATTCGCTAAACAAAGCGGCGATGAACAATGGCGAAACTTGGAACGTAAAAATTATTGAGGAATCCACCAAAGATTCATCAGGTAAAAAAATAAAGCATACTGCCGAAAAGAAATTCGGAGCTGGGGTAACCTTGCACCTAACACCCGACATTTCTTCGCTTTCAAAATATTCTGATATTTTAGAACTACAAAAAGCCGCTAACTTAATGGCAGATTCGGCCTTAATAGACCGTTTGTTGAAAACGGCACTTCAAGCCAAAGGCATAGATGCTCCGTTTCAGTTTGCAGTTTTCGACAATTTTCAAAATATTATAATCAAGTCTGATAGCTCTATCGAAATAAAGTGTCTGCTTGAAAGTAAGTTTAGAAAAGAAATTGGAGGAAGGCTTAAATCTGCTCCAACAGAAACATTGGCCGTTATTTTTCCTGAAATTTCTATTTATGGGTTGGGAAATATTTGGGTGATGCTCATTGCTTCGAGTATTCTTATTTTGGTAATGGTTTCTATATCGTGGTACACGCTTCATTCCATTTTGGTGCAGAAGAAGTTGAGTGATATCCGCAGCGATTTCATTAGCAATATGACCCACGAGTTCAAAACGCCTATCTCAACTATTTCATTAGCCTGTGAGGCACTCACCGACCCCGAAGTAGATAAAACCGAGGAGAAAGTGTTTAACTATATCGGAATAATTCACGATGAGAATAAACGATTGAGTTTGCTGGTAGAAAACGTTTTGCAAACCGCTTTAATTGAAAAAGATGGCTTGAAACTTCGTTTAGAAAAATTGAATCTTAACCAACTAATTCAAAAGGTGTGCAACAATATGTGGCTTACAGTGGAAAAGAAAGGTGGCGAACTTTTGATAAACCTCGATGCCGAACAGGATGAGCTAATGACCGACAAAGTACATATTACCAATGTAATATTCAATTTACTTGATAATGCTTTGAAATATTCTTATGATGCACCACTTATAGTCATCTCTACCAGAAATCAAAATAAGGGCATAGTTATTTCGGTTTCAGACAATGGAATTGGGATTGGGAAAGAGGATAAAAACCGCATTTTTGAGAAGTTTTACCGGGTATCTACCGGAAACGTTCACGATGTAAAAGGATTCGGATTAGGACTTAGTTATGTAAAAGCAATTGTGGACTTACATCAAGGCGAAATTCATATTGATAGCGAGCTGGGAAAAGGCAGCACTTTTGAAATATTTCTACCATTTGGCGACATTCATCCTAGAAATAGTTAAATTAAGATAATTTTTGTTTGGGGCAGAAAATGTTCATTTAATTTTACCTCCGCAAATATCACAAACCCCTCAAAATGAGCAATACACCAAAAAAAGTTTTATTAGTTGAAGATGACCATAATTTGGGCAATCTTCTTCGCGAATACCTTGATGCAAAAGGCTTCGAGTGTACTTTAGCCAATAATGGCAAACAAGGCTTCGAGAAATTTATCGCAGGCCATTTTGATATTTGCATTTTAGATGTGATGATGCCCCTTAAAGACGGGTATACACTTGCCGAAGAAATCCGCCAAACTGATAAAGTGATTCCTATTATATTTGTTACAGCAAAATCATTGAAGGAAGACCGTTTAATGGGCTTTAACAAAGGTGCAGATGATTATCTTTCTAAACCGTTCAGTATGGAAGAGCTGCTGTTGAGAGTAAAAGCAATTCTTCGCCGTACCAATCCCGAAACTATGCCACTATTAATTCACGAACCTGTACAAGTTGGGAAATACACTTTCGACCACCATCATCAAACATTGGAGTTGAATGGCGAAAAACAACGCTTGACCACCAAAGAATCTGACCTATTAAATCTATTAAGCATTAACCTAAATGATGTGATGGACAGAAATTACGCTCTAAACAAAATTTGGGGGAGCGACAACTATTTCAATGCCCGCAGTATGGATGTTTATATAGCAAAACTCCGTAAATACTTGGTTGGCGACAAAAGCGTAGAGATTGTTAACGTACACGGAAAAGGCTTCAAGTTGCTGGTGAACTAAGGCACGCCTTCGAGGACAATTGGCTTCTCAGGGGAATGAATCTTGAAGCAGAAATTCTTTCAGAACACAGCAAAAGAGTAATAAATCGTATTGTTGATTTTATTGGCAATGACCCGGAACGTTTCGCCGAATTGATGAAACTGTTTTTCGGGAACGAATACAGAATTACACAACGAGCAGCTTGGGCGGTGAGTAACGTTTTTAAGCGTTACCCAAATATGGTTGTCCCCTATTTGGATAAAATGCTCCATTTACTTGCCGACACCCAAAACATAGCCGTAAAACGAAATACAGTTCGGATTTTACAAGATTTAGAAATTCCTGAAGAATTATGCGGAACTGCTTTTGAAGTTTGTTCTCGGCTACTTATTTCCCCATCTGAAACTATTGCTGTGAGGGCTTTTTCTATAACAGTATTAGTCAATCTCACCATACGTTTCCCTGAACTAAAGAACGAAACCCGAGTGCTTATTGAGGCCGCAATTCAGGAAGGAGCATCGGCAGGGATGCTTAGTAGGGCAAACAAAGAATTGAAAAGATTAGGGAAGTTGACAAAATAAAAAAGCCCCCAAATTTGGAGGCTTTTCATAAATATAAAATTTAGAACTTAAACAGCGGCTTCTAATACGGCATCAGTAGTTTCAATTTCGGCATCAACCAAAACACGGCCGCAATATTCACAAACGATAATCTTTTTTCGGGTACGGATATCTAATTGGCGTTGTGGGGGAATTTGGTTAAAACATCCTCCGCAAGCATCACGGGTAACTGTAACCACAGCCAAACCATTTCGGGCATTGCCACGAAGACGTTTGTAAGCATATTGCAAACGAGGCTCAATTATAGCATAAGCGGCTTCGCTTTTGCCAATCAACTTGTCTTCGTCCTTTTGAGTTTCAGCAATGATGTCATCTAACTCAGCTTTTTTAGCAGCTAAATCGGCTTTACGTTCTTCAAGGTCGTTTTTAGCTTTATCCACAAAAACGTTCTTTTGTTCAATTTGAACACGGAACTCTTTCATCTTTTTCTCAGCTAACTGAATTTCCAAACCTTGGAATTCAATTTCTTTTGTCAAAGAATCATATTCACGATTGTTACGCACTTTACCTTGCTGCTCGGTATATTTAGCAATCAACGCTTGTGCATCTTTGATTTGGTTTTTCTTAGCAAGAACTTGGTCTTCTAAAGCGTTTACTTCTTCAGAGAAATTACCAATACGAGTTTCTAAACCTACAACTTCGTCTTCGAGGTCTTGAACTTCCAAAGGCAACTCGCCACGGATGGTACGAATACGGTCTATTTCGGAGTCAATTCCTTGCAAACGGTATAGAGCACGAAGCTTATCTTCGATGCTAACATCCTTTTTTTCGCCGGATGCAACAGGTTTAACTGTTTTTTTAGGTGTTTCTACTGCAGTTGCTTCTACTGCTTTTTTAGTGTCGGAAGCCTTTGTTTTGGCCATTTTCAAATATAATTAACCGGGTTAGTATCTACTTTTGTTAAAAAGGGTGCAAATGTAGGTGTTTTTTGAATTAGAAAATCTCTTAACAATTCTTTTGTAAATTGCTCACTTTCGTAGTGACCAACATCAGCAATTACGATACGATTTTCGGCATCGAAGAACTCGTGATACTTAAAATCGGCCGTAATAAAAATATCAGCTTTGGCCTGAATAGCATCTTTCAACAGGAAACTTCCTGACCCTCCGCAAACGGCCACTTTTTTAATTGGTTTACCCGATAAAGCGGTGTGTCGAATACATTTTGTTTTGAGGTGGATTTTTACCTTTTGCAGAAATTCCATTTCGTTTTCTTCCATGTCCAATTCGCCAAGCATTCCACTGCCCACGTGAGTATTCTGATTGTCTAAACTATAAATATCGAAAGCAATTTCTTCGTAGGGATGATTCTTTTTCATTGCTTCTAAAATGACACTTTGCAAATATGAAGGAAATACTACCTCTATTTTAATTTCGGATTTATTATGAATTTCGCCTCGCTTTCCAACAAATGGGTTCGTGTTTTCGTTCCCTCTAAAAGTACCTATTCCAGCAGAACTGAAACTACATTGGTCGTAATTTCCAATGTTTCCTGCACCTGCCTCACAAAGAGCAAACTGCAAATTTCCAGCTTGTTCCTCTGGGCAAAACACGGCTAACTTTTTTAAATCGCCACTTTTAGGACGGAGAATTCGAAGATTTATCAAACCCAAACGTTCGGCTATCTCGGCATTTACACCAGCTTTTACGTTATCCAAATTTGTATGAATTGCATAAATGGCAATATTATTCTGAATGGCTTTTATGATAGTGCGTTCCACATAATTTTTGCCGTTCAGTTTCTTCAATCCACTAAAAATTATGGGATGATGAGCAATAACTAAATTGCAACCTCGTTCAATGGCTTCATCAATAACGGCCTCAGTGCTATCCAAGCAAATGAGGGCATTTGATAGCTCAGTTTCAGGATTTCCAACCAAAAGCCCACTGTTGTCGTAATTTTCCTGATAGCTTGGCGGTGCAAACTCTTCGAGATGTTTTATTATTTGAGAGATTTTCATTTGTGGGGATTTTAGTTCATTTTCTTTACTTTTTCTTTCACAATTTCTGCGAAGGTGCGGCCTTCAATCTTGCTTTCGGCCCAGGATATAAAATCGAAATACTCAAATGCCGTTCGTTCAAACTTATCTTCATTTAGCTCCAGCAAATCGTTTCGAAGGTTTGAAAAGTCAGTAACAGAAATACTTTTAGGCGTGGTGGCTGCACGGGTAATGAATTTTAGCATAACGCTTTCAAATTTGTAAACCCGATTTCGAGTTTTCAGGTAGCGTTGAGTGGACTTTAGCTGATAAGGTAGCAGGTTTTCGCTACGTAATTCGATGTGTATGACACAATTCATAATTTCGGCAAAACAATAAATAGCCTGACTTTTATCAATATTTACGCTATCGAGAAGCTTGTTTATCCATTTTAAGGCATCTACATACTTTTCGTCACCGAAATAATTAATGGCAATGTTGTAGTACAGAAACGCTTTCCGAACGTGGCTGAGTTTGTCTTCGTACAATTTCAAACCGCTTTCAATAATCGGGAATGAATGAATGGCCTTATCGAAATCTCCTAACACAAAATGAATGGTGAGTTCGGTGCTATACATCAGATAGAACATCCGAACATCGAGGTCTTCGTTTCTAGCACTTTCAAATTCAGCAGGCAGTTTTCGCAATTTGTCAAGATAGTAAAACACCTCTTTGTACATCTTGAGCTGACTGGCAATATACACAATGTTGGTGAGCAGCGAAAAATAGATATTCGGCTCTTCGCTGAACATTTCAAGGTTATCCTCTATCAGTTTTAGGTTGGCTGTGAGGTGCTTGTAGCTTTCTTTGTAATCGCCGATACTGAATGAGAAGGCACTACTAATATGATTGTATAGGTAACGAGTTTCATAATAAAAGTAACGGTCGTCGTGACCTTGCAGGCGGGTTGCAATAATGTTTCTGAATTTCTCTAACTCTTCCTGCGAACGTGCCGAGCCGGTTTTATTTAGTGTTCTGAAAAGATTGCTTTTTACATTCCAAAACTCGGAATGCAATTCAATTTTTTTGAGAATTACCCTATCTTCTTCATATATATGCTGGAGTTGTTCGTCTGTAACTTCTTCGTATGTGTCTTTTTCAATTAGCAGTTTTTCCCATTTAAAAATTTCGAGCAATGAAGTGTGTTTTTCATAGTCGTAAGCCATTTTTTTTGCCTGTTTGAGCAACCTGTCAGCCTGCCTGTAAAGTGTTTTTTTATACAGAATTTCAGCTCCGTGAAGCAGTTTTTTCAACTGTGCATCAATGCTACTATTGCTGTGAAAAGCGTCTAAACTGCGGATTATCATATCATACAGTCGCATTTTAGCAATGGAAAATTGCTTTCTATCCAACTCGCTAAACTCTTCATTTAGTTTCACTTCATCATATTCTTTACCCTTGTCAATGGCATCAAATAGCTTGTTGTACATATTTTCCTCACCTCCGGGAGCTCGTGAAGCATATACTTTGAAATACCTTTTTTCGGGTTGCTTCAACGATTTTATCAATTCAAACACAATATCCGAGTTAGGTTTTGCCATTTTTTGATGAGGTTTTAGAATTGTAATTAATGGCCAAATTTACAAATAATTTGAACTGTGGAAAATTAGGGTAAAATCCCAAAAATCGGGCATGCTAATAATTGACTTTATTGTGCTAATCGATATAACTTCCTACACAGTTTAGCCCAAATGGCATAGCGAAATTATGGGAGCATAGTCAGAAATAAGTCTATTCCCTTTCTGTTCCAGTGGCTATCGCCATAAAGTATATAGTTTTCCCGTGCAGCTATAGGAATAGAATCATATAATTGGTAGCCATCGTAAAAGCTTGCTCCGTATTGCTTAGCGAGCAATTTCAAATGTTTGTTATAAATATTATTATGATAATGTTTAGGGTCTCTTGCAACAACATTGTATGATGGAATAGAAATTAATCGGATGGATTTTTTGTTTTTTACACAATAGTCCATCATTTCAGCCACTCTATTCATATTTTGTTTTCCAAATAACTCATCATAGTTCAGTAGGCCTTCGTATGTTCCGCTTAACATTTTAGGGTCAATATATTTACTCGAAAACCGTTTTTCAAACGAATTAATGTTTTGAAAATATACTATCGCATCCCAAATAATGTGTAAAAAATAAAATTCTGGCTTAGTCCAACTAAAGCGATATGTTTTTTTAGGAGAGCCCAATAAATGCAGTTTATACTTTGCAATATCTGCACTATCATAAATAGAGGATTCGTAAAAAAGTTTATTTTTATAATTCTGTTCAAAATCGTCACTGTTGATAGGTAATGAATCGAAAAAACTCAAACCTGAGTAATTGTCAAAGGAATGCTTAATAATTACGGGTCGGGCTAAATCATAAGATTTTGATTTTAAATCACCGAAAACAGCTAGCACTATTCCGTCAAACTCGTAGTTTGGAATAATCTCCTTAAAAAATATAGCGTGCCAATTATTTATTCCAGAACCTTCTAATCCAAAATTATAATGTTCTGTTGAGTCTTTGTTAAATCGCTTCTGATACAAATCTACCCAAGTTGTATCGGTAATTTCGCCAGCAGTATATGAATCGCCAAATACCATCCACCTCTTGCATCCTTGAGATTTCTTAAACTCAAAATCATCAACCGAGCAATACCCTCGATTGTTTACCGGCATACTATGTTCATATACAATTTTACCGTTGTGAATATTGGTTAGATGTGGCCTATTCCCGGTGTATCTGTATCCCGTTAAGCTATCGTACTTTACATAGGGTCTGTCGGATGCACCAAAATTACGGGACAGCACAGAACCAAAATCGGGTCGTAATATATTAGCACAAATTAAAAAATAGCAAGTAGTTTCAAGAACAAAATATAATACAAGTAAACTTAAAGGAACTAAAATCCAATTCTTAATACTTGATTTAGTAGCCATTCAATGAAAAAGTATTAAGTACGAAGTAGTGTTGAATTTTGACAACGCTGGGTAACTTAAAACTGCCCTTCAGCGTATTCCTTAAAATTATTTAGTATAGCCTGCCAGCCTCCTCTTTGCAGTTCAATCGAATTTATGTTTTCAGCATCAAAGGTTTCGATAACTCGAGTAGCATTAGCTTGGTTTTCAAAAACAACAATTGCTTTTCGGTTATCAAACATTGTGTATTCAATACGTTTGTTGAGATTTACTACCGTAAAAACACCTTCAAACTCAAAGCCAAAACTTCCATCTTTAGCTTCCATTCTTGAACTGAATTTACCTCCTACACGCAAATCGCTTTTAGCCCAAGGAGAATGCCAGTCGGGCGAAGCAAAGTTCCATAGCGTTATATGTTCGGGTTGAGTCCAAAATTCCCAAACTTTTTCTACCAGAGCATTTATTGTGGCTTCAATTGTTATTGAGGTTGTTTCTAATTTTGTTTCCATTCTATTGAAGATTTAATTCTTTCAAATGCGTCAGCAAAATAGCGTCTACTATCTCCCACTTATCTCACAACAAATTAAAACTATGCCTGAAATAGGCTCCTGCAAGCAGTGCATATTTTTCTTTGTCGGAAATACGAACTCGTTTGCGTTGAATAATTTGTGGCGGAGTGCCTTCAATTTTCTTTAGTAAGGAGTAATAATAGATATAAGCTGCATAAACGCCAAATCTTGATTTACGCGGAAGTTGCTTAATGCCGAGTAATCCTGCTGAAAAATCGTCTCGAATTTCCTGCTCAATTTTTATTTTAGTGTCTAAATCGAAATTCTCGAAATCAAGTTCGGGGAAATAAAAACGGCCAAGAAGTGTTTTATCGTCGTTGAGGTCGCGGAGGAAGTTTATTTTTTGGAAAGCCGCTCCTAACTTCATCGCAAAGGGTTTCAGCACATCATAGAGCTTGGCATTTCCTTCACAAAATATCCTCAAACACATTAAACCTACTACCTCAGATGAACCCAACACATATTCATTAAAACTTTCACGGTCGTGCTGCTTTTGCTCTAAATCCATTTGCATACTGCGAAGGAAAGTTTCAATCAGGGAGCGTTCGATACTATATTTATTCACCGTAAGCTGAAAACTATTTAGAATAGGATTTAGCGAAATACCATCATCAATGGCTTTAAAAGTATCGGCTGTGAACTGTTCGAGCAACTTATGCTTATCGTACGCATGAAAGGTGTCCACTATTTCGTCGGCAAACCTTACGAAGCCATAAACGGCATAAATGGGCTTTACAAAATCTTTATGAAGTAAGCGTATGGCCAACGAAAACGATGTACTGTAGCTTTTAGTAACCTCTTGGCTACACCGCACCGATACATCGTCGAACAATTGCTTCATATAAAATGAGAACTTGAAATAAGTTAGGGGACAAAAATAGGGTTTTATACCAATTGTTTAGTCCTTGGAAAAAATGTAAAGCAAACCCAATTGAAATAACTTAAAATAAATACCACCCCATTTGACTATTAAGCCAAAAAACATAAACCTATACCCCGAAATGGTTATTTTATATTAATTTTAATTGCTGTATGTTTGCCTAAATTTATAAGCCTACCTGATTACCATGAAAACAAGCATTAAAACCATCCTTCTCGCCTTAAATTTTTTAATCATTACAATTGCCGCAAACGCATAGGGAGTAGTAATTTGTCCCACCGGAATCAACACCTGTACCGGCGACGCATCCTCAATCCTTGAAGTGCAATCCACCACTGCTGGCTTTCTTCCACCCCGGATGACTAATGCACAGCTTTTAGCCATTCCCTTGCCCGCCACCGGCCTTATAGTGTATCAAACCGACGGCACACCAGGCCTCTATATGAACACCGGAACCCCGACAAACCCGCTGTGGGTAAATATGGCCTCTTCTTCTACGGCTTGGCTGCTTGAAGGTAACACCATATCTACCATTCCTGGGCTAAATTATCTGGGAACAAATAATCCTATGCCTCTTTTATTTAGAGTAAATGGTATTACTGCCGGGGCTATTGACAATAACTATGCAAGAGCAAATACCAGTTTTGGTTTAGCATCATTAGCTTCAAATGTTGGAGGCATATGCAATACTGCAATTGGCCAGCAGGCTCTTGTGAGTAACGTAGCCGGGGTAGGTAATACAGCGGTAGGATATGAG
>CANJNG010000029.1 GCA_947475205.1 Bacteroidota bacterium
CACTTGGGTCTATTTCTCCACTAGTAGTGTTGATGGTCAAGCCTGCTGTTGAACTGTATGTTCCGCCCGTTGTGCCGGTTTGTGTTACGGCTTGTAAGCCACTGTTTGAACAGAATGGGCTTGCATAGCTGATAGTAGCTGTTGGAGCTAGCGTAATATTTACATCAAAAGTTGTACTTACTGCTCCACATCCGCTTGAAGCCGCAATAGTATACGTAATTGTATATTGTCCGGGCGTGCTGCTGCTTGGTGTAATAGCTCCAGATGATGCATTTATGGATAATCCGGCAGTGCTGCTAAATGTTCCGCCGCTTGTTCCCGCAATTAATGGGAATTGACCGGAAGATACCGATGAACAAAAAGGTTCGCCATAACTAATTGTAGCTGTGGGTTGGGTGGTAACTGTTACAGTTTGCGAGCTTGTTCCTGTACAGCCATTTCCATCCACATATGAATAAGCAACTGTATTTATTCCTGCCGAAGCAGCACTTGGTGTAAATGATCCTGACCCCGTATTACCATTATCTATAACACCTGAACCACTAAAAATACCCGGAGTTAAATTTCCTGTTAATACAATTGCAGTATTATTTGTTGAGCAATATGGGCCTCCGATAGCATTGAAGCTAACATTTGGCAATCCAATTACAGTTACAGTTTGCGTGGTTGAATTTGCACAACCATTTACATCTGTAACATTATAGGTAATCACGTTTGAGCCAACAGCCGCAATAGACGGAATAAAGGATGTGCCTGAAACACCTACACCGCTAAAGCTTGATGTTCCGCCCGGATATGTAAAGTCGGGGCTGAGCGTTACAGGTGTGGCTTGGCTCGCACAATATGGACTCGGAGAACTCAAAGAGAACGATGGATCGGGTAGGTCGTTTACTGTTACGTTTTGTGTGATGGAGTTAAAACATCCATTTCCATCTGTGTAAGAATAGGTAATAGCATAAGGTCCACCAGGCTCTGCACCGGCAGGGTCAAACGTATTAGTGTTTCCATCAAAGCCAGTACTTGTGCTGCTGAATATTCCTCCGGCAGGTGTTCCTACCAAAGAGATTGTAGGCACATCTAAGCAGTAAGCAGCATTCAATCCAACTATAGCTACTATTGGAGTTGGATCAACTGTGACGGTTGTGGTAGCTGTCGTTCCAACGCAACCTGCGGCTGTACCGATGAAGGAATAAATTACGGGGATGCTTAATGTGGTGTTATTCGTTAAATTGTTGTTTATCGGAGAAGTTGTTCCCGATACTGTTCCACTCACACTGGCTGTATTATCTCTCGACCACGCAAAGGTTGTTCCTAAAACAGAAGAAGAAAACGTAATATCCACAGGGAAGCCCGAACAAATTTGCACATCATTATTGGTAACCGATACAACCGGAGTTTCATTCACAGTGATAGGAGAAGTACCAATAACATCTGGGCAACCCGGTGCAGAAACAGTATTGGTAACAGTATAACTTCCTGGTGTGGTAGTTGATAAATCTACCAAACCACTATTTGCAGTAATGGACAATCCGCCAACTGAAGTAAATGTACCCAATACGCTACCTCCTGTTAAGGTTGGTGATGGGTCAATATCTGTGCTGCAATAAGGAGTGCCTGCATAGTTGAAGGTGGCAGTTTGGAGCGGAGAAATTTGAATGGTATTGTTTGCCGTAACAATTGGACAGCCACCGTTTGCTCCGATTGTATTCGTTACTGTATATGTAGCCGGGGTGGAGGTGGCTAAATTTACTTGTCCGGTTGCTGTACTAACAAAATTAAGTCCTGCGGGCAGTGCAGAGAATGTTCCGGCAGAAGCACCACCGCCTAAAGTAGCTGTTGGATTTGAAGCATTATTGCAATAAGGGGTTGCAGTATAACTAAATGTTGCAATAGGCAATGCTGTAATAGTTATCGGGCTTGTAGCAAAAGTGGATGCACAGCCTCCAGATGCAGCGATGGTATTCGTTACGGTATAATTTCCGGGAGTACTGCTGGCAAGATCAACAACACCTGTGCTCGCATTGATAACTAAACCCGCTGTGGAAGTAAAAGTTCCGGCAAATCCACCACCGGAGAAGGTTGGGGAAGCCGTAAGTGCTGTTTGGCAGAATGGGTTTCCAGTATAACTAAATGTAGCAACCGGATTGGCAGTAACAATTACTGTTACTGTTTGAGTAGCACTGCTGCATCCGCTTGTGGCATCAGTTGCAGTAATGTTATAAATAGCTGTACCTGCAATTGTTTGGGCTTGGGTTATGAAATTTAAGTTCCCAGTTGCTAAGCCATTGGTTGCACTTGCACCACTACCAGTCCAAGTGAAATTAGCACCTGTGCTGGTTGCCATAATGATGTTTGAACTTCCATTAATACAAATATTAGGTGCTGCATTATTGATTGTTAAAGAAGGTAAAGCATTTACCGTTATTACGCTTGACCCTGTTTGGGAAGCTCCACATCCTGTGGCTATTGCTTGAATAGTAGCGGCTCCTGTATAATTATTTGTCCATGTCATCACACCAGAAGAGTTTATTGCTCCTGCTGCCGGAGGCGTAACCGACCATGTAAATCCCGTAGCATTTGTAGCAGTAGCTCCATATTGTGTAAGCGTTGAACCCGATGCAGGAATTTGACAGTTAGGGTCTATTCCCGATAGCAGTGTGATTGTTACAGGGCTACCTACATTGCCGTTCACGGTAACTGTTCCCGTTGCATTAACTATTCCGCAGCCACCTGTTAATGGAATGCTATAGCTAAAAGTTCCTGTGGCTGTTGGAGTGCCACTTATAGTAATAACATTTCCTGACCAAGCAGCTGAAACTCCTGCAGGCAAACCTGTAGCGACACCAATTCCGCTTGCTCCTGTAGTAGCATGTGTAATTGGCGATAAAACTGTATTAATACATATGGTAGGTGTAGAAGAGGCTGCCGCCACGGTGTTGTCGGGTGTAACGGTAATTGTTCCGGTTGCACTAGCTGTTCCGCAGCCGCCTGTTAAGGGTATGCTATAGCTAAATGTTCCGGAGGCTAAAGGTGTTCCACTTATGGTAAGTGTATTTCCGGCCCATGAAGCACTTACCCCACCCGGCAACCCGGTAGCTGTGCCTATCCCTATGGCACCGGTGGTGGTATGAGTTATAGCTGTTAAGGGTGTATTGATACAAAGTGTGGGGGTGGCTGATGGAGCACTTGCTGTGTTTGCGGGGGTTACGGTTATGGTTCCGGTTGCATTCACACTTCCACAACCGCCTATAAGCGGAATTGAATAATTAAACGTTCCTGAGGCTAACGGTGTGCCGCTGATGGTAATCGTATTTGAAACCAATGCTGCCGAAACTCCAGCGGGCAAACCCGATGGAGCACCTATGCCGCTTGCTCCCGTGGTGGTGTGGGTAATGTTGGTTAAGACAGTATTGATACATAAAGTTGGACTTGAGGACGCCGCACTTACGGTATTTGCAGGCGTAATGGTTATAGTTCCGGTTGCATTCACAGTTCCGCAGCCACCCGTTAATGGAATATTGTATGTGAATGTTCCCGTTGCTGTTGGCGTTCCGCTAATGGTTACTGTGTTTGAACCAAAAGCAGCCGATACACCGGCAGGCAGTCCGGTAGCTGTGCCGATGCCCGTGGCTCCGGTGGTGGTGTGGGTAATATTGGTTAATGGGGTGCTAATACATAAAGTTGGACTTGAGGACGCCGCACTTACCGTATTTGCAGGGGTTACGGTTATTGTTCCGGTTGCATTCACAGTTCCGCAACCACCTGTTAGGGGTACGCTATAGTTAAATGTTCCCGAAGCCGTCGGAGTTCCACTTATGGTTACCGTGTTCGAACCAAAAGAGGCAGACACCCCGGTTGGTAAACCTGTAGCTGTGCCGATGCCGGTTGCACCCGAAGTTGTGTGGGTAATATTGGTTAAGGGTATATTAATACATAAAATTGGGCTTGAAGAAGCTGCCCCAACTGTGTTTGCAGGTGTTACGGTTATTGTGCCGGTTGCAGTGCCACCACTGCAACCTCCTGTGAGTGGAATAGAATAATTAAAAGTTCCAGATGCTGTTGGCGTTCCGCTTATCGTGATTGTGTTAGATGAAAAAGAAGCCGATACTCCCCCCGGCAAACCTGTAGCTGCACCAATCCCTGTAGCCCCAGTAGTGGCATGGGTTATACTGGTTAAGGGTGTATTTATGCATAAGGTGGGTGTTGAAGAAGCTGCCCCCACGGTATTATTCGCCAATACTGTGAGGGGAATATTTAGGGTAGAAGCATTATTAGCCTCCACAGCACAACCCCACGCGGAATTTCTGGCAATTAAATGCGACCCGACTGTGTTGGTTACAATTGCCGGTAAAGTTGACCCTGATGAAGCCGTGACCGAATAACTCACATACCCAGTGTTATTCAAATTATAATAAAAATCATAGGTTGGCCCTGTGGATGCAGGTGAACCAGTTGTTGCCGCCGTCACATTGTTTACGGTAACTGTTGTGCCCACACACACCGAGCTTGCTGAAAGCGATATAGCTCCCGGATTATTGGTTGTTGATTGCACCGAAAAGCTAACATCACTAGTGCAAACTCCCAAAGTGGCCCTTACAGTTACAGGCCCAACATAGGCCCCGGCCAAATAATCATTACTCGAAATGGTTCCTCCTCCTGAAACAATTGACCATACCGGATTTGGATTATTATTCTGCCCCCCTAAAGTGTAAGTTAGTGGCTTAGTGGTTCCTGAACAAATTGCAGTATTGGCGGTAGTATTTGTTACGGTTGTAATTTGTCGATATCGTATAACAGCACTAGTACTGTTCCAAACATTACAATTAAAGCCGTGAACACCCACTCCAATTGTTCCGGAAAAATTTGATGTCCAATCTATAGTCTCATTATTTCCAGCAACGTTGTCAATGTCTTGAGTGAACAATGCTGCACCACCTGTACCATTAATATTTCCATAAATTTTAGTATCATAGCTTGTACCTGTTGTATTGAAATTGTAGGCTATTCCAGGAAGCACAGTAAATTGAGTATAGTCTCCTTGGTTTACCGGGCTAATTGTACTTTCGCTGTTACATGAAAAAGGGGAGATACCCAAATTTGATCCGCTTGCACAGGCTCCCGCCGCAGGGGGAAGACTTAATAACTGAATCGTTACTGTTGCACAAGTGGATTGGTTGGTACAAGGATAGGCATTCATTACGGAATAAATATTACCGCCCGGCGAGGTAAAATCTACCGATGCTTGCAAACCCGCACAGGCAGGCCCACTGTCGTCATTGTAAACTAAATATGTACAACCGGTAGTGTAAATAGAAAGCTGGGTATCATAACTTACACCACAGGTAGAAACCCGATAAGTGGCACCAGCAACTGTTCCGACAATTGTTGACCGCTCTCCTCCAAATTGACAATTTGTTATAGTTCCGCTTTGGCCAGCAGTAAATGCAGATACATTTAAACTTGCAAAATCGGTGGCTGTACAGCTACATTGTGCACTAGATTTCTGCACTCCCATCGATAGCAAAAGCGAGAGACAGACTAAGGCTTTTGTGAAAAATGATTTGCCTGTTTTGGTAAATATTGAACTCATATTTAGAAACTATTTGAGGTTTTTCGTTGAATGCTAATTTTAGTTTTTCCGCCAATTCTGTTTATGCCTGCATTCGCTGCATTTTAAGCATAATACGTCAATTGTTGAACGGCAAATATATACTTAATTTTAAAGAGCATACATTGTTATGCAACACAGTGCTTTTGAAGTTTAATTTATGAGCTATTTAATAGCTAAGTTGTCGTATTCTAAAATACAACATACCCCTATTGCAGCTAAAAGTATTATACATTATTTCCCAGTGATAGTTCTTAATCCTAGTACAGAATAACTCAGAAATCAAAACACTTGCACGCATATGTATCGTAACTATTTACACCCTCTAACAAGTGTAAACATCCAAAAGAATTAGTCCTTATACCCGCTTACACATGTAAACACTCGTATCCTTGCTACGTTATACCCGCTTACACGTGTAAACACCCGTATCCTTGCTATGTTATACCCGCTTACACATGTAAACACTCTTATCCTTGCTACGTTACACCCGCTTACACATGTAAACACTCTTATCCTTGTTACGTTACACCCGTTTACATGTGTAAACACTAGTATCCTTGTTACGTTATACCCGCTTACACGTGTAAACACTCGTATCCTTGCTACATTATACCCGTTTACACGTGTAAACACTCGTATCCTTGCTACGTTATACCCGCTTACACGTGTAAACACTCGTATCCTTGCTACGTGATACCTGTTTACACCTGTAAACACCTTTATCCTTGCTATGTTAAACACACAAACACTTACACACAATCGTAAAGTATAGATACATGGCCCAATAACGGTGTTATCGATTTCTCTCGAGCGAACCATTACATTTAAAACCCCATCACACTAAATCCTTGTATTCATTCGCATCTAAATTAAATTCAAATACTTTATTCACGATATTCTTCCTGATTATACTTTCGCCACCAACCCATTAAAGGCATGAGCAAAGATTACAGCAAACACCAAAATTTAGTAAAAAAATACTATGTAGAAACCGCATGGGATTACAAATACGTTTGGGATTGGCATAAATCAGGCTATCCATCGGTTCATTATGGTATTTATGATTCCGAAGCCATCAATCATCAGCAGGCTGTGGTGAATACTATTCGGAAAATGGCCACTGCTGCAGAGGTTAAGGCTGGCCATAAAGTTTTGGATGCCGGATGCGGTCGTGGTGGAGCCAGTTTTTGGTTGGCCGAACAATTAAACGCTATACCCACCGGAATAAACATCTCAAAAAATCAATTGGAAGAATGCAAGGCCGAAGCAAAAAAGCGGAACTTAGATATTTGTTTCCTAGAAGCCGATTTCTGCCACGCCCCATTTGACAACAATACCTTTGATGTGGTTTGGGCTTGCGAAAGCTCTTGCCATTCCCCCAAAAAGCTGGACTTTTACAAAGAATCATTTCGTGTTTTAAAACCCGGTGGAATAATAATAGTGGCCGATTACATTAGAGCCAGCCGGAATAATAGCACAGAAGATGAAGCTCTACTTGAATCATGGCTTTCCAACTTCTTTTGCGAAATAGACACCGAGTCCGAACACCAAAAGAACTTAGCTTTAGCAGGATTCGGTAATTTTAAGATTCAGAAATATGTAAAAGAGATACATCAATCCATAAAAAATGCCAGCAACCATTTTCTCAAGTATGGCAAAATAGGGAAAGCCCTTTTAAAATTAGGCATCATTTCCGAAATACGCTACCTCAATGCCTATGCGGTGGATCAACAATATAAAGCACTTCAAAAAGAGCTTTGGTATTATGGCATTTTTACGGCACAAAAGCCCTTCCACTAAGAAAACCACAAAGACTTACAGAGAAAAGACACACAATGTTCACAAAAAACTGTGTCCTCTGTGTGTATTCACTTCGTGTTCTCTGTGGTTAAATCGAACCTCGAAAAACTATAATTTCGCCCTCCTTTCACAGCACATTATGACCAATATAGAAATACGCCGTACTTATCTCGAATTTTTCAAATCAAAAGGCCACGAAATTGTTGCCAGTGCACCCATGGTGGTGAAGAACGACCCTACGCTGATGTTTACCAACGCAGGGATGAACCAGTTTAAGGATATATTCTTGGGCAACTCGCCGGTGAAGTTTTCAAGGATAGCCAACAGCCAAAAGTGTCTTCGTGTAAGCGGCAAGCACAATGATTTGGAAGAAGTGGGCGTGGACACGTATCACCACACCATGTTCGAGATGCTGGGCAATTGGAGTTTTGGCGATTATTTTAAAAAAGAAGCCATTGCCTGGAGTTGGGAATTGCTGACCGAGGTTTATAAAATGCCCATAGAGAAACTTTACGTTACCGTTTTTGAGGGCGACGCAAAGGAGGGTTTGGCTTTCGACCAAGAAAGTTATGACGAATGGAAAAAGTGGATACCCGAAGACCGAATCTTAAAAGGGAACAAAAAAGATAATTTTTGGGAAATGGGCGATATGGGTCCTTGCGGACCCTGCACCGAAATTCATTTCGACACCCGCCCCGAAGCCAACAACGATGCCCACCATTTGGTGAACAACGACGACACCGGCATGGTGATGGAGATATGGAACAATGTGTTTATGGAATTCAACCGCAAAGCCGATGGCAGCTTGGAAAAACTTCCTGCCCAGCATGTGGACACCGGAATGGGCTTCGAACGATTGGTCCGAGCCTTACAGGGAAAGCAAAGCAATTATGATACAGATGTATTTCTGCCACTCATAAATGCTATTACCCAAAAAGCAAAACTGAATTATACCCAAAGCAATTCCAAAAGCGACATTTCTATTCGGGTAATCGCCGACCACATTCGCACCATATCCTTTGCCATTGCTGATGGGCAACTGCCATCCAACAATAAAGCGGGGTATGTAATCCGTAGAATATTAAGAAGAGCGGTGCGTTACGGGTATAGCTTCCTCAATTTCAAAGAACCGTTTTTATGTGATTTAGTGCCTGTGCTTGCTCAAACCATGGGCGATTATTTCCCTGAGCTAAAAACGCAACAGGATTTAATAGTGAAAGTGATTCGGGAAGAAGAGCAAGGGTTTCTGAGAACATTAGGAAATGGCATCAATCGCTTCAATGACTATCTGCGAGATAACAAAGGCCAAATTGATGGCAAATTTGCTTTTGAGCTATTCGACACCTATGGTTTCCCCATCGACCTAACCCAACTGATGGCCAAGGAAAATAGCCGAGTGGTGGATATGGTTTTGTATGATGAAGAACTTCAAAAACAAAAATCCCGAAGCCGTGCCGCAGCAATAGTAGATACCGATGACTGGGTAGAAATTGCCCCTTCCTCCCCCACTCTATTCCTTGGCTATTCCCAACTGGAGTCAGAAATTAAAATCAGTAAATATCGCCGGGTTAAAGAAAAAGGAAAAACACTTTACCAATTAGTGTTCGACCAAACTCCTTTCTATGCCGAAAGTGGCGGACAGGTGGGCGACACTGGAAGGATAATTTCGGCAAACGAAAACATTGCCATTGTCGATACCAAAAAGGAAAACAACCTTTGGATGCACCTCGCCGAGCAATTGCCCGAAAATCCAACGGCGACCTTTACAGCTAAAGTGAATGCCGAAAAACGTAGCCTCACCGAAGCAAACCATACCGCAACTCATTTGATGCATGCCGCACTGAGAAATATTCTGGGTACTCATGTGGAGCAAAAAGGCTCCCTGGTAAATGATGAATACCTGCGGTTCGACTTTTCACACTTCCAGAAAATAGGAGATAGCGAAAGCCGAACGATAGAAGAAATGGTCAACCTTAAAATCAGAGAGAACATTGCCGGGAAAACCGAAACCATGACAATTGACGAGGCTCGCAAAACAGGAGCAATGGCTTTGTTTGGTGAAAAGTATGGCGACAATGTTCGGGTGGTAACCTTCGACCCCAACTATTCCATTGAATTGTGCGGTGGTACCCACGTAAAAGCTACCGGAGAAATTGGCTATTTTAAAATAATTTCCGAAAGTGCGGTGGCTGCCGGGGTTCGCCGAATCGAAGCAGTTACTTCAAAAGGTGCTGAACGCTTTTTGGAAGAAAACCTGAAATTGGTGGACGACATTCGCGAATCACTCAAAAATGCAAAGGACCCGGCAAAGGCTGTACGTGATTTGCAAGACGAAGTTTCAGCTCTTAAAAAGCAGGTGGAAAAGTTGATTTTGGAGAAAGCCAAAGGCATCAAAGCAAAATTAGAAGCCGAACTGAAAGATGTGAATGGCACAAAAGTGCTTATCGCCCAAACCGACCTCGACAATGCTGATGCAATCAAGAATATTTGTTTTGAACTTAAACAGAAGTATCCAAACTCCTTTCTTTTAATCGCAACAGTTATTGCCGACAAGCCTTTGCTATCATTAGCTATTGGTGATGATTTGTTGAAGACCAAAAATCTCAACGCCGGAACCATCGTTCGGGAATTTGCAAAGCATATCAAGGGTGGCGGCGGAGGCCAGCCTTCGTTTGCCACTGCAGGAGGAAATGATGTTTCTGGACTTGCGGCTGCTTTGAAGGCTACCGTAGAGATGTTGATGGGGGTTAAATCTGATGAATCAAATGATTATTTAATATCCATTTTAAAAGATTTAAATATCAAATGAGTTTCGGTTTTAAAAACCCTTCAGGTTTATAAAGAAGAAAATCAGTTTTATAATCAGTTCATCAGGAAAATCATGCGTCCCATTGTATTGGTCTATATTTGTGTAAGCAACAACTGGAATAGCCCTATTACGAAACCTAAAACACCACCAATAACTTCAATAAATACAAATTCCTTTTTCAATATCCCATTTATTAACCCTTCCAACTGAGCAGGATCCATTACAGCAATTTTTTCGCTAATCATTTCTTCTATATCCAATTCTTCGCCCAAATTATCAGCATATCTTTCAATAATTTCGGGAGCAAAGCGTTCCACTTCTTTCACTAAATCTTCACGGATGCTTTGGCGGCTTCTTTTCCCAAAAAAGAAAGAGGTTATTGGGTAATTAGCAGGGAACTTATTGGTAAGGTAATCGTCAATTTTCTCGTCAATACTATTCTTTATGCCTTCGATTTGTTCTGGAGTGTTCAATTTGCTTTTTATGTCTTCAATGGAAAGCAATTCGCGGGCAACCATCTGTCCAATTTGCTGGGCCACCTCTTTCTGTCGCTTTGGAAAAACGCCTTGAACATCAAAAAAAACTATCCTAATCTTCTTTTGTGGATGAAACATCATCTTCACCGCAATCCAATTTGTAAACCATCCAATCAGTCCCGAAATAAAAGGCAAAGTGTAAACCATACGTTTTTGTTTTAATTGACGTAAAAGTATAGCCGCCTCATACCTTGGTTATGGCTTGGCAAAAAGGTTTTCCACAAGCAAATGGTGCTTTATGTTGATAAATGAAACGAGGTTCCTTCAAAATTATTTGTTTACTTTTATTCGCAATTCAAAAGCCGTATTTTACAAATCCCTTCCAACCTTAAATTTTGATTGACTTACCCAATCTCATTTTTTCCGTTCTTTGTTGGCTCAAAAATTAAGTTTATGCAAAACGATCAGAATCCTGACAATCAAAACCAGTTAAATATTGAACTTTCGGAAGAAGTGGCCGAAGGGATTTATTCCAACCTAGCCATTATCACTCACTCTCAATCGGAGTTTATTGTAGATTTTATTAAAATGATGCCAGGCGTGCCCAAGGCAAAAGTAAAATCACGGATACTTCTTACCCCCCAACACGCTAAAAGGCTTTTAAATGCCCTGAAAGAAAACATATCCAAGTTTGAAGCTGCAAACGGGGTAATTAAAGGTACAGAAGGCCCAAACCCGGGTTTCCCAATGAACTTTGGCGGCCCAACTGCACAAGCTTAATTTAATTACGAACGGCGAAGCCCTCTTGTCTTCTATTAAAAAGTAAAACACCTAGACAAAATTAGGAATTTCAAATTACGAATAGCTTCGCCAGACTGTACTTACTGATGCTATTACCATCCCAATCTCAATTCCCAAGTCTCACATCTCATATCCCACATCTCAAGTCTCACATCTCAAGTCTAAACAACAATGAAAAAAGTAGTAGTAATTGACGGCACTCGCACCCCTTTCTTGCGTTCGGGCACAGCCTATATGGATTTAATGACCTATCAATTGGGCGGTTTCGCCATTCGTGGCTTATTGCTCAAAACAGGGTTAGACCCTAAATTGGTGGATACTGTAATAATGGGAACGGTTATTAGCAACGTAAAAACAAGCAACGTGGCTCGTGAAGCAGCCCTTTCTGCCGGAATTCCCAATTCTGTGCCGTGCAGTACCGTTACTCAAGCATGTATTTCAGCAAATCAGGCTATATGCAGTGGGGTAGAGAAAATTCAGTGTGGACAAGCCGATATCGTTATAGCGGGCGGCACGGAAAGCATTTCGGATGCTCCAATTTTGTTCAGAAAGAAGATGCGGACAAAACTAATGAACGCTCAAAAACTGAAAGGAATGGGCGATACCTTGAAATTTATCACAAGTTTGGAATTTGCCGACTTTAAACCCGAAGCTCCTGCTGTTGCTGAATATCTTACCGGACGTACCATGGGACAGGATTGCGACATTTTAGCTGCCCGCTATGGTGCAACCCGCAAAGAGCAGGATGAATTATCAGTGCGTAGCCATAAATTAGCGGCTGCCGCTGCTGAGAAAGGTATTTTGGCCAAAGAAATTACTCCGGTGGAATTAGCTCCCAACTTCAAAGCCATAAAAGCCGACAACGGCGTTAGGGGCGACAGCACTTATGAAAAGATGGCAAGCCTTAAACCAGCCTTTACCAAACCCCACGGAACACTTACCGCTGCCAATTCTACCTTCTTAACCGATGGAGCTTCGGCAGTGTTAATTATGAGTGAGGATAAAGCCAAAGAACTTGGTTTTACACCGAAAGCATATATTCACAGCTACACATTTGCTGCTACCGACCCTGGCGAAGAATTGCTACTTGGCCCAACGTATGCCATTTCAAAATTGCTAGACAAAACCGGCCTAACATTGGACCAAATGGATGTTATTGAGTTTCACGAAGCCTTTGCCGGACAAGTGGTGGCCAATATTAAATGTATGGCTTCGGCTGAATTTGCGAAAACAAAACTCGGCAAAGACAAACCAGTGGGCCAAATGAATATGGATAAAGTAAACCTTTGGGGCGGCTCATTGGCCATTGGTCATCCCTTTGGTGCCACCGGTGGACGCTTGGTTACTACTGCGGCTAACCGTTTGATAGCCGAAAATGGCAAATACGCCCTTTTAGCCGCTTGTGCTGCCGGAGCTCATGGTCATGCTATGATTTTAGAACGGTATTAACCTTTCGTTTCAGCATTCTTGAAAACTTTTGGGCTGATTGGGTTTCCGCTTTCCCATTCGTTTTCGGCAAGCTATTTTACTCGGAAGTTTCACGATTTGGGTTTGGATTATTCTTATCTGAATTTTCCTATACAAAGCTTGGATAGACTTCAAGAGATAGTAACAACTAATCCAAGTTTAGTTGGCTTAAATGTTACGATTCCACATAAAATTAATGTCCTTGATTTTTGTGGTTTATTAACCGATGAAGCAAATGCAATAGGAGCGGTAAACTGTATTAGAATAGCTTCCGATGGGAAATTAGAAGGCCACAACACCGATTGGATTGGCTTTAAGCAATCCTTAGAAAAGACATTAAAAAAGGGTGTTGCAAATAAAGCACTTGTATTGGGGACGGGTGGGTCTTCCCTAGCTATTTGCTACGCGTTAGAAAGAATGGGAATTCCATTTCAGTTAGTTTCAAGAGTAGGGGTAAAGGGGTGCCTGACTTATTCCCAACTTTCTAAGGAAGTTTTGCAAAACCACAACATTGTCGTCAATACCACACCGTTGGGGATGTTTCCAAATTTTGAGACTTGTCCCAATATTCCATACCAATTTCTTTCAAAGCAGCACATTTGTTTTGACTTGATTTACAATCCTGAAAAAACGCCTTTTCTTTCAAAAGCCGAACAGCAAGGGAGTACAATTAAAAATGGTTTGGAAATGCTCGAAATTCAGGCAGAAGAAAGTTGGAAGATTTGGAAATGATAATTAGTTCGGCTATTGCTTTAAAAAGTTCCTAAAAGTTCTTTTTCCCAAAAAATAAAAACAAACTCAGAAATCACATTCTCAATTATACATTTGCCCATTCTATTTATAATCACTTGAAATCACCCTATTTCACCGCGGACCACGATACCTTTCGTCAGGCAGTTCGCCAATTTATCGAAACCGAAGTTACACCCCATGCCACCGAATGGGAAGCCAATGAACGCATTCCGCACTACATCTGGGAAAAGATGGGTGATTTAGGTTTTTTGGGCGTAAACTTTCCAGAGGCTTACGGCGGCACAGCCAATGATTTTTTCTATAGTGTAGTATTGCTAGAAGAGGTGCTGGGCAGCACAATGGGTGGCTTTGCGGCGGCTCATGGTGTACACCAATATATGAGTACTGCTCACATCCTGAAAGCTGGCTCCGAGGCGTTGAAAATGAAATATATCCCCGATGCGATTTCGGGAAAGAAATTAGGGGCCTTAGCCATTACCGAACCTCTTGCTGGAAGCGATGTGGCTAATATTCGCACAACGGCAGTTCGTCAGGGCGATAATTATGTAATTAACGGGTCTAAGATTTTTATCACCAACGGAGTTTATTCCGATTTTGTAACGGTGGCCTGCAAAACCGATACCAATGCCGGAGTTGGAGGAATTAGTTTGATAGTTGTGGATCGAAATACTCCCGGATTCACCTCTTCAAAACTTAAAAAGATTGGCTGGCATTCATCCGATACGGGCGAACTGGCTTTTGATAATGTGGTTGTTCCTGCCGAAAATTTGGTTGGGAAGGAAAACCACGGTTTTTATTATATAATGGATAGCTTCCAATTGGAGCGTCTTATCACTGCTATCGGTTCACTTAGTGCCTGCGAATTCGGACTTAAAATCACGTTGAAATATATTAACGAACGCGAAGCCTTTGGTCGCCATTTAAAGAAGTTTCAGGTTTTAAGACATACATTGGTAAATCTTGCAACAGAAATAGAAGCCACGAAACAGTTGATATACCACACTTCTTGGCTATACAACAATGATATTTATTGTGTAAAAGAGTGCACAATGGCTAAACTAAAAGCCACTGAACTTAGCAAACGTGTTTCAGATGAATGTCTGCAACTCTTTGGCGGTTTTGGCTATATGGATGAATATCCTATTTCACGTATGTTTCGTGATGCCCGCGTGGGGACTATCGTTGGTGGAACTTCAGAAATTATGAAAGAAATTTTGGCCAAGATAATTATAGATGATGTTAACTTCGCCCCTGCTTACGGCAACGAAGAATCGAAACCCGAAGCACCTAAACAAGTTTTTAATTCAAATCAAAATCAATCAGCACCTACAATGGACGCATTAAAACCAGAAACCGCAGCCGACATAATCCGTTCGCTGCCCCAACGCATTAAATCCGACAAAGCCGGACACCTTAATGCTAACTTTCAATTTGAAATTGAAGGCGAGCGAGGAGGGCAATTCACTGCTACCATTACCGATGGTGTTTGCATAGTTACCGATGGCTTGACAGGAACTCCCAATTGTGTAATCAAAGCAAAAGATAAAGATTACGAAGATGTAGAACTGGGCCGGACAAACCCTCAAATGGCGGTAATGATGGGTAAAATCAAGATTTCAAACATTGGTGAGATGTTGAAATTTATGGAGTATTTCAAAAGATTGGGATAGATATTTCTGCACCAATTGCATTTAGGCAAATCCGAGAAATGACTCTTGGATTTGCCTTTTTTTATTCCCCATTTTTGTCGGTAGTGCCACACATTAAACTTTTAGGCCTAAAGTGATTTAAGATAAATCAGGTTATTGTTTAAATGGGTTTGGGGCTTATGGAATGCTCTCAACTGATCAGTTGAGAGGGTGCGGGACTTAGGGAATGCTCTCAAATGATCGGTTGAGAGGGTTCGGGACTTAGGGAATGCTCTCAAATGATCGGTTGAGAGCGTTCGGGGCTTAGGTAATGCTCTCAAATGATCGGGTGAGAGGGCTTGGGACTTAGGGAATGCTCTCAAATGATCGGTTGAGAGAGTTTGGGGCTTAGGGAATGCTCTCAACTGATCGTTTGAGAGGGTTCGGGAATTAGGGAATGCTCTCAACTGATCGGTTGAGAGGGTTCGGGAATTAGGGAATGCTTTCAACTAATTCCTCGAAGGAACTAGAGGCATACTGAATCTAACCTAGGAAGATTTTTATAGTTGAGTAATTTTTAATGTTTCAATATATGAAGAATTGAATCATAGATAAATAATTGCATTAAAACTTCCTCAGATAATTCATAACCAACCCATACAGTTTTTCCATTTTCTTATAGTCTAATTTCTCAAATGTGTCGCTCGGGCGGTGATAATCTTGGTGAACACCCGAGGTCAAAAACAGGGTTTTAACTCCTTTTTGATGGAATGGAAAATGGTCTGAAATTTTTGGACAGCTTTCTGAGAATGTTAAGAGCTTTTCAGTATCCAAATTCAATAATTCTTGCTTTTCAGGCTTTGTCCAGCCCGAGGTGCAATATGCCATGAACTTTGAGTTATCGTTGCTTCTTCCAATCATATCCAAATTAAGAACTAATTTTATTTTAAGTCTATTGAAATTGGCAGAACTCAAAAAGTGTTTAGCTCCCAATAATCCCATTTCTTCCCCCGAGGTGAATAGGAAAAGATAATTGTAATGAGCTTTTTTCAATTCCATTTCCTTTTCAAGTTCCAATAAAAAAGCTACTCCGCTTGCATTATCATCAGCCCCTGGATGCAAAGTTGGATTTCCATTAAAATTTGACAGTCCAATAGAATCAATACCCAAATGGTCGAAATGTGCAATTAGGATAATGGTGCTGTCCGCTTTGTTGTTTAAAAATACACGAAGATTTGCGGTTCGGGTTTTTACCTTGTGCCCCAAAATAACGGTATCTATAGCAAACGAATCAATACTAAGCCTTGTCATCCTGCCGAGTTTCAGCTGACTTATGATATAATCCTTAGCTTTTGTTTCACCTTTTGTCCCCGAAAACCGCCCATCAAGCTCAGTTGCCGAAAGGCTTTGCACATGTTGCTTAAATCTACTGCATAAATCTGTTTGCTGAGCCTCCACACTTGGAAGACAGCTCCAAAGTAATAAGATGGCGATTGTGGAGAATCTCATTATAAAACAAAATCGCCATTGAATTTTACTTCAATGGCGATTGTAATTTTTTGTAGGATAAATATCTATTTACTTCCCTTGCCTTTTGGTTTTAAAACCAATGGGCGTGTTGAAGCATTTTTGCTTATTAAACTGCTTCTGTATTGTAGCATTCCGGGATCGTTCTTTTTAACAGAACTGCCATCCCACCAAAAAGAACTTCTTTTAGATTCTTTGTCGTTTTCATTTACCATTACTTCATTCATTGTGTTTTCATATTCCTTCGACAGAATTTCAGAAGCGTGAGAAATGTTTTCAGAACCTGCTTTGGTTACAATGGCAATCCAAGTAAACTCAACATTGCTTTTTCCTCCTGCATTTTCTTTAACAGTGAATCCATTTGCATTCTGGTTGATAACATAAATTCCTTTTGACTCGCCTAAGGGGGAAACGGTAACATAAGTGTTTGCACCAATCAAACTTCTGAAATTTTCATCAAAACTAATGGTAGATGAACCATTGGCTAAAGTTGCCTTACCTTTCAAAATTATATCTGCAGTTGTAGATGTAGTTCCATACGTTGGAACATAACGGCCATCAGCAGTTTCGTTCAATTGATTTAAAGGTTGGTTGATATAGGTTTTCCCGTCTACATACAAACCAGTTTTAGCACCTGATAAGTGTGTTCCATAAACTAGACCTTTCATCCAGCCGCCCATAACTCCACCGTAGATACCCATCCCAACACCTAAAACAGGTTCGGTCGGAAGGCCATCATTGTTCAGTTTCGGCGACATACCACCAACAAGACCTGTGGCAAAAGCTGTTCCAAATCCATATACGGAATAATCTAAGTTATCTAAAGCGAAATAACCTAAGGCACCTTCTGCGATACCAAAATCATCTCCCATTACACCACCCGACTGATTTGATAATCCACCTGTGCCCCAAACTCCAAATTTAAAGGCACCCGCTGCTGCTGCCTCCCCTAACACACCTGCAATTGGTGCAGTAAATGCGGTTCCCGCTGAAGTGCTAACATCTCTGCCTCTTACTCCTCCGCCGTTTGTTCCACTTCCATTATATATACCAAAAACTCCTGATTGATTTGTAGCATTCCCTGTTTGAATCTCTCCATATACACCACTTGCATCTTGTGAAGAATATCCATTTATTGGCCAAGCTTGAGTAGCATTTAAGCTTACAGAAGAAAGTACATCTCCAACTGTAATTGGAGCTGTTGTTCCCCACAGAAATTCTCCGGCAGTTGTTAAACGTCCACGAATTGCACTGTTTGTATAAATATCAATATCTGCATTGCTGAATGTTCCAAAGTTTCCGGTACTGGCTAGGTTGTTGCCTCCTACTAACCAAGCCGCTAATGAAGAAGTAGCTGCAGCACCCGATGCTTGGTTGATAGTATACGTTCCGTTTGCATTAAAGTTTGTACTTGTTATGCTTGATGGGCCGGTTGTTCCAGTAACACCCGTTGGACCTGTTGGACCGGTAGCTCCTGTTGGACCAGTAACTCCTGTTGGACCAGTTGGGCCTGGATCGCCAGTTGGACCGGTTGCACCAGTTGGACCTGGGTCGCCAGTTGGACCAGTTGGACCTGGATCACCTGTTGGGCCGGTAATACCTGTAGAACCAGTTGGACCTGTAAGACCATCAACACCTGAAGGACCAGTAACACCCGTTGCACCTGTGGCACCAGCACCTGGACCTGTCGGCCCAGTTACGCCTTGAATACCTGCACCAGTTGGACCTGTAGCACCATTGGGGCCTGTAGGACCTACTGTGCCCGGAGTACCCGCAGGACCTGTTGGACCAAGTTGACCATTACTACCTGCAGGGCCTGTTGGGCCAGTTGCACCACTGCCACCCGAGCCGCCGCCGCCGCAAAGAGATACCCAGTTCACGTTTGTAGCATCACCTTGGTTAAAATAAAAACAATCTAAATCAGTATCATAAACCAAAAGACTCTTAGCTGGGTTAACAATTGATAAACGACCGAGGGTGTTTAATCGAGGAACAAGAAGTCCGCGAAAGTCATTTGGGGGAAAAAAACCTTCAATATCGAGTCTAGCTGATGGGTCTGGAGCTATATTCCCAATACCAACATTTCCCCAGCCTTGTTGTGCTGAAGCTGTATAAGAGAAAGCAAAAATTCCAAAGAATAAAACGGTTGATAACAGTTTTTTCATTTAAATATAATTTTTTAAAATGTCGGGCGAAAGTAGTGCATTATTTTAATTTTCAAAAGATTTATTGCTTTTGAAAGGAGGAATTGCAGCTAAATACCCCTAAAACCCTACTACTGCATTCAATTCTTCGTTTAATTCTACATTTCCTGCTTTCAAAATTTCTTCCGATAATCCGGTTGAAGATTGAAGAGCTGAACTAAGAATTTCTTGTTGAAGATTAATGTTACTTCGGTCAAAGTATAGCATTCCTGTACGGCGAATAAAGAAGTCTGCGGGCATGCAAACCATTTCGTTTTGGATTCCATAATCTATTTCAGCTAAAAGTGGAGCAGTTTCCCGCTTTTCAATCTGCTGAGAAATGGTGTAAGCATTATTCACCACTTCCTGAGCTTTTTTGCCATAGCGTTGAACTAATTTTTGAATCCCAGCCTGAGTATAGTTGAGTTGTTTGGCTTCATTGAATAGCTTTTGGGTGAATGATTCAACTTCAGCAGAGGAAGTAAACCCGCCAGCCAATGGAATATGTTTTGTTTCACAAGCCTTGAACGGTAAGACTTTGTATTCAACTATTCGAGCCATTACCAAATTGGTAATTCGTTCCGACATTTTGCGGTAGCCGGTTAATTTACCCCCAGCGATTGAAAGTAATCCGCTGGGAGATTCAAATATTTCGTCTTTGCGGGAAAGTTCGGAGGGGGATTTGCCGTCTTCGTGAATAAGTGGTCGAAGCCCAGCCCAAGAACTTACAATATCGGATTGGCTGAGTTTGCGGTTGGCAAACATTCCATTTGCGGCCTTGAGTAAATAGTCCACATCATCTTGGGTAACTTGTGGACGATTCTTTTGGTCGGTGTAGTTTGTATCTGTAGTACCGAGATAAGTGCAGCCATCGCGGGGAATGGCAAATACCATTCGTCCACCGGGAGCATCGAAATACATGGATTGCTTGAGCGGAAGTGTTTCATAATTAAAAACCAAATGCACGCCTTTAGTCAAATGAAGTCGTTTGCCTTTTAATGAATTATCCATCTCCCGTATTTCATCTACCCAGGGGCCGGTTGCATTTATAATGTAGTCGGCTTTGATATTAATTTCCTTTCCAGTAAAAATATCTTTGGCTTTGGCTGATTTTATTTTGCCATTATCATACTCAAAGCCTTCGCAATTCATATAATTAATGCAGGTTGCTCCTCTGTTTACGGCTTCTTTTATGGTTTCGATTACTAAGCGGGAATCATCGGTGCGATATTCAATATACAAAGCCCCTGCTTTTAAAATATCGGTTCGCAAAAGTGGTTCTTGTTTGATGGTGGCTTCTTTGGAAAGCATTTTTCTGCGTTCCCCGGCTTTTACTCCCGCTAGCATATCGTACACGTAAAGGCCTATAGAAGTGGAGAATTTGCCTAAAGAGCCGCCTTCAATTACCGGCAAAAGCATTTTTTCGGGAATAACGAGATGGGGGGCATTCTTATAAACAATTTCCCGCTCCCGGCCAACTTCCATTACTAAGCCTATCTCCATTTGTTTCAAATAACGCAAACCGCCATGAATAAGTTTGGTGCTGCGGCTGCTTGTGCCGGCAGCAAAATCCTGTTTATCTATTAGGGCCACTTTAAGTCCACGACTGGAAGCATCTAAGGCTATTCCGGCTCCGGTTATTCCACCTCCAATAACGAGAATATCTAATTGTTGGGTGTTTAGGTGGTCAATAAATAATGAACGATTTGCAGCTGAAAAGGAAGGGCGGGTCAAGGGAAATTACGAATTTGAAATTACGAATTACGATTTGGTGCGTTAGCACAGAGGGGGGCTGTTATTGCTTTCCCCTCAAAAACGAAAGCTCCTCCTTTACCACCTTCATTAGCTTTTGAATGTTCTCACCCGAAAAGTCGAATTTAACCCCGGCAGCTTCATAGATTTGAGGAATAGTTTTGGTATAGCCTAAGGTAAGTGCTTTTTTGTAGCTTTCGATAGCTTTAACAGAATTGGTGCGACTATTTTGCCACACAGCTAAGGCTCCTAATTGAGCGAAACCATATTCGATATAATAAAAAGGTACTTCATAAATGTGGAGTTGGTTTTGCCAACGAGTTGCATTGTACTCGGGATAATCGCTCCAATCAACAATGTCTTTTGTTATTTGATTTATTTCTAACCAATAGGTATTGCGTTCGGCTACAGTGTGCGATGGATTAAGATATAGCCAGTGTTGGAACTTATCAATGACAGCTATCCAAACCAAGCCTGTAACAATTTTCTCTAACTGTTCGATTTTAGCCCGGTTAAGGTCGGTGGGGTTTTCATAAAAAACGTCCCAATTCTCCATCGTGATTAGCTCCATACTCATGGAGGCGAGTTCAGCTACTTCGGATGGGGTTGATTTAAAATTAGTGAGTTCTAATTTATGGGTTAGGAAGGAATGAACTGCGTGTCCGGCTTCGTGAACAAAGGTTACTAAATCGCGTTGTGAGCCTACATTATTAGTATAAATAAAGGGAACACCGGTTTCATAAAGCGGATAATTAAAGCCGCCGGGAGCTTTTCCGGGTTGGCTATCGAGGCTTAGGTGGCCCATTTCCTGCATAGTCGCAATGCAATGTCCGAAATAGGGGTCGGTGCGGTTGAGACAAGTGATGGATTTGTCCAACATCTCCGCACCGGAAGTGAAGGGCGAAAGTGCTTTTTGACCGATCGGTTCGGCTTCGTTATCGTAAGGCTTTATGTTGTCTAAGCCTAATTTTGCTTTTTTGGCATTGTTAATTTCTACAACAACAGGAACCACAAATTCGTTAACTGATTTATGAAAGGCTTCGCAGTCGGCTATGGTGTAATCAAACCTTCCCAATTCGTCAAAGCAGAAATCGCGGTAATTGCTATAGCCTGCGTTGATTGCCATTTGGTGACGCATGGCGATTAATTCATTGAGCAATTCGTCTTGCTGGGTAGCAACTTCCATACGCTTAGCGATAATTTTATCGAAAACCACCTTACGCTCATTGCGGTCGGAGTCTTTCAGCAGCATTGACGCTTTTTGCATCGTCATTTTTTTTCCTTTATGCTCAATTTCGAGTGCTGCCTGAATGGTACCATATTTCTGCGACTCGGTAGCTAATTTTGCTTTTATGGCAACATTTACTTCCCGAAACATTTGGGCTTCTTTTTTCAAGGACCTAAGAAAAACAAAGTATTTTTCGGTATTTAGTTTATCGAAATAGGGCGAGGAAAGGAGCTTTTGGTTTAAATCGTTGGAATAAACGTCCACTTTGGGTGAAATGTCGTTGATAAACTGATTGAACGCCTCGGCTAAAGCAGCATCGCGGGTATCAATATTCATCTTGATATACTTCCATGCCAAGTTCTCTTCCAAGGCGGCATCGAGTTCGCTGCGGTCGAGCAACCACTGCTCTAATTGAGCTACCGAATCAATGTTTCTTTGTTTTAGTTCGGTGAGAATCGGAAGCAATTCCTTCCAATCGGCTAAGTTTATTTGTTCGGGCAAATAATGTCGTTCAGACTTTATTTCCAAGGTTTCGGTTTCCATATTCATTGAGTAATGAAGTTCTGTAAAATAAAAAAAGAGGCTTTCGCCTCTAAATTAAGTGTGAGATTGAGTCTATCCGGTTTTCCTAACACCAATAGATTTAGCAACCTTTGGAGCTGCTTTGGCTGTTTTGGCAACTTTTTCTACTGTTTTGGCTTTGGGGGCGGCGGCTACTTTCTTGGTTTTGTCGGTGGGTTTTGCTTCTGCAGGGGCTTCGCCTTCTTTGGTTTCCTCCTCAACAGATGGAGCTAAGGAACCGGTGGGCAATAGTAAATTGAACCAAGAAAAGATTTTTTTCAGGTCGGAGTTATATACCCGTGGTTTGTCGAATTCGGGAAGAATTTCCAAGATATAGGCAGCTAAGTCTTCAACTGAAGTAATTTTGGAATCGAGGGTTTCTTTACCGTCGGTTTTGGCGTAGATGAGGCCAAAGACTTCTTTCAAAGGGCGGTCGCCGTCTACGCAGAAGATGCTTATGTCTTCGAGCGATAAGACCTTTTGATTGGCGTAAACGGGCATTCTTTTTTGGTCGATAAGCGATTCTACGATTAAACCGTTTTTGGCCTGAGATAGGATTTTAAACAACCCACTTTGTCCGGTAACGGATACATAACCTTTTAAGTCCATTGAATTTTCTTTATTGTATTAAGTGCCACAAAGGTAATGGAATTGAGGTTTGAAATGTGTGGAATGGTATTTTTTATGGGTTGGGGATAAATTTCACTAATTTGAAAGGAAAGGGACAGCAAGCATTAAGCCGTATCGCTTTTACCCCACCTTCCACCGCAATCCAACATATACATTTACGCCCATAGCCGGAGCATACATCATGGAAGCATCGAAATAGGAACTATTGGCATTTTGGGGTGAGATAATCAGGTTTGATACAATATAATTGGTCAGGTTTTCGCCACCCAAATACACATCGAAGCGTTTGAATGCCTTAGTTATTTGAGCGTTTAACAGCAAATAAGGCTTCGACTGAGCCGGAAGCTGATAGCCGTCGGGATTGCTCGTTGTGTTCGGAATCCGCATTTTGCCGATGGATTGCAGGGTAACATCAAATTTCCATTTATCATACTTGGTGCTGTAGGCCACATTTACCAAACCACGGTGCATCGCTGTAAATGGGTTTTGCTGCAACCTTCCGGCTAATGTGGTTTTGGCATCGGTGTATTTATAGGCCAATTTTATACCGAAACGTTTGATGGGTTCAACGTAAATTTCGACGTGGGCTGCGTTGGCAAACGATTTTCCCGAAAGGTTGAGCAAATATAGTTGTTGAGGACTGATATCGAAATCGGCAACGGTGCGGCTTAGGAAATCGGTGCGGAAAAAGTCGGCACTAAACTGACCTTCCCTAGCAAACAGCTTGAAGGCAGACGTGAAACTTACACCGTAATTCCAAGCATCTTCGGCTTTTAGTTTTTCGGGTACTAATACTTTTCGGTTGCTTGCCATTACTGATTGTTCGAAATAGGGATTAGCCAACCGGAAACCTTTACCGCCCGAAAATCGCAAAGCAGATTCTTTCCAAAGATTTACTTTCATATGCAATCGTGGGCTTATGCGTGTTCCATACAGGTTGTGAAAATCGCTGCGGATGCCGGCAATGAATGAAAACCGACCCAAGGAATTGAAATCATATTCACCAAAAATACCCGGTACAATTTCGTTTCGATTAAAACTGCTATCGTTGTAATGCTGCAAATAATTGTCGAGTACCAAGCTTGTTCCGCCTTTAATCTTATGCTTAGTGTTGGAAATTATGCTTTGATAAATCAGGTTTACATAACCCGTTCGCTGACTGCCGTATAGTTTTTTGGTGGGAGTAGAAATTTCGGTTTCCTGATACCGCCAACTGGTTACTGTGCCAATGCTTCGCCATGGCGTTTGCGGAAAAAGAATACCTGTTTTGGTGAAAACTTCACCTAATCGGTTTGTTGCATTCAAGGAATAGTTAGCCAAAAACGGCAAGCCCGATGCCACAGTTAAAGGATTGGCTACTGTGCCTCCAAAGCGAGAATCAGTTAATCCTCTAACTCCAATTTGCCCTTCGAGCCGCTTTCCGGAATGGTAATTCCATTTATGCATTAGGTTGGCTTGGTAGCCCTTGGGCACATCGCGAAAGTTATCTTTATTATTATCGTTCTCCATCAACATTCCATTGGCATGCAGCAGGGTGATACTGCTCCAACCTTTTTTGAGTTTTTGAGCAGCATAAATGTTTCCTTCCAAACGTCCCCGGTCGCCAGCATAGAGGTTGAGATAAAACTTCTCAGCTTCCATTGGCTTTTTTAGTTCAATATTTATTTGTCCGGCTAATGCATCATAGCCCGTTGCGACTGTTCCTGCACCTTTCGAAATCTGGATATTTTCTACCCAGGGGCCGGGAACAAATGTTAAACCATAGCCAGACACAATTCCTCTTAAATAGGGAATTCCTTCGGCGGTGAGCAAAGTGTAAACACCATCTAAGCCCAGCATTTGAATCTTTTTAGCACCCGACACAGCATCGGTAAGCACCACATCTACTGAAGCATTGCTGCCAAAACTTTCGGCCAGATTACAGCAAGCTGCTTTTAGCAGTTCGCCACTGCCGAGGGTTTCCACGCCTTTAGTCGCCATGGTGTTCATTCGGGAAGTGTTTCGTCCGGCATCCACCTGTATTTCATCTAATGTCAAACCTTCTTTCAAAACAACTTTCAGGAAGGAGAAATCATTTACAATGATGGTATCACTTATGTAACCCACCATTTTCACCACAATAGTTTGCGGAAGTGGGGCGGCTATTTCTAAAGAGAAATTCCCAACACTATCGGCTACAGTTCCCTGCGGAGGAGTAGTTAATAGTTGCAATGTGGAGTATAGCAGTGGGCTGGCTGAACCCTTTTTGTCTAATGTTGAAACACTGCCTTTAAGGGTCTGCGAAAAGAGAGCGGACGGAAGGAGCGTCCATCCTAAAACTAAGACGTATAATTGAATTTTCTTCCAATAATAAAGAGAAGTAAGCATAAAGATAAAATGTGATAAAACGTAAATCCCTCCTGAATGGAAGGGTTTGGTGCAAAGAAGAGTTTGGAAAAGGAATATTATTCCCTTTATTTCCCAATTTGCAGCATCACAAATTATATCGGCAAAGCTCAACAAGAGCTGTAAAAGCCTTTAATGGTGGGGCTTTTGTATAGTAGAAAACAGTTTTAGCGGTTTGGCTATGTGGCAGCAATACCCAAAAGACGGGCAGTACAGCTACCGGAAGGAATATCTTGGTAAATCCTGATTCAAGCTTATCGGTTTTGATTTGTATAGAACCATATTCGCAGCATTTGTCGGATAAGGATGTGGCTGCTTTTTGATTTTCCTTTTCACCACAGCAATTAAAATCTGAACCAACGGAAAAGGTGGTGTCACCCGACGAAAGACAGGTCATGGTGTTCACCGTCAATAATCCTGGTGAAAGCCCAATTAAGAGAGCAATTACGATTAGGAGATATTTTCGGAAGGGATTCAAAATCGGGACAAAGGTAAGGGAATGTTGGTTTGCCAAATACTGCAGAGTTTCAAAAGCAATGATGACAATTAGGCTTGAACTGCACCATTGACATTTGCTTTAGCTTTGCCGAAATAGCAAATGAATAGTTTGACTGAATATAGCCAGTGGTTCAACCCAGAGTTTCTGTTGCAATATGGCGGAATTTCACTGCTTATAGTTATTGTTTTTGCTGAAACAGGTCTTTTCTTCTGTTTTTTCTTCCCCGGCGATAGCCTTTTGTTTACAGCAGGACTACTCTGCAATACGCAGTATCTCCCCTACTCTTTTCCAATCTTACTATTATCAGTTTTCTTGGCCGCTATTGCCGGAACCACAACCGGGTATTTCAGTGGCCTATATGCCGGAAAGTGGCTTCAACGCCAACCCGATACCTGGCTCTATAGACGGGAATATATTGAAATAGCCCGTGATTATTACACAAAATATGGAGGAGTTGCTTTTGTAATTGGACGGTTTCTACCCATCGTTCGCACCTTCATTCCTATTCTATGTGGAATTCTTAATGTGGAGTTCCGCAAGTTTATGTTTTGGAATATTATCGGTTGCCTGTGTTGGGTACCCGTAATGATTTCAGCGGGACATTTCCTTGTGGCATTCTTTCCCGGAATAAAGGATCATTTAGGTTCGGTAGTGCTGTTTTTGGTGATAATTACAGCTATTCCTGTTACCATTACCTTTATGAAAGAAAGGAAGAAAGGTGAAGGGAAATAAGGTATAGCAGAAAAGCCTGATTTGCCATCTTTCATAATTCAGTAACAGTGAAAGTTATCGTTATTGCGAATGTACTCATGAAGCAATCTCTACCTGCATTTAAGGTAGAGATTGTTTCGGAGTACCTCCCAATGAACAGAAGGGATTAAGAAAGAAGTCAAATGCAGTTTTCGGTAAACAGAAAAGAAGGCACATTACATTTCAAAATTGCTTCATTTCGAAAATTAACAAGTTCTTAACAAGCATTCACAAACCATTAACACCGAGGCTTAATTAGTCGCCATACCTTTGGTCAAGTTTTCTGATTAGGGGTGTTTTCAGAAGATTGGTTTAATGTTTTATGGGTTTATCTGTTTACCTCCCGGTGCTGAAAAGTCCGGGAGGTTTTTTTATTACTTTAACTGCCTTAGAACTTCAGTAACACATTCCTCAACGCTATTTTCATTCGTTTTTAAATGTATAGCCGGTGAGTTAGGGATTTCAAAATCCTGACCCAAACCGGTGAAATTGTTTGACTTTTCTGCCAAGGCTTTTTTGTACATTCCTTTCGGGTCGCGGGTAATGCAAACTTCAATAGGCGAATCAACAAACACTAAAACAAACCGTTCTTCACCGATTATGGTTTGGGCCTTTGCTCGGATTGCCTCAGTGGGCGAAACAAAGGAGTTAATCACCACCAAACCATTTTTAAGTAAAACGGAATTCAATTCAGCTACTCTACGAATGTTCTCTTCCCGATCGGCAAGAGAGAATCCTAAATCGGAACAGATGCCTTTCCTTACTTCATCGCCATCTAAAATGATGGAGGTAATTCCTTCTTGTTGAAGCGATGCTTTTAAGGCATTGGCCAAGGTTGTTTTTCCCGAACCGGGAAGACCCGTAAACCAAATGGAAATGGGGGTAGCCTTCACTTATCGTTTCAATTTGGAATTTTGTTTTAAAACCCCCTCCAACTCCCCCTTTAAAAGGGGGAGAGCTGCATCAACCATCTTCATCCGGTTTACTGCAAAACTCAAGCAGTTAATCATCAAGGCAAACTAATTCATCAAAGCATTCCAACCCTGAGCCTTTAAATCAACGGCGTGACCGCCACGGCTCACCATCATTTTTCCGCTGCTTTCGTCGGTGATATGCCCAATTATGTGGATTTCTTCTTTGCCTTTAATCTTATCGAAATCGGTTTGGGATATAGTGAACAGCAATTCATAATCTTCCCCACCGTTTAAGGCCATGGTAGTAGGGTCAATATTGAGTTCGGTACCGATATCGTAGGTTAATGGGTCAATAGGGAGTTTGTCTTCATAAACCGCCACGCCCACCTTTGACTGTTTGCATAAGTGCAGAAGTTCAGAGGATAGCCCGTCGCTGATATCAATCATGGAAGTGGGAATGACCTTCATCTTGGCAAAAAGAGCAATAATGTCCTGCCGGGCTTCGGGCTTTAGCTGACGTTCCAAAACATAATCCTTTCCTTCTAAATCGGGCTGAACGTTTGGATTTTCAAGGAAGATTTGTTTCTCCCGTGCTAAAATTTGCAATCCTGCATAAGCAGCTCCTAAGTCACCACTTACACATACCAAGTCGTTTACTTTTGCTCCGCTACGGTAAGCAATTTTGCTTTCTTCAGCTTCGCCAATGGCTGTTCCGCTGATGATTAATCCAGACTGGCTCGAAGTGGTATCACCACCCACAAAGTCCACTTTATACTTATTGCAGGCCATAATCATTCCGGCATACAGTTCTTCCACAGCCTCTAAGGGAAAACGACTCGAAAGAGCAATGCCGCATAAAAACTGCTTTGGTGTTCCGTTCATGGCATAGATGTCGCTTATGTTTACCACCACAGCCTTGTAGCCGAGGTGTTTCAAGGGCATATAGGCCAAATCAAAATGCACGCCTTCCACCAGCATATCGGTAGAAACAAGGGTTTTGAGTTTAGTGGAAATCACCGCAGCATCATCGCCAACACCTTTCAGGGTTTCGGGATTATGAATTTCGATGTGTTCGGTGAGGTGATCTATAAGGCCGAACTCGCCAATTTGACTGAGTTCAACGCGGCCTTCTTTGTTTTCAAACATAATTATTTTTTGCGGTGCAAAGGTAATCTACCGAATACACCGGGCACATAATAAAGGCTACAAAGAAAACTGTATCGGTTTTCTTTGTAGCCTTAGCTTATTCCTAAAGAAAGTGTAGAACCTACTGTATACTCGGCTTCACCACTGCTTCCAGAGAGCAATCGTAAGGTTTTGCATCGGTGGTAACGTTTTTAAAGCCGTTTGGCCCATCCACATTGGCAAATTTGGCATCGCCATTGTTTCTTATGCAGATACGGTTTTCGGGAGCAACGCCATTTTTAGCATCTACCACAGCAGGGTCGTAAAAACCATCGAATATAATATCCGGGATATTGGTACCGAAAACCCCGGCAAGCATTTTCCCAATCATGCGTGAGGTGTCGGGCATTGCAGTTTTACGAAGTATTTCGTTATCGTGGATGCTAATGGAGTAGCTATAGGGGTTATAAAGCGTATCGTTGTAGTCTTTGCCCGAGGTTAAAAAGGAAGCAATGCAAATTCCAAGTGTTTTGTTGTTGTGTACTTTATTTCCGGATAATTCAACATTGTTGTAGGCCATCACCAGCATTCCCATTCCGGCAGGAACAAGGGCTACGGTGTTTCCGGGAGCACCAAAGTTTGCCAAATTGTTATCGTGCACGTTATTGTTATACACCTTCACATCGCGACCGTTTTTAACAGGCACTTCGGGCATATCGAAAACCAAAATTCCGCCCGTGTTTTCATAGGTTTCGTTCTCATAAACCTCGGCACCCGTGGTGTTTTCGATTTCTATCCCGGCCACATTATGGTGAACTTTGTTCTTACGAACAATCACATTTTTAGATTGTCCCACATATACTCCGGCATCCGAAGCACCATATACTTCGCAGTTTTCTATCAACACGCCATCGCAGGTAACGGGGTAAAGCCCATAAGCCCCGTTGGTGCTTTTCGGCCCTTCAGTCCATGCAACACGCATATTGCGGAAGGTAATATTTTTTGAATCCTGAACTTTTACCGCATCGCCTTTAGCATCCTCCAAGGCAAAACCTTCGAGGGTGCAACCGTTTGCTTTTACGCCCAAGCCCTGAGCTCCTTCGGTTTGGTTTTTAAAGCTGAAAATTGTTTTATCGGGACCTTTTCCTTTTAGCGTTACATTTTCAACGCCTTCGAGCGATAAACCTTTGGTAAAGCTGAATTTCCCTTCGGGCAAATCAATGGTTTCGCCGGGTTTGGCATTGATGAGCTTTTCTTGAATTTCTTTTAATACAGCATCGTCGTTTTTGGTTCCGCCGCCGCAGGATGCCAATTGAAAAGTTAATGCTATAGAAGCCGATAGATAGAGAAGTTTTTTCATTTTCGGAAAATGGGTTTAAGGTTTAAGAGGCCGAAAATAAGGAAAATTTTGATGAAGGGAAAAATACTTGATTTGTTATAAAGGGTAGCCTGCAAGGGTTTATTCTCTAATTATTACCCTACTCACACTACTCTTCTCATTCCTCACCCTAACATTATAAACTCCCACCGGAGCATTACCTATATTAATAGTATGCTTGGTGGCATTGGTAACGGTGGAAGTATACACCACTTGGCCTAGGGTGTTGAACACCTCTACTTGGTAAGTGGCGGTGGTGGGAAGGATGATAAAATAGGTGTTTTATTACCAGTTATCTTTAGGTTCTTGAAAGTAGTTTATTTTACAATTAACTCCATGCGGCTACCTTCTACGTTTTTGTCGTTGAGCGTAGCGTCAATATTCATAATAGCAAATTTGTCGCCCGTTTTCAGCTTGGCCAAAAGGTTTGCTTGTTCGTCATTTAGCTTGTTGGATTCGCTATAGGTGGCATAATTGTTCCCGCCTTGATATATCCCAATGTTAAAGGAATTTATCTTAACATTCTTTGCCACCGGGCTTAGCATAATGCCCGCTTTAAGGTCTGTGATAGAAACTTTGTCGTGGTTTTTGTATTTGCCCAGCATACACACATAGCCTTCCTTTTCTACTGCTTTTTGCATCATGTTATCCGGGTTGGCAGGGTCTGACACGAATACGGTATCTTTAAACATGGCCTTTTCGGAAAGTTTGGTGGTTTGGGCATTGCAACTTACTATAGATAATGTAAAGCTGACAAGGGAAAGAGAGAGGAGGATGATTTGTTTGTTCATTTTGTTTTTGATTTATTGATTTGGTTTGGTTTTATTAATCCTCGGCTGAGCGTAGCGAGGAAGCTACGCTCAGCCGAGGATTTATTTAATTCATAATTACTATTTGATTCATACTACTCTTCTCATTCCTCACTCTTACATTATAAACACCCACGAAAGCATTACCTATATGAATAGTATGCTTGGTGGCATTGGTAACAGAGGAACTATACACCACTTGACCTAGGGTATTGAATACCTCTACTTGGTAGGTGCCGGTAGTAGGAAGCTCGAGGGTGAATTGGCCGGTGGAGGGGTTGGGGTATAATGATATATTAGGTGTTGCGGCAGGGTTGATGCCTACAGTACCACAAGTATAATAATAGCTTTCGCTATGACTATTAGAAGTTGAAAGCACACCATTTAAATAGTAATTATCTGCATAGTAAGTTGTATTTCCATTTTGGTTATAGCTATAAATAAATTCATCGCCTTGGTTTATCCATGCTGAGGAATTTGTGTCCCATTTTTGATAATTTTGGGTAAGGAGACTATCGTTTGCATCATAGGTGTATACGATTCGGGAAATAGTATCGCAAGTGATTCCATCAGAGAATGTAATTATTTTTTCTAATAGTTTACCGTTAGCATTATTGATGTATGAGTCTGGACAGTTGTCGCTTACCCAAGTGGAATCGTTCCACCATTCTTTGTTATCGGTAATTAGGTATCCATTGGTATCATACACAAAATTGCTTTTAGCATAGCCGTAGTTAACGATTTCCCATAGACCCGTACCACCGTATAAATCAAGATCGCTATGGATGGCTGTTAGCTTTTGACCGATACTATCGTAGGTGTAATCCTGTTTATCGCCTAAATCCCAGTCGTCGCCATAGGAGGAAGAGTAATGAATTTCAACGATGATTTGCCCCAAGCTATCATAAGTATATTCATCGCGGGTGTCGAAATCATTACCACCATTGGGGATTACAAAATGAGTTTGGGTGAGTATTTGGTTTGCTGCATTGTATGTAGTTTCTGTCCGCCAAGATTGTTCGAGGCCGCCCCCAAAGTCTTGTAGCTCTATAGATTCTGTTTGATTGCCATTAGCATCATAAGTGTTTAATGTTTGGCCGGTAATGTTATTATCGACATCAGTATAGGTAACCATAGTGGGTTTGCCATTTGCATCGTACGTTATGGTAGAGGTTGCAAAAAACGTGTAGGTACCGGCAGTTGAGTTGAAGAAATATATAGCGGTTTCTGATAGTTGCCCATTAGCATTATAGGTATAATATACTTTTCGGCCTTGGGTAGAAATTGAACTGTCCATTTGGCACACGGTGGCGGAAACAGCGAAGGTGGGAAGGGGGAAGCGGGTGCTTGTTTGTTTCCCTCTTAAAGGTTTGGGATAATTGGAGTGGTCTGAGTTTACTTGGGCTAAGGAAATGCTGCAAACCAAGCTTAGGTTTGCAAGAAGGAGTATGGATTGTTTCATTGTTAGTTGATTTTTGTTTTTGTTGATAATGGCCAAAGGCCTCGGATACTGAGCGTAGCGAGGACGCTACGCTCAGCCGAGGATTTATTTAATTGATAATTACTATTTGATTCACACTACTCTTCTCATTCCTCACCCTTACATTATAAACTCCCACAGGAGCATTACCTATATGAATAGTATGCTGGGTGGCATTGGAAACAGAGGAAGTATACACCACTTGGCCTAGGGTGTTGAACACCTCTACTTGGTAAGTGGCGGTGGTGGGGAGTTCGAGGGTGAATTGGCCGGTGGTGGGGTTGGGAAATAAACCAACAGCCTCAGCCGATAGAGCATTCACACCCACAAGTGTATGGAAGTAATAATGAGTGCTATCGCCATATTCTACAGCAGTTCCGGCATTGTTATAGCTTTGGCTAGAGTGGCCTATTGTGAAATTATTAACATCAAACGAATCATATTCTTGATTTGAATTTACATAGTTTGTGCCATCCCAGTTTTGCGAAGATTGACTTGTTTGATTGCCGTTGGCATCGAAGGTGAAAGTACCTAGGCCACTATTGCCCCAAGCAGTTCCGTCCCAACTTTCTGAGATGTAAGAACCTTGGGTATTAGAGCCGTTGTAAGTAACGGTTGATTGCATATAATTTCCCCAAGCGGTTCCACTCCAAGTTTGGTAAATAAGTGTTAGCGGGAAATTGGCGGCATTGTATGTATATGAAAATTGATATGAATTTACTAATGCCGTTCCGTTCCATTCTTGGCTCACACCAGTAAGTTGGTTATGGTTTGCATCATAAGTGTAAACATCATAATAAGTATCTTCCCAAGCTGTGCCTGTCCAGGTTTGGAATAATTCGGTGAGTTGGTTATTATTCACATCATAGGTAAAAGCAGATTTAAAGTTATCATCCCAAGCTGAGCCATTCCAGTCTTGGTTTAAGTGGGTTATAATGTTGTTAGAAGCATCATAGGTTTTTGTATTTATGTAGCTATTTGTCCAAGCCAATCCATTCCAATATTGAAAAACCTCAGTAAGTCGATTATTGTTTGCATCATAAGTGTAGGTAAGCTCGCCACTGTGTGACCAAGTGCCACTAATCCAAGAGTAGACTGACGAACTCAAGAGGTTTGAATTTGCATCATACACTAAATCTGCATCTTTAGAAATTAGCCCCCAACCTATGTTCAGCGGGTTAGTGCTTAAGGTATCCCATTGCCAATGGTAAATGCTATCGTTTTCTTGAAGAATAGTTTCGGTTTGAGCTACGTTGAAAGATGCAGCAGCCTTGGTTAGGATAGCGGTATGGATGTTGCCATTTTTCACCTCCCACAAATGTGCGGGTTTAGCGTTAGTGTGATTGGTTAGCAATTGGCCCTTGATTGCCGAGGCATTCATAGCGAAAGCCATGGCAGAGATGAGTAATGTTTTTGTCATTTTGTTTGATTTTTGGTTGCCTACTCTATTTCCCCTTTTCGGCTATCGGGGGTTTTGTTATTTGGATAAAAAAAAGCGGACGTAACTCAGAGAGGTACGCCCGCTTAATTGATTGTTGATATTCCTTTTTATAAAAGGTTAAAGGGTGATTGGGATTCTATTGAATGGGCAATAGTAGGCTTAAACTCGATTCGGTTACGGCTTAGTCCACAATTA
>CANJNG010000030.1 GCA_947475205.1 Bacteroidota bacterium
CAAACCACTTAAAACAATTGCCGACTAAAGCAAAAGAGTGGAAAATGGGAAAACCCCTCACCTTTTTGATTGATTTTATGCAAGCGAACAAGCCTGTTTGCCGAATCTTTGCTCAATCTACTTCTTGCAAAGATTCTGTGGGGCTATTCCCCAAAATGCTTTTAACAGAAAAGGCTGTAGATATTTGCTTTAATGCTATTCCTAGCAGTAAATCGCGAATAGATTATGTGGTTAGAACACTTCATTACATCCAACCTAAAATAGCATTTATTAACCATTGGGAAAACTTCTTTAAACCTTATCTGTCAATGAAGAAACCTAAAGGAATAGCCAAAGCCAATGTGGGATATGCCTATAAAATAATTCAGCAGGAATGTGGCAATGCATCGAGAATTATATTGCCCAAACCGAGAAGTAGGTTTATTTTGGTTGGTCAGTAATGCCTTTGATTCGTTAATTTGTTGTTTAATTCTCAAAAACATTGAAATCTGCTATCACCATCTTCATTGTCTTAACCTATAACTGCTCCATTGCCCAACTTCCCGATACAGTTATGATTTGGATACAAGGCAATAGCTTTAATATGGGAAGCAATATTGGGAAACGTGATGAAAAACCCGTTCATCCAGTAAAACTTAATTCCTATTATATTGGAAAATATGAAGTAACTCAGGCATTATGGAAACAGGTAATGGGGCGAAATCCTGTTACCAATACTCAATGTCTGAACTGTCCTGTATATGATGTCAAGCCTTTTGAAATAGATTCATTTATAAAGAAATTAAATACTTTAACCGGATTAAATTACCGCTTACCCACCGAAGCCGAATGGGAATATGCCGCAACAGGCGGAAGCCAATCCAAAGGCTACAAGTATTGCGGAAGTGATAACCTTGATGAAGTGTCATGGTATGCACCCAATTCGGGTATGGTGACTCACCCCATAGGACAAAAGAAACCAAACGAACTCGGCATTTACGATATGAGCGGAAATGTGTGGGAGCTTTGTCAGGATTGGTATAAGGGGAATTTCTACAAACACAGTGCAGCCGAAAATCCCGTGAATAAAAGGAAAAGTATGTATCGCTTAGTAAGAGGTGGCTCTTGGCGAAGCGAACCCCAGCGGTGCGAATCGCATGCCCGCAATGTGAATTCGCACGATCATCATATCAGTAATCTCGGTTTTAGATTAGTGAGATAGTTTTAGCGATAAGGCGAATTATATCTTCAAAAACCGAACTATCCTTTCAATCAATCTTTGGTTTTGGCCAATCGTTACAGCTATGTTTAATAGCCATGGAAATAGCGAGCCAATGCGTAGAAAAAATGTATTTCTGGATAATTCCTTACCAATTTTTGCATATAAAGCTTGGTCGTATTGCTTAATAAAGGATGCATCGAATTTGTCGGCCTCAAAACATTTTATGGCTTGAATGCCCGCAAGATGTCCGCTAGTCATTGCATGGTCGATGCCATGACCTTGAAGTGGGTCTATCAATGAAGCTGCATCACCGCAAAGCATAAATCTGCTTCCTGAAACGGAATTTTGATTAACACCTAAAGGCAAACCGAATCCTTTTACCTCCTGCATCAGCGTAGCATTTTTAAACCGTGGCGAAATGCTTGGCATTTGATTTACTATTTGATGTAAAGCATTACGAAGGTTTATCGGCTTTTTAGTATTGTCTGATTTCTTTTGTAAAATTCCAAAACCAATATTTACCCAACCGTTTTCTAAGGGGAAAATCCAAAAATATCCGGGAGCTAAATCAGTAAAAAAATGAAATTCGTTTACTCCCGGCTGAATACCCTCCACATCTTTGTAATAGGCTCTAACGGCAGTGCAAATATTGTCTTTATTCGTAACTTCTTCCGAAAATTTTCTTCTTACAACGGAGTTGGCCCCATCACAGGCAATCACAATTGAGGCTTGAATGGCCGAGTTATCTGTAAACTGACAGGTAACATGGTTCTTGTCTATAGAAATATCTTTTAATCTTTTGCTTTCAATTATAGTTGCAGATGTTTCAGTTTTTACTAAATTGAACAGGTAATTATCAAAGTCAATTCGCTTGCTATTATATGAAAATGTAACCCAATCCAATTTCATTGTTTTACCATTTGGTGCAGTTACCTGGCCAGTTTTAATTTTATGGGCTAGTGTAAACTCTTTCATTTCATCAGCCCATAATGGATTGATTTTATGCATTACCTTAAATGCAGGACCGGGAATAGCATCACCACAAACTTTATCTCTCGGAAACTTTTCCTTGTCTATTATGGCAACTGTTAAACCACTCTCTCTTAAAGTAAGTGCAGCAGCACATCCGGCAGGACCAGCTCCAATTATTACAATGTCGTAGCTATTATTCACGAAAGGAAACTGTGTAAACTTGTAGTAAGATTTTTGATTACAGAATTATGAGTTGTATAGTTTGTTGGGAAGTGTATTAAACTTAGTAGCAATTCTCAATCTAAAGAGGTATTTAACCTTATTTCAATAAGGTATATTCCATACATGCATATTTCCTACTATGGTTAAAATTCCAGCGTCAAAAAGCTAAAATCCAAAAAGTAGTTCTATCAACTCTTCACCCCATTGAATTCCTTCATCTCCTGACTATTCGGATCGTTATATTTGCTTGGACATTTCATCAGAATTTTAGAACAGGCGAAATATCCCTTTTCAGTTACTTTGCCTACCACTACTATTTGTTCCGATTTTTCGAAATCTTGAGGTTTAGAGCCATTGAATAACACTTTACGCTCAACGCCTTTGTTATCTTTCATGTAAAAGCCAAACAAATTAGCATTGGCCTGAGGGTTGTACTCAAAAGGTTTGTCCTTTTCTAATTTCCCTACTACGTGAAATTCTTTTCCAACGTTATTGGCTGCATCAGCAAAATCTGAATATGTGCTGCTGTCGGCAACTGTGCTTAAAATTGCTGCAATAGCAATGGCTATAAGGGCAATCCCTAAAATATGAGTCTTTTTCATTTTATTCTTTTGTTTCTTCTAGTTTCTTGATTCTTCTGTCAATGTTAATCAGGAAAACCAAAACACCTAACAATACGATTAGCAATACAAGCACTACTATATAAATCTTCCCGTTGCTACGAAGAGCATCAGCCATTTCTACTTTGTCGTTCCCCATGCTAAGCGTATCCACAATCGAAACGCTTTTTTCAATTACTAAACTATCTTCCCCATATTTCACTGTGTCCACTTTTGTGATGGTATCGGCAAAAGAAGCGAAGCAAGAAAAAAGAAAAAAGAAAATTCCAAGAATTTCCAACTTTAAACCTTGAACTTTGAACATAAATCCCTTCCGCTTCGCAAAGGGCAGGCTTGAAACTTGTAACTGTTTATTCATCTAAAATTTTTAATTAACTGTTTTTGTTTCAGGAAACGAATTCTGGCCAAAAGCTGCATCATCCAAACTCCTAAAAGGGTGAATCCTATAATTGAAGGGTAGAACACTAAACGCATGTCGCTATTCAGGTCGTACTTCCCGAATCCGGGATTACCACCATTTCCAGGATGTAGACTATCAACTAGACGAGGCATGACCATAATGAAAACCATAAACATGGCATAAGCAATAATGTTGTAAACTGCTGAAATCCGGGCTCGCTTTTGTTCTTCATCCATAGAATTTCTAAGAACAGCATAAGCTAAATATACCAACATTCCGATAGCGGCCCCATTAAGCTTAGCATCGTTCAGCCAAAATGCACCCCATGTAAACTTCGCCCAAAGGCTACCTGTTATCAGACCTAAAGTGCCAAAAAGTAGACCCACATTGGCAGCTTCGTTAGCATAGGTATCATTACGAAGGTTGAAATTCATCAGATACAAAATACTGTAAACCAATGAAACTGTTAGCAGAATCATCATGCTAAACCACATTGTTACATGGAAATACAGATTGCGAATAGTCTCATGTAAGATTGGTAAGGCAGGCACCTTCATAAGGAAACCGGCTACAACACTATAAACTAGCAATATTATGGAAAGCCATTTCCACCAGACCAAGCCAAATATTGTTTTGTCGGCAGGTTTTGAAATGAGGCGAATGTTGGAGATGAAGCTCAATTAAAAAGGGTAAATCTTATGTCTGAAATCTAAAATCTATTGTCAAAATCTATTCCCGCCAAAGGTACGGAAAAAGCAAATAAGCCAATACCAATACTATGGCATTTAGGGCGGCGAGCATAATAATTAAGGAAGTGCTTACCGACCAATCCAATCCATCCATTGCATTTTTAGACAGTTTTATGGCAGCCAATAAAAGTGGCAGTAATAAAGGGAAACTTAGCACCGACATCAAACTGAAATTTGAGTTCGAACGCGAGGCAATGGCGGAAACTAAACTTAGAATTCCTGCGAACCCTATGCTGCCAAGCAAAACGGCGATACAATAAAGTGGGAAATCTTGCACAGGATTACCTAGAAACAGGCTAAAAAACAAAAGTCCTGAAAATGCTACTACTAGCATCAAACCCATATTATAGGCTATTTTTGCTATGATAAGGTCTTGCGGGGAAATAAGCGAATACTGATAAATGAAGTTGCCACGACTTTGCCCGAGGAAAGATTTTGAAGCTGCCTGAATTGAGGCGTAAAGCAAAATTATCCAGAATAAGGCATTCCATGTGGCTGGATTAAGCGATCCGCGGAATGAAAGATAACTGATGAAAACAGTTCCAGAAACATAAAGCAAAATGGAGTATAAAGCATATTTGTTTCGAGCTTCGAGCCTAAATTCTAATGAAAGCTGTGAGAGAATATCCGAAAACACGAGGCAAAAGTAGGCTGAAATGACCTTATGATTTCACAAATTAGAAGAGTTACTCAAACAACTTGTTCTTCCATTCTTCAAAAAATGGTGGAGCTATCAATTGCAGTTTTCCTTTGGTATCCGTAAAAACTTGTATGGTTTCGCCTGATGCACATATACGATTGTCGGACTTGCGATAAATAGTATAATGGAAAATTATTTTGGCCGCTGCATTAAAAATCCAAGTAGTTTCAATTACGGCAACATCACCATAAGTGAGCGATTTTTTGTATTCGCAGCTTGATTTCACAATCGGAGTCATAAAACCTTGCTCGTATACATTCAGGTAATTAAGACCATACTCATTGGCTAAAGCCTCTCGTCCGAGTTCAAAATATTTGTAATAATGCCCATGCCACACTATGTTCATTGCATCCACTTCGTGAAAGCGGATAGGTACTTCGATTCGGTTAGTTAATTTTGGAGATTCTGACAATGAGTTAATGGTTTGAAAGGCCGAAATTACCAACATTATTGCTTTTAGCAATATTCAATTCCTATACATTTGCAACCCCAATTAAAACTTCAATGCAAAAAGCTCATTTATCCATTCCGATTTTAAACGGAACAGCCTTTTCAATTCTTATAGCCTTATCCTCTTGTGGAGGTGGAAAAAGTGGATCACAAAGCTGTGAACCTGAAACCAAAACCATTCATGTTACGGCTGAAAATAAATTTGTTAAGAACCCTGATGCTGAGACATTTTTACCTGAATGGAAGAAGGAAAACACTGTGGTGGTTCATTTAATTGGCGAACCTGATGATATGCACCCTACGAATGGTAACCAAGAAGGAAGAACCTATATCAATCACTATACACAATGTTTTGTTTATGCCTCAGCTGAAAAGGAATTAGATGTAAGGCCGGGAATTGTAAAAGGTAAACCGGAAGTATCAGCCGATGAGCTTAGCTTTACTTATGAGTTGATGGATGAACCCACCTGGGATGATGGATCACAAATGGCCATGGAGGACATAATTTTCACTTTCAAAGCTGTTAAGTGTCCCCTTACCAACAACCCCCACGCTAAACCCTATTTAGATAATTTAAAGGATATCGTAGTTGATGCCAAAAACCCAAGGAAGTTTACTATGGTTATGAAAAAGCGATACATTCAAAATATCATTTTTCTGACCGATTATCCTGTAATGCAACGTAAATACTTTGATCCAAACAACACTTTGGCCAAGTATACCTTCGCTCAATTTGACGACAAAAAGTTTAATGCCGACAAAGCAAAAGACTTAAATGCTTGGGCAAGTGAGTTCAATAATTCAAAATACAGTCGTAACGTAGAAAATCTTGTAGGATTAGGAGCATATAAATGGGCAGATTGGAAACCACAACAAACTATGACTTTAGTACGTAAGCCAAATCATTGGACTTCAAAATTAAAATCACCATCAGATTATGAACGAGCATACCCTGAAAAAATTATTTTCAAGGTGAACACTGATGCCAATAGTCAAATTCTTGAATTCAAAACCCAGGCTTTGGATGTGGGTACCTATTTGGCTGTTTCTACTATGGTTACTCTTCAAAAAGACCCCAAATTCAACTGCAATTACCATTCTAAATTTACTGATACCTACAATTACACTTATATGGCCTTTAACACCCGGCCAGACGGAGTAAAGCACAAAAAACTATTAACTGACAAAATGGTGCGTAGGGCTTTAGCCATGCTAACCCCGGTGGAGGACATAAACACGGTTACTAATTTCGGTAAAAACACCCGCATAGTTGGACCCGTGTCGCCTATTAAAGAAGAGTATAATACTGATTTGAAGTTAATCCCTTTTGATGTAGAAGCCGCAAAAAAGCTTTTAGACGAAGCAGGATGGAAAGATACTGATGGCGACAATATTCGTGACAAAGTGGTGGATGGCGAAAAACTGAAAATGGAATTTGATTTAGGCTATATGACAACTCAAGTAGTATGGAAAGATGCTGCAAGTATGATAGCAGAAGCCATGTATAAGGCAGGAGTGAAAGCAAATTTGAAACCTAATGATGTTGGCGTGCATTATGACAATGCCAAGAATCATAACTTCGACATTATGCTTGCTTCTTGGGGAGGGAGTTCAGTACCTGAAGATTTCGAACAACTTTGGAGCACCAATTCTTGGGCTACAAAGGGTAGCAATTACCCAGGGTTTGGTAATGCAGACAGCGACGCCCTGATTGATGAACTCAAATATACCTTGGATAAAGAAAAGCGTATCCCTATGGTAAAGAGATTGCAATCCATTATATATGATGAACAACCTTATGTTTTCTTTTATGCACAAACCCGCCGCAATGTTATTCACAAACGCTTTGGCAATGCCGATATGACTTTCGAGCGACCCGGAGTATTGCTGAATAACCTTCGTTTACTAAACGGGACTTCAGCACAGTAGGTTTGTTTTTTGAGGAATAGAAAAAGTCCCTCTCAAAAATCAGCCAATGTCCCGGCGGCTTTCCGGAATAAGGCAATTCCTGAAATAAAATAAAATAAACCCATTAAGAAGGCTAAAGCTAAGTAGGAAATCGAATAAGTTTGGCTGGCAAACCTGAGGGCGAAATAGAACGGGTTAAGTCCTTGCAATAAATTGATATGTGTGAAATCCTGCTCAAAGAAGAATGGCGTAGTGATAAAGGCCACTAAAATGACCATCGGAATGGCATAACGGAATTTCCGAAAACGGAAAATCAAGGTTATCAGTAATCCCGAAATCCCTACTAGAAATGGCAAAAGGGTCATTAGTATTAAGGGAATAAATAGAACATCTGATATAGGGAGTTTAGAAAAGAGTAAGGAAACTGAATAAAGAATCAACCCCAGCAGGAAATCGGTTAGGGCCAATAAAATGGGAAGCAGAACCAAAATACTTCGGGGGAAAGCTGCTTTGCGAACCAAGGCTGAGTAGGAAGATGCCACTGCCGCCGCATTTGCAACAGTGGACGAAAGCAATAGCCACCACATAAGCCCAAACAAAAAATGGGAGAATTGCATTATAGTCCAACCCGTGCTTTGCGAAAGCCATTTTAAACCAATAAAAGCCGCCGGGTTTGCTAGTAAAATCAATAATCCAAGACCGCCACTTCCGTACCTCACTAACCACTCCCGCCGGAAGAAGGCAGCGAGTAAATGAAAATATTGGCGGTTAATCATTACGTTTATAAAGGTTCATTTGTCCAAGCTGAATATCCAAAGTCCAAACGGAGGATGGCAGCATAAGTTGTCTGCTGCAAAGTAAGTGTGTAATCTTTTCAGACTTAATAAACGAAATGGGAAATTGAGCAGGATTCTTAAAGAATGCTTTCTCGAATTCCTGATGTTTTTTCCATAATGGCAATTGTGGCGAGAAGTAAACCGTATTGCCCAAATAAGCCGGAGCAAGGGTTTTGAGTGTAAAGCACCGAATGTCGGGAGGGACTAAATACAAGCTGTTAGTATTGGGTAATGTTTCGATATAAGCTTCGGCCTGAGCTTCGGGGAGGTTGGCAATGTGGAGTTTTTCAAAACAATATTGGATAACTCCGCCCATTAAGATGCCTAAGATGAGCAATGAAGGAAGATGTTTTTGAGGTTTAAAATAGAGGACAATTCCAGCTTTAAGGACAAGAATGGCTGTCCCAATTCTCCATTTCAGCAGATAGTCGGACGATGAATTGCCAAAGAATTTGAAAAACATGGCGGAGGCAAGCATCACAATTCCTAATGAAAACAGAAAAGTGGAAAATTGGGGTTGAGAAATTCTATTTACCAATAATATCAAACTTAAAGGCATAAGCACAACACTCAATCTCCAGGGCGAAAGATTAACAAGAAATACATTTTGGCTCAACAATGCTGCGACTGACAGCAAAACTCCTAGTGAAAAGAGTAGGAAGAGGAATTTGCCGAAATCGGTTTGGCGAATAGTCCAAATCCCCGAAACCATTATAAGCAATTGAAAAAGAGAAGAAGCATTTAACCAATTGAGCGGGTCGAGATGGGGATTGTTTTGAATGAAATAACGGGAAGCGGTAATAAATTCGAGTGAATTTGGGGTGAAGTTTTCTAAGCTATACCAACCGTAAATTCCCCAAGCGATAGCAGGGAGTACAAACCATAATATATGTTGAAGGGCCAATCTGGGTTTGAAAAAGATAAATGCCAGAAAAATCATGGCCCCTAAAACAATATAGTTGGCATGAAAAGCTCCGGCTAAAGTTATAGCCAATATGAATGCAGTGATTCTTTCCTGATACAGAAAAGCCAAGCCTAACAACAGAAACACCCCGGAAACGCTGGGTTGCAGATAACCAAAAAGTAAACCCTGTTCGGCAAGGCCGTGATGCCAAAGCCAATTTAGGTCGGTTCCAAGGAACTTTTTACAAAAGAAGCCCCATAGCAAGCCCGAATGAAGTAGAAGTATTAGAGCAATATTTGGAAGGTTAGAGAAGTAAACAGATTTGTCGTTTTCATCTTTCTTGAAACCAAGAAAAGAAAGCAGTGAATAGGCATAAACGCAACATCCTCCCAGGCAAAGCAAATGCGATAGTGGAGGAAACCAAGCTATTGGAAAGAATTGAAATAAGGCAGTGAATAAGGGAAAGCCATCGGGTTGGGCGGCTAATAAATCATTATTCAAGCATCCGCCACAGGATTTATTTACCGCCCAAAACAGATAGGGGTCTTGGTTTCCGAAAGGGAAAGGTGATGGAGAAATAGCCCAAAAGAGAAGGAACCCGAAAAGAATTACAAAAATGAAACGCATAGTGGGTTATTTCTATTTGGAACTTCTTTTATACCAATCAAGGATTTGCTTTTATGAATTCTAAAAATTTCTTCATAGCCCTTGCCCTGTGGCTAAACTGATTCTTCTCCGTTAAATCCATTTCGGCAAAGGTTTTTGAACTGTCTTCTGGAATAAAAACGGAGTCATAACCAAAACCGTTTGTTCCTGCGGGAATCAATGCAATTTCACCATTTACTATCCCTTCAAATTGATGGGTTTTTGCTTCGGTTTTATAGGTAATAATTGTTCGGAAGCGAGCTTTACGGTTAGGCTTATCGGCAAGAGTGCTTAGCAATTTGGCAATGTTGTTTTGATTGTTTGCCGGTTCTCCGGCATAACGTGCCGAGAAAACACCCGGCTCGCCATTCAGAGCTTCTACTTCTAATCCGGTATCATCAGCCACGGAGGGTAAACAGGTATGCGAAAACACAAACTCGGCTTTTAGATTTGAGTTGCCTTCCAACGTAAGTTCAGTTTCGTCGGGCTCGGGTACGTTGAACTGTGAAGCAGGGATTACTTCAATGCCATCGGGGAGTAAACTTAGAAATTCCTTAATTTTATTGGGATTGTGTGTCGCGGCTACGAGGGTTTTCATTGGATTAAGAATTCAATTGTTGAAAAACAGATATGGCCTTTTCGTCCAATATTTCAATATATTTAATCTTGGAAGTATGTCCGCTTTTGAGTGTTAAGGTGCTTTTGGGCATATTCCATTGTTCGGTTAAAAAATTCAATAGATATTCGTTGGCTTTCCCATCTACCGGCGATGCTTTAATTTTAACATCAAACTCCCCATCGACTCCTTTTTGAATAGACTCTACTTTACTGCCGGGTTTTACTTTAAGTTTGATTATCAATCTGAGGGCTTGTACTTCCTGTTTTGGAGAATTATTTTCCAGCTAAAAAGGGAGGGGCAAATATAGCAGGTAAAAAATTCTTAAAACATACTTACTATGCCGAAGTGAATCTTAGCTGCCCTAAACTGAGCTAACTTTCCAAACTGGCTACCTAAAGCATAGTTAAGTGTGAAAATCCCTAAACGGGTTTCAAAACTTATACCTGCCCCGAAACCGTAAGGTGTATCGCGTAGGTATCGCCCCGGAATTTTACGTTCCCACCAGGCTGCATCAATAAAACCATAGAAAAACGAATTGGTTTCGAGCAAAAACCGATATTCTAATGTGCCGATTCCGTAAGAGGAAACAAAAATGCTTTCTTCGTCAAACCCTCGAAGCGTTTTAAGACCGCCAATGCGGTACAATTCGTTTTGAAACAATTGCTTGTTATACATTGTTGCCCCTTGCATCCTGGTTTTTATAACGTGGCGATTCCCCAGCGGAATGTAATACTCCAGATTGATATCAGTGTTTATTTGTAGCGATTTAAGTAGCAAGCTATCATACAGTTCGGGTTTAAGGGCTGAATTTTTCTTGATATTCTTATTTCCTGCACCACCATTAAAGGCAATTTTAAACCCTTTTCGGGGATTCAGGCGATAATCAACCTTGTCGAATTTCACGCCCATGCCATACAAAATGAGTTTGGTGTCGGCATTTTCGGGAAGTTTGGTTATGTTTTCTAAACCTTTGGTGCTAAGCAAAGACGAGCTTCGATTCTCGATATAGACTTTGTAAAAATTTCCACCGGCCAACATATACTGAATAGCTAAATGGTTGTTTACATTCAAAAAAGTGGTGTCGCGTTTATATAAGTCCAGTTTGTATTCCACTCCGAATGGAGAAGCAAACAGGTAAGGATAGGCTAAATTCACTTTCAAATCCTGAGTCTGCACCTGAAGCTTTCGCCAGCGAAGGTCAATCAATTCACCCCGGCCAAATGCGTTTTGAAGTCTGAGATTTAATTCCCCCGTAAGCAGCACCTTTCCGGGTTTGTTGTTATCAGGCAATATTCCTAAAATCCCATCGAACTGCGATGCTTTCTTCTCTTCCAAAAACAAAACAATCACCGCATTTTTTTCATAGAACTTAGCCAACGCCGGAGCATATTCTTTAGCAAACGGAAGCTCACGAATGCGGGTGCTTATGCGGTTTATGCGGCTTTCATCGTAGAGGTTTCCGGGCTTAATGCCCAGATAGTTTTTCATATATCCCACCTTTATTTTTGATTTTCCCCGAATCGAGAGGCTATCTATGGTGTAAAGCTGATTGAGGTCAATCATTAGTGAAGCGGATAACGTCCCATTCACAGCCAGCAAACTATCTAAGCGAATAGCGGCAAAAGGATAACCGTTATTTTCTGCTTGTTGAATAATAGCATCTTCCACCCGCTGCACCTCCCTGAAATCAAACGGACGGTTTTTATACACCCGCTCCCTGAATCCGGTTTTGCCTAACCAGCCATCGTCCACATTACCGTTCGATAGAAACGCCCATTTATAGGGCTTCCCAGTTCGGAGCAGGGCAGAAGTATAAGTTGAATCGCCCCAAATGCTATCTATTGTGGCAGATAGATATGCCTTACCGTGCAGGGTGGTGATGAGCGTTTTCAGTTTAGCCTGAGCAGCTTTTGCCGATTTATGTTGGGTGGAAGTATCAGTTAAGGCCGAAAATTGTTTGGGTGTAAGTAGCGAATCGGCTTGAATTATTCGGAGTTTATGCGTCTGCGAAAAAACGGGTAGCGATAGCAATATCCCCCAAACAAAAATGATAATCCGTATCCGCATAGATAAAGGCAAAGGTGAGAAAATGCCCTTAATTATAGGAAAGGAGTTTGGGGAGAAATACTGCTACTTCCGCAAATAGGCATAAGCCTTAATAAACAATGGCGAAAATCCTGAAATTATTCCAAACGGAACCATTGCCCATTTGATGCGAACTACGGTATAGTATATGGAAAAGCTGCTTTCTCGAAAATCTCCTCCGCAAAAAGAAAGGATATACAGGTTTTCAATCGCATCAAAAATTGCCGGAAGAAACCAAATAAAGGGCAGCAAAAGCAATCGTCCGCTAAAATTAAAATTTTCCAACAACCATTTTGTAGAGAAAAAGAAAACGGACGAGTAGGCCACAAGAAACAAATAGTCAATCAGCGTGTTGATTTTGAGCCAGCCTAAATCAATGCTATTTTCAGGTGCAATCAATTGAATTACAATTGCAGGTGTTTCGGCCAATTCCAGTTTATAAATAAAATTATCGTCAAGTGGTGCGGCCTTCTTTCCTGTAAAAATCATTCCAGCCATTACTAAGAAAGTAAACAATAAGCAACGCAGATAGGTTTTGTTGGTGTTTTGCATTGGAATCGGGATCATTAAATTACGGGCTAAAGTAGGTGATTCATGCAGATATGATGATAAACAGTTCAGGCTTTGGAGAATGAGTATCACTAAATTCCACAATTGTCATCGCCCCAAAACAAAAACAGCCCTCTTGAAAACTCAAGAAGGCTGTTTAATAGTGTAGTGATTTTATTCAGCTACTACTTCAAATTCAATTTCTACAGAAATTTCTTTGTGCAAACGAACATTTGCTTTGTAAGTACCCAACATTTTCACAGTATCAGCCGCAAGAATGTTGATGTTTTTACGTTCCACTTCAAATCCATATTGCGATTTAATAGCATCAGCAATTTGAATAGTGTTGATTGAACCAAATATTTTTCCGGTTTCACCAGCTTTAGTACCAATTTTCAAAGAAGCACCAGTTAGCTTTTCAGCAACTTTGGTAGCATCTTGTTTGATTTTCTCCAATTTAAAAGCACGTTGCTTCATGTTTTCAGCATGTACTTTTTTGGCAGATTCGGTAGCCAATTGAGCAAAACCCTGTGGGATAAGGTAATTTAAACCGTATCCGTTTTTTACTTTTACGATATCGTCTTTGTAGCCGAGTTTCGTAACATCTTGTTTAAGTATAAGTTCCATTTTGTGATGTTCTCCTATTTTAATTGGTCAGCTACGTAAGGCATAAGAGCGATGTGACGGGCACGTTTAACGGCTTGAGCCACCTTGCGTTGATATTTCAACGAAGTTCCGGTAAGGCGGCGAGGCAACAATTTACCTTGCTCGTTTACCAATTTCAACAAAAACTTCTCGTCTTTGTAGTCAATGAATTTGATGCCGGCTTTTTTGAAGCGGCAATATTTTTTGCGTTGACCCTCGTTAGATTGTGGGGTCAGATAGCGTACTTGTTCGGCCATTTCTTTAAGATTTAAGCGTTAGAAGGTTGAGGATTTTTGGCTTTGTTGCGGCGTTTTTCGCTGTAAGCAACGGCGTGTTTATCTAATTTCACAGTGAGGAAGCGAAGCAAACGTTCATCGCGTTTGTACACTACTTCAAGTTCGGCTACCAACGTTGATTCAGCTTGAAACTGAATTAGGTGGTAAAAACCTGTGGATTTTTTTTGGATAGGGTAAGCCAGCTTTCGCAGTCCCCAATTTTCCTGATGTACAATCTTTGCTTTGTTGTCTTTCAGAAATTTCTCGAACTTGCTTACCGCTTCCTTCATCTGATCTTCAGACAAAACGGGAGTTAAAATGAAAACGGTTTCGTAATTGGTCATTTTTATTTAGTTATTTAAAAAGGGTCGCAAAAGTAAATAAATTTCAATTTGAAAAAATATTTATTTCAGTCTGTTTTCAAATGCAGAGTTTGGTCTATTCAACAACCACTAAATGGTAGTTCTTTTTCCCTTTTTGAACCAAAAGGAATTTCTCCTTTAACAATAAATCAGAGGTAAAAGGAGCGGCAATATCGGTCCATTTGGCTTTGTTTACAAGCAATCCATTATTCTGAATCATTTTCTTTGCCTCGCCTCTCGATGGGAAAATATTGGTTTTATCAGCTAAGAATTCTAAAGCATGGATACCAACTTCTAACTCAGATTTTGCTACATGCGAAGTTGGAACTCCCTCGAAAATACTCAAGAGTTGCTCTTCATTTAAAGTGTTTAATTGTTCGGCTGTGCCTTTGCCAAAAAGAATTTCTGTGGCTTCGGAAGCAAAGGAGTAATCTTCGGCAGAATGCACCAAAGTAGTGAGGTCTTTAGCTAATTGATTTTGCAATAGCCGTTCGTGTGGAGCTTGCCTATGTGTGGCCTCCAGACTTTCTAACTCTTCCTTTCCCCGGTAAGAGAAAAAGCGGAGATAACGAGCTGCATCATCATCAGAAGTATTTATCCAAAACTGAAAAAACTGATAGGGCGAAGTCTTTTTTCTATCCAGCCAAACGTTGCCTTTTTCAGTTTTCCCAAATTTGCCGCCATCCGATTTTGTAACCAAAGGACTAACGAGTGCATAAGCCTCTCCTCCGGCTTTGCGGCGGATAAGTTCAGTACCGGTTACAATATTCCCCCATTGGTCGCTGCCGCCCATTTGGAGTTTGCAGCCTTTGTTTTCATACAACCAATAAAAATCGTAGCCTTGCAATAACTGGTATGAAAACTCGGTAAACGAAAGTCCGTCTCCGGTTTCAAGTCGATTTTTGACGCTATCTTTAGCCATCATATAACTAATGGTGATATGCTTTCCAATGTTTCGCAGAAAATCTAAAGCTCCCATTTGAGCAAACCAATCATAATTATTCACCACCTCGGCTCCATTGCTGAAATCAATAAACTTTTCTAATTGTGTTTTTACGCAAAGCTGATTATGACGAAGCAATTCCTCATTCAACAAATTCCTTTCCTGCGATTTTCCGCTGGGGTCGCCGATCATTCCGGTAGCACCGCCAACCAAGGCAATGGGTTTATGTCCGCATAGTTGAAAATGTCGCAAAAGGGTAATTTGCACCAAACTGCCGATATGTAAGGAATCGGAAGTTGGGTCGAAACCGATATAGCCCGAGGTGGTTTCCTTTAATAAATGTTCTTCGGTGCCGGGCATTAAATCGTGCAATAGCCTACGCCATTTCAGTTCTTCAACAAAGTTTTTCTTCATAAGGCGGCGAAATTATAGTTTTTCGATACTTCTAAAGTAGAAGAAGCCTAATAAACTCCCGTATAATTGTGTGGCGTAAACATTTTCAGTCTTTCTTTCAAGGCATCTGAAATTTCCAAAGCAGCAATAAACTCAGCAAAATCGGCCTGACTTAACTTTTTATTTGTGCGACTCAAAGCCTTTAACTTCTCGTAGGGGTTTTCGACACCCTCTTTTCGAAGTACAGTTTGAATTGCTTCTGCAATCACTACCCAATTGTTTTCCAAATCGGCAGAAATAGTCGATTCGTTTACAATAAGTTTATCTAATCCCCGCTGAATTGATTTTAGGGCAATAAGGCTATGAGCTATCGGCACGCCAATATTCCGCAATACGGTAGAATCTGTTAAGTCACGTTGCAGGCGACTAACGGGAAGCTTGGCGGCTAAATGTTCAAAAATAGCATTTGCAATTCCTAAGTTTCCTTCTGCATTTTCAAAATCAATGGGATTAACCTTATGGGGCATCGCCGAAGAACCGATTTCGCCGGCTTTAATTTTTTGTTTGAAATAATCCATCGAAACGTAGGTCCAAATATCACGACAGAGATCAATAAGTATAGTGTTGATTCGGCACTGAGCATGACACCAAGCCGCAAAATTGTCGTAATGTTCAATTTGCGTAGTGGTTTGAGAACGGCTAAGTCCAAGACTGTTTTCTACAAAATCATTGGCAAAATCCACCCAATTTATTTCGGGAAAAGCTGCTAAATGGGCATTGAAATTTCCGGTAGCCCCACCAAATTTCGCTGAATATGGAATAGTTTCTAATTGCTTCTTCTGAATTTCTAAACGTTCAACAAAAACCTTTATTTCCTTGCCTAATTTGGTTGGTGATGCGGGTTGTCCATGGGTTCTGGCCAACATCGAAATTTGTTCCCAGTCAGTGGAAAGTTTTGTCAAACTTCCAATAATTCCATTTAAAGCCGGGAAATAAACTTCGTAAGCGGCTTCTTTTAAACTAAGCGGAATAGCCGTATTGTTCACATCTTGTGATGTGAGTCCGAAATGCACAAATTCTTTCAATTGGCTAAGCTCAATTTCATCTAATTTCCTTTTCACAAAGTATTCTACCGCTTTTACATCGTGATTGGTAGTTTTTTCGGTTTCTTTAATTTCTGTGGCATCGCTTTCAACAAAACCTTTCCAAATAGTGCGAAGGGCATTTTCCTGATTAGCTGAGAGTTTTTGTAATCCGGTTTCGGGCAAATCGCACAACGCAATCAAATATTCAACCTCTACCCGAACCCTAAACTTCATCAATGCAAATTCAGAAAAATATCCTGACAAAGCCTGAGTTTGCTTGAAATAACGGCCATCAATAGGCGAAATAGTGTAAAGAGACATAGAAATAGGGTAATTTATAATTGGCCTGCGTTTGGGGGTGGCGAAATTAGGAAAAGGTAACAGAATAAAGATTGATATTCTGTTAAGAATTTCAGGAATTAGACATTTACCGAATTGTGTCTATATAATGTATGTGTGAATCTATGTTTATAAAGGAGGAAGATAAACCGAACAAGGGCAAATTTTACCTATAAATTTGCTGACTGAATTAATAGGCCAAGTTTCTCATGATTCTGAAAATATATCCTGAAAACCCGAACGAAAAGAGCGTTCAGTTAGTGGTTGATTGTTTGAAAAAGGGTGGAGTAATTATCTGCCCAACTGATACTGTTTATGGTTTTGCCTGCGACATTTTCAATTCAAAAGCTATTGAACGAATATGCAGAATCAAGAATATTAATGCTAAAAAAGCTAATTTCTCCTTTATATGCCAGGATTTAAGTCACTTGGCCGACTTTGCACGAGTTGATAATCATGTTTTCAAAACTATGAAACGTGTGCTTCCGGGTGCCTACACCTTTATTCTTCCGGCGAAATCAAGCGTGCCGGATATTTTTCAATCCAATAAAAGAACGGTGGGAATCAGGATTCCAGACAATAATATTCCGCGTGAAATTGTGCGTATCTTGGGCAACCCAATTATGTCGTCAACGGTGCATACAAACGAAGATATTATTGAATACAGTACAGACCCTGAATTGATGTGGGAAAAGTACAATGGCTTAGTAGATATGGTGGTGGATGGAGGTTTTGGCGGAATTGAAACCTCTACAGTGCTTGACTGCACTGGTTCTGCGATAGAAGTTATACGGGAAGGAAAAGGTAATTTGGCTGAAATTTAACTTGATTTTATTGTTTTACGTTGTTATATTTTTCTGTCGAACATTTTCATCATTCGTCATAATATTTTAACTATCTGTCTAAATTATGTTACGTTTTATTTGAAACCTTGTTGAAATATTAAGAAAATCGGAAGGCAATTAATCAAATCTTAAAAACCTGAACATTTCAAAAACAAATTATAAGGAGGACCAAAAAATGAAAACACATTACAACATCGTAAACTTAGGAAAAGTTGCAATCGCAACTGCCGCAATCGGCTTTATTTTTCCTAATTCAAGTGTAGCCCAAAACGGAAGTTATGAGTCGCACAATCATCCTCACGATTTTTACAGAGAAGTTAATGAAGGTGGTGTAGCTAAATTATACACCGCTCATGGTGTAGAAGCCAGTTTTCGCGAATTTTCTTCTATCGGCGTTCAGCAAATGATTTCGATGGGAAAAGGCACGAGCGTGAAAAGTGGTTCGGGTGCTAAATCTGCATCAGGCCCAACTTTCAACCTTATATTTAAAGACAACTTGGGTGGCAACGGAAAAGGTTTTGATGATGCAACATTGGGTGCAAAACGTAAACAAACCATTGAAGCTGCATTTAATTACATTGCCACAATGATTGGAAACACTGGAAGTGCCGATATATTGATTGATGTTTCGAACAGCACAATTCCAAGTAACACCATCGGACAGTTTGCAGTTTCAAGACCGGTTTATACCGTAGCTGACGGATTCAACCAAGGCCATGTGATGAAACACATCCTTACCGGTACAGACCCTAACGTTTCGAAGCCAGATGGAACAATTGAGTTCAATTTTAACCCCGACATTAATTATTCTTATGACTATCCTGCTGAACCAAGCGGAAGCCAATACGATTTCTATACAGTCTGCTTACACGAAATTTGTCACTTATTAGGTTTTAGCAGCAACATTGCAGCAACCGGAACATCAGAATCTACAACCAATGCTGCCTTATTTAGTTCTTTCGACCAATTGTTACGCAAACCTGATGGCACACCACTTATTGTAAATAATGTTGTAAACCCTGCATCTATACTTACCTCAAACGGCATAACATTTGAATTAAGCAATGGCGGTTTTGCTCCGGTTTATGCTCCATCTTCCTATGGCGGTTCAAGTATGGATCACTTTGACAATTCACGCTCATCTGGCCAACCATTTTTGATGAATCCAGGACTTAGCCGGGGTCAATCGGTACGGTTTCTTAGCCAAGAAGAAGCAATGGTTTTGCAACAATTGGGTTACACAATTGATATTGGAGTTGCCACATCGGTTGATGAAGAATTTGGAAGCCAATTCAATGAAAAAACAGTTGTAGGTGAACTTTATCCTAACCCTAGCTCGAAAGACAAAGCCGTAAAAATCAACATGTCGAACGTAAAAGAACGTGAGATTTTAGTAATTGTTTACGACATCTTAGGCCGCCAAGCTTACTCAAAAGTATTGATGAACGACGGAGGCGAAGGCGGAACTTACACAGCGGTTGACCCTTCACACAATCTTGCCGCAGGAATGTATATAGTGGTAGGTTCTACAAAAGACGAGTTGTTTAACAAGAAATTGATTATCCGTTAAAATATATGGTTTTAAATGAAAGAGCGAAGCAATTGCTGCTTCGCTCTTTTTGTTTTGTTACATACCACAAAGCTAAACCCAATTCACATTGGCTAAACAGAAAGGCCGTTCCGAAAGGGGCGTCTTTTTTGTTTATATTAGGATAAGCTATAGTGTAAAATGACCCAAAGGGTTATTAATTGCTTTTTGTTGGAAATTTATTCTATTTGATTTTCAGCCACTTTGATTGATTTTGCAAAAAAAACAGCTACGCTGTATTATTGTTGTTTTTGAACAAATAAAGCTTATACATTAGCTACCTGAATCTATCGCACATAGACAAACTAATACAAGAAAATGAAAACCACACTTCTTCTCTATATGCGTACCCTTTTTAAGCGACCTGCATAATCCTTATTGCTGCAAATAGCTTTTTCAGCCTTTGTTAAGGTAACTTTTAGCCTGGTTGCATTTTCTTTTCTTACTCTTTAATACTTTATACTTATGACAACACAATGTAGTCTTGTACGTTCTGCCGTGCCTTTTATTTTACTATTAATATCCATTGTCAATTCCCAAGCCCAAACCATTCAGCGTTTCGACATCGGATTAAACCGTGTTTATACAGACAGCGTAACAATACATAATAACGACACAGTTATATACAACATTAATTGGAATCAAGCACAGTTATTTGCTGTGCTCGACCCTGATACGGCCGGCATAAGCCAACTTGAAGTAAAACTTGGAACCACCGAAGGCGGTTCAGATTTATTAAACAAAACCTTCAATTGGACAAGCGAAGGTAGCTTCGCTGATGGAACTTCCTTCTACCACGAAGGACAAGTACAGCGATGCAACCTCGGAAAATTCCGACACAACGGCACTTACTACGCCACGCTTCGAGCAAAGAAGAATAATTCTTGGAGTTCGCCCGTAAACTTTCAAACAAATCCTTAGACGGTTAATAATTTAAAACGGCTGCTGCCAACATTGACTCAAATCTCACTTCTCACATCCCAAGTCTAATTTCCAATGAAAAAACTAATCCTTCTATTCTTAATTATCAATTGTCAATTATTCATTGTTAATTGTGCCTTCGGCACCGCCTACACTTGGACAGGCACAACCTCCACCGCTTGGAACACTTCCACCAACTGGACACCAAGCGGCGTACCCACTACATCTGATAATGTAACCATTAATCAGGCATCGGGCAATATGCCCGTTTTAGACACAGTTCGCACAATTACTAACCTTACTTTAAGCCGGGGAACCTTAGATTTAGGCGGCTATACTCTAACGGCCACAGGCACAATTTCGGCTAGTGGAAGTAGTGCCACTTCACGGGCAATAAACAATGGCGTTTTCATTGGTACAGGTGCATCTATAAGTCTTTCGAGGGTAACATTTGGAGCGAAATTAGATTTAACATCGGTTTCACCTACTGTTGAATTAAGTGTTTTAAACAACGTATGTAAACTAACAAAAACGGGAAGCGGTTCAGCAGCTTCCTATGGCGGCAACAAGTTTGCGGATAGCTTATTTATTACACATTCGGGTTCAGGCCCCTTTTATGTTGGCAGCGGCGTTTCCGACACCTGTAACGCTCCCATAGTGCTAAAAACAACCAGCACAGGCTACATTTATATGGCTTATGGAAGCAATGCCCACCGCTATAATGGCAATCTAAATATAGACATCACAGGCGGTGGCGGAGTGAGTTTTGGAAATGAAGGCGGAAGCAAAAGAGCTTCCTTAGCTTCGGGCAAAGACCTCACTGTGACAAATCTCAGTAGCGGAACATTGGCCATGTATGGATTAAGTATGGATGGTTCGGGAACGGTTTCTATCAGCGGAAGCAGCACATCCAGTATTTTATTCGGAAGTACCAATGTAGTGGTAAACCGAAAAATTATTGCTTCGGCAGGAATTGTATCTCTTAATGGTGGAACTTATAATGCTCCCCTAAACTTCACCGTACAAGGTGCGGCACAGTGTAGTTGGTATGGTGTAACACGGTAAACGACACCCTTTCGGTATCGCACACTGGCACAAGTGCAATGTATGTAGCAGGGGCAAATGTGTATAATGGCCCCGTTTATTTTTCAGGAAGTTCATCGGGGTCTATCTATTCGGGCTACACTTCATCAGGCACTACTTATTACAACAACAATATTCACCTCAGCCTTACTGGCAGCGGCAACATCTATTTGTGTTCAGCAAGCGGCACTACCTACAAATCAGAACTAGCATCGGGTAAAACCATCAGTATAAGTTCATTTACAGCAGGAACAATTAATTTAGGCAGACTAAAAATGATTGGCAGTGGCACACTTAGCCTTTCGGGAGGCACGGGAGCAAAATTCATAATTGATGCATATTCAGAAATAAACCGCAGCCTAAATTTAACAGCAGGAAGAATAGAAACGCTCAATACTACTTTCAATGCCGATGCCACGTTTACCACCACGGGTAGTAGTTCGTCGCTTTACAGTGGCGGCAACACCTTCAATGGCAACTGCACCATCGAAAACCAAGGAAGCGGCTCGTTTACGATGGGATATTATACTGGCGGAGACAAATATTACGGCAACCTCACCGCCACACAATCCAGCACAGGCTTGATTTATTTGGCATACGCAAATTACACCAACGAACTAAAAGGCAACCTCACGCTTACCCAAAACAGCAGCAGCCCTATTGGAAACGGCGGCGGAACGTTAACTTTTAATGGTACAAGCAACCAAACCATTACCAAAAGCGGCTCGGTGAACCCCGAATTTGGAAAACTGACGGTGAACAAAGCCAGCGGAAGTGTGATTCAAACCAGTGAAGTAAAGATAAACACCACCCTTACCCTCACGAGCGGAAAACTGCAAACAGGCAGTAACACCTTGCACTTAGGCAACGGAGGCACCATGAGCGGTGCAAGTAGCAGCAGTTTTGTGGAAGGTACGTTTAAGAAAACGGGCAACCAAGCCTTTACCTTCCCCGTGGGCAAAAGCGGAGTGTACGCCCCGCTAACCATTACTGCACCAAGCAGCAGTAGCGATGTGTTTACAGCAGAATATGTGGACGGTAGCCCAAATGGAACTTATCCATTAAGCCAAAAGGATACCTCTTTGCATGAATTGGACGACACGGGTTATTGGCTAATGAGCCGCCCAACAGGTAGCAGTGCACCAACAGTAACCGTAAACTTTGGCATTCGCTGCGGAACTACCAGTGCCTCTACCTTAATTTTTGCCCAATGGGATGCTACCACCAGCAAATGGAAAGACAAAGGCAACGGAGCTAATACCAGTACAACGCTTACCCATACGGGCAGCATTGGCTGGGCAACGGGTTTAAAACCGATTATAGTAGGAAGGCTTACCCGTCTAAAAGTAAACGCAGGAAGCGATGTAGCATACTGCTACGGCAGTAGCACGGGGCTTAGTGCTTCGGTTACGAACGGCACTTCGGCCTTCTCTTATGCTTGGACTCCTACAACGGAATTGAGTTCTTCGACTGTTTATAATCCTACTGTTTCCGCTGCAAGCAGCGGCAGTTATGTGGTTACGGTTACGGATAGCCGGGGGTGTGTGGCGAGGGATACGGTGGGGGTTACGGTGAATGCGTTGCCTACGGTTAATGCGGGGAGTGATACTACTATTTATTATGGCGATACGGTGCAAATTGGTACTACTGCCTTTAGTGGAAGAACTTATAGTTGGTCGCCTTCTACGGGATTGAGTTCGGCTACGGTGGCTCAGCCTTTGGCTCATACTACAAATAGCACTGTGTATGCTTTGACGGTTACGAATACAACAACGGGTTGTGTGAGTAGGGATACGGTGAGAGTGGGGGTTGTGATGCCTACATCCTGCATTTTGCAACACTCTGAAGGTAATTTAAGAACGAGTTGTGCTTGTGGAGGTCTGGGAATAACCAGTAATAGTCAGGTTGATGCATCTTCTGTAGATTACTATCATCTAAACTGGTATATTCCAAATCTGACAAATGATTTTACGCCAATAAAGACTATTGGCATAAATTTATATATTGTTCAAAAAGATGATGGTACCGGCAATTTTCAAAATACCTCTGAACATCTTGGATATTTTCACGATTTATTTGCAGATGAAATTGAAAGTATTAACCAATATGGTGACCCTGCTTATTTTTCCATAAATAAAATGTATTCCCACAATTTCCCTCCAACAGTGCAAATTGCACTACCCAGTCAGGAAATTCCAGACTCTAAAATTAGATATAGACTTGAAAATGTATATTTTCTTCCGGTAAATAGCACTTTATTCTCTAACGATTACAACAATGATACAAACGGACTAAGGCCGACTCTATTCAATATTGCAAGAAACGAATCAGGAAATGAATGGAACAAAAACATAAACTATTTTTTTGTTGAAACTTCATTAGGCGGAGCTTTCGGGTTTTGTAAATTCCCAGAATGTAACATAAATTTTGAAAATTATGGTTTTACGACCTCTTTATATTCCAGATTTATAGACCCTACTAAAAGTTATGATGATAATTTATGGGATGCTACAAGGCATCTTAGTCACGAATTCGGTCATTCACTGGATTTACGTCATCCATATGACGATTGTTTAGGCGAAGACACCCCAAGCTGTTTTGACTATTTGGGTGATTTGTACGGCACTGATGTTAATGGTGTTAACCACCCTTGTCCTCACATAGGTCATTCTGATAATAATTGGATGAATGGAGCCTACTCTAATATGAATTATACACCAACACAGGTTGGTAAAATGCATAGAACATTATCTTTAGGTTCGACTAGAAAATACGTAAAGGACTGCCCATATTCCACGCTTCCTATAGAAATAACCAAAGACGAAACATGGGAAATGGATATCAGAGTATATAACGACATTGTGGTTAAAGCAGGAAATACCCTTACGGTAATGTGCAGAATTGAATTTCCCGATGATGCTAAACTTATCGTAGAACAAGGGGCTAAACTTATTCTTGACGGCGGACTCCTGACCAGCAGTTGTAGTGTTTGGAAAGGCATAGAAGTGTGGGGTAATCCGAATGAACTGCAAAGCACAAACTATCAGGGTAAGATTGAAATGAGAAACGGGGCTATTGTAGAAAATGCCGGGCGAGGAGTATTGCTCGGAACCGGAAGTGACTGCTGTTCCAAAAATGGTGGTATTATTGTGGCAGATAATTCTACTTTCCGAAATAATAGAACTGACGTTTCGTTTATGCAGTATAAATACAATAGTGTTAGTAGTTTTACAAAAACAAAATTCCTTACCACTCAACCCATGAACGGTAGCGATTATATAATTGACGGTGTAGCTTATGGCACTCAGCAACATGTTACCATTTGGGACATGAGAAGAATTAGTTTCACGGATTGCGAATTCGCCAATGAAATAGACTACACATTCAATGGTGCATCGGGTTCGTTTGCTCCCGGGAACCGGGGAATAGGTATTGGAACCTGCGATGCTTCATTTACTGTTACCTCCACCGACAATACAGACCCCGCAACAACTACCTTGTTCCGCGGCCTTACTCAGGGCGTTTATTCCTCGCATACCATTACCGGAATGCGAAGAGCGGATGTAAGTAAATCGCTATTCAATAATACCATTCAGAGTGTTACTTTAGATGGCAGCAGCTTCGATAGATTTACTGAAAACACTTTTTATGTTCCGCCACAAAACGGATGGGTAACACAAATAAAGCCCTATGGTATTTATACCAATGAAGCAAAAAACTTTACTGCTGATGGAAATATATTCTACAAATACGCTAATTATGTGTATGCACCATCCTATGGAATGATAAACAAAGGAGGAATTGAGAATGTAGGGGGCGGTTTAGCGAAAAACAATGTGTTTGAGGGGGTTTATATAGCCAGCCAAGCCGAACAAAACAACCCCACCCTGCAATGGAAATGTAATACCTACACCAGCAACGATATTGATTGGTCTGTAAACCCACAATCGCAGGATGCAAACTTTGCCGACCAAGGAACTGGGTGTGCAACTAATATGACACGAGCAGGTAATACCTTCGATGCACAAGCCAACAACATAAAGAGTTGGGCTGCTCCATGGAGATACTATGCCCGTGGCGATGCCGGTGGAGGGCCTTATACCTTCCCTATTTTCACCACACCAGTAGACAATGGTTATGCACAAGATTGTAATATTACCGGTACAGACAATTCTTGTTCCTCTACCGGTGGTGGTGGCGGAGGTTGGCCTCCACGCTCACAGTATAAGTACCTTCTCGATGCAGATATGGTGGCATTACGCAGCGAGTTGAACACGGTGAAGGCAAACCCTAACAATGGGCAAACCGATAGTCTGTTGGCCCGTTCGGCAAGAAATAGCTATACCGCAACAGCACTCACGACCGACCTATTGAGCAATTCGCTGCTAAGCGACGAAGTGCTAAAGCAAGCTCTTTGGCGGAGTCCGAACCTGAACGAAAACCAGGTAATGAGGGTAGTGTTGCACAATAGCCCCGTGTCGGGCGATGTGTGGAAAAGCCGGGTGGCACCCCGCTTAGACAGCATGAAACAGGAAACTGCCGATAGCATATTCAATGCCCAATTTACCGATACGCTACGCACGGTATCACTCGTAGAACGGGAACTAAAGCACGACATTATGGAATGGACACAGGCCATATTTGATATAGCAGCCCATTATGCCGATGCCGACAGCATACCCTATATGATTTCGTATCTTGCCGACAGCACCGGTGCCGATAAATCGTTTCGAAAAATGGCTGTAATGGCGGCTATTGAATACGATAGCCTTGGGTGGGCACGCAGCCTATTGGATAGTGTGATGCTTGAAAATGGGAACGACACGGCATTTTACCAGTTTACGGATATTGCACTCGACCTGAGAGAAGATTCGCTATCATGGTTTGGTATGGATAGTGTGCAGAAAGTAAAAATAGAAGAATTGGCTCTTACAAATTATGAAGTAAAAGTAAATGCTGAGGCGGTGCTTGCTTTGATAAATGATACTCTTTTCGAACGGACTCCTGAACCTTTGCCCGATAGTGGTTATTTCAAATTGGCTCCTCCTGTTTTGGCCAATGAACAGCAAACAGCTAAAAAAGATATGTTTAAAGCATATCCTAATCCTTTCGATGGTACGTTTACCTTGGCCTATAATCTTGATAGTGAAATGAGCAATGTTTCAGTAGAACTTTTCGACATAGCCGGAAAACAGCAATGGGAAACGAGTCTTAATAGTATTAAAACTGGCGAAAGTTTGTTTAGTCTGCCCGATTGTAACGGTTTCTATATACTGCGTATCAACAACGAAAAAAATATTATGTACCAAACCAAACTGATATGTATAAGGCACTAATCCTCTATTTTGCCGTTACCTTTTGTTCTGTTACATTACAAGCACAGATTTATTTCGAGGACGTGTTTGATAGCGGCGAAAGTCCAAACTGGACAGATGGAATATGGAGCAACGTCGTGAAAACGGATGAGGGCTACTTTGCAAGTGCTTTCAGCATCAATTATTCAGGCTCTGCCCCAGATTCTTTTTATGGAAAATCGGCAATATATGGGATAGTGATGAATGAGGAGGGCGAAAAAATAAAAGAGTTTAAATACGGCGACAGCATAGGAGAGTACAGTCCGCTCTCAGCTTTTTATCAATCGGGACGATACATAGTTTTTAGTCGTTATGTGGCTGATAGGGGGAAAATAAATGCTGTTGTTTTTAGTTCAACTGGCGAATTAGAAGATGAATATTTCTTTGAGGATACAATATATTCTTTAGCTACAAACTATGCTACAAAGACTTTGGATGGGGGGTATTTAGTTTGTGCCTACGGCACAAGCAATAGTCAGCCTGATAATGCGAACCCTATTGTTTTCAGGCTCGATAGTATGTTTAATAAAGTATGGTCAAAAAGGTTTGGAGGTCAATACAATGATGATTTTCAATCCGCTATTGCTACTCCCGACAAAGGATTCTTGCTCTTAGGATGGACCCGAAGCTTTGGGGCTGGTCAGCGTGATTTTTACTTAGTTAAAATTGACAGCCTTGGAAACCAAGAGTGGCAGAAAACTTATGGCAGTGGGATAGACGAGGGAGGCTGGGGAATAATTCAACTTGGTGACGGAAATTATTGTTTTTCGGGTGGGGATTCAAATAGTAAAGGCAGACTATTTAAAGTAACTCCTGACGGAACTGAGGTCTGGTCAAAAAGTTACCAATATTCTGGAGCATCTGGAGGTAACTCTGTATTTTGGTCAAAAACATTAACAGATGGAAGTATTGTTGGCGTTGGTTTGACAAACAACAACGATGAAGGTGACGCAGGTTACCTCCAAAAAACCGATAGTGAAGGCAATCTGCTTTGGCAGCAGAAGTACAACTATAACGAAAATACAGACCTTTTCTACAATTTACTACCCACAGCCGATGGTGGTTTTCTGCTTGGAGGCTTTTGCAGTAATCCGCTGTCGCAATATACATCGGATGCTTGGCTTTTAAAAGTAGATTCCCTTGGCTGCCCCTACCCTAACTGCACGGTTGGTATAGAAGAAGAAAACAAAACTGTGGCTTTTAATTTGTGGCCGAATCCGGCAACGGAGGTTATTAATGTGGAGGTGTTTAATGCCAAAGAAACAACGGTGAACATAAAAGATGTGCTGGGCAAGGAAGTTTACCATTCGGTATTTACAGAAGCTAAAATAGTGGTGGATGTTTCGCATTTCAAAAAAGGAATGTATTTGGTGGAGGTGGGAATGGGTAATACTTCTATCATTAAAAAGCTTATTGTGCAGTGAGGGTTCAAGGTTATGCACCCCGCTTAGATAGCATGAAACAGGAAACTGCCGATAGCATATTCAATGCCCAATTTACCGATACGCTGCGTACTGTATCCCTCATAGAACGGGAATTAAAGCACGACATAAGCGAATGGAGGCAAGTCATATTTGATATTGCCGACCATTATGCCGATGCCGACAGCATCCCCTTTAGTATTGGCTACCTGGCCGACAGCACTTCTGCCGATAAATCGTTTCGGAAAATGGCAGCTATGGCGGCTATTGAATACGATACCCTTGGGTGGGCCCGTAGCCTATTGGATAGTGTGGCAATTGAGGATGGGAACGACAGTGCGTTTTACCAGTTTACAGATCTTGCCCTAAGCCTGAGAGAAGATTCCTTGTCGTGGTTTGCTATGGATAGTATGCAGCGGACCATTATTCAGGGCTTGGCCGCTACCAGTTTCGAAGTAAAAGTAAATGCCGAGGCGGTGCTAAGCCTGATAGGCGATACCCTATTTCCGCATATTCCCGAACCATTGCCAGACAGTGGGTATTTTAGGATGGCAGAGCAGACACAGCCGCAGACTCAAGTTTACCAACAAGATAAGAACAAATTTAAAGTTTACCCGAACCCATCAGAAAGTAGCTTTACGCTTAGTTACAGCCTTGCTAACAAAAGCACCATCGAAGTTACTTTAAGCGACTTAACCGGACGAACACTCTTTAATAAACGGCTAACTGACACTGAATTTGGGGAACTAATTTTTGACCCCGGATCGTGCAATGGCATGTATATATTACGCATAAGTGATGAATTGAAGCAAATTTATAATCAGAAATTAGTTTGCTTATCAAAATGAGAACGGTTGCGGTTTACCTACTTTGCATTTATGTTATGTTGTCGCAAACAGCAACTTCACAAAGCATATACTTTGAAGAAACGTTCGACAGTTTCGGTGGGTTTACTGACCATTCCAACGGGGCAATACAAGTAGCAGGAGGTTATGTATTTATTTATTCAGGAATTAAATACACCAGCTCTCCTCGAGAAAGTTCCGTATGCTTTACAAGGTTCAATGAAGATGCGAGCGTAATATCAACAGACACCTGTTATTCTGCTGATTCCACCACGTTTTACCACACTTGGCTTATTGGTTCCGACAACAACAGCTATTCTATCGCAGGGTATTTGATAAAACCAAATCATCAAACAACCGGAATGGGAATATACACTTTTGGTTTGGACGGGGCAAAAACCAATGCAATTGAATATTTTAATGACACTATGACTTATTACCCAACCGAATTTTTAGCCTTAGACACAACTTTTGTAGTTTGCGGACAGTCACGCCATAGCAACAATTACGATTTTTCGCTTACAAAAATTACGAAGTCGGGTATAGTAGTGTTCGAGAAATGTTATGGAGGAAATGCAGATGAAGCCGCACAATCATTGATATTAACCCCAGACGGTGGCTTTCTGCTTTTAGGTTGGACAAGTAGTTTCGGAGCAGGTGAACGTGATTTTTTCTTAATAAAGACCGACAGTCTCGGAAACCAGCAGTGGCAAAAAACTTATGGAGGAAGCGATTTTGATAGTGGGTGGGGGATTTCATCTTTAAGTGATGGGAATTATATACTTTCCGGCCTAACAGGAAATAGTGGCAAACTCTATAAAATTGATGCTGATGGTGTCACAATTTGGCAACATTCTTACTCATATAATGGTGACCTTACAGAATTATATTGGACAAAAGAACTACAGAACGGCAGCCTTGTTACGGTTGGTTTGGGGGACAATTCAACAGATGGAAACTATGGATATCTCCAGAAAACTGATAGTGAAGGCAACCTACTTTGGCAACAGAAATACAATTATAACGAAAACACCGACCTCTTTTATAATGTATTACCGACGGCTGATGACGGGTTTCTGCTAAGCGGCCAATGTGCAAACAATGTAACAGGCCAAGATGCTTGGTTGTTAAAAGTAGATAGTTTGGGTTGCCCTTACCCCAACTGCACGGTGGGCATAGCAGAAGAAACAAAAATGGTGGCTTTAAATATTTGGCCAAACCCTGCAACGGAGGTTTTAAATGTGGAGGTGTTTAATGCCAAAGAAACTACGGTGAATATAAAAGATGTGTTGGGCAAAGAGGTTTACCATTCTATATTTACAGAAGCTAAAATAGCTGTTGATATTTCGCAATTCAAAAAAGGTATGTATGTGGTGGAGGTGGGAATGGGGAATACTTCTATCATTAAAAAGCTGATTGTGCAATGAGGGTTCAAGGTTATGCACCCCGCTTAGACAGCATGAAACAGGAAACTGCCGATAGCATATTCAATGCCCAGTTTACCGATACGCTACGCACGGTATCTCTCTTAGAACGGGAGCTGAAGCAGGACATAAGCGAATGGAGGCAAGTCATATTTGATATTGCCGACCATTATGCCGATGCCGACAGCATCCCCTTTAGTATTGGCTACCTTGCCGACAGCACTTCGGCCGATAAATCGTTTCGGAAAATGGCTGTTATGGCAGCTATTGAATACGATACCCTTGGGTGGGCCCGCAGCCTGTTGGATAGTGTAGTGATTGAGGATGGGAACGACACAGCGTTTTACCAGTTTACAGATCTTGCCCTAAGCCTGAGAGAAGATTCCTTGTCGTGGTTTGCTATGGATAGTATGCAGCGGACCATTATTCAGGGTTTGGCCGCTACCAGTTTCGAAGTAAAAGTAAATGCCGAGGCGGTGCTAAGCCTGATAGGCGACACCTTGTTTCCGCATATTCCCGAACCATTGCCGGATAGCGGTTATTTCAAAATGGCTCCCTCAGCCCCGAGCCGAGAACCGCAAACTGCCGCAAAAGATTTGTTTAAGGCATATCCCAATCCCTTTAGCGGCACTTTCAATCTGGCTTATAATCTGGATAGCGAAACAAGCGATGTGTTGGTCGAAATCTATGATATTACCGGGAAACTGCAATGGGAAACAAGGCTTAACAATATAAAAACAGGCGAAAAAACATTTAGCCTGCCCGACTGTAATGGATTATATGTTTTACGAATCAGTAGCGGCAGGGCTAATTTGTATCAAACCAAACTTATATGTATAAAATAATAATTCTTCCTGTGCTGGTGCTGTATTCAATCACAGCATCGGCACAGGTTTATTTCAACAAGACTTACAGACCCTCAGTGGATTTCAATGCAGAGGGATTTTGGACACCTGTGTTTGAAATAACCAATCAAAACGAATATATTAGTATTGGATTAACAACAAACAATATCAATGGGCAAGGCTGGATGGTAAAAACCAACACAAATGGTGATACTATACAAACACAATTATTTGGGAATCTGAATAGAAATTACAAACCCTTTTCAGCACTTTATACAGAGGACAATAAAATTATGATTCTATGCAATGCTGTAGGCGATTCGACCCTCGAAATGGATTTAATTAAGACCAATACCGCTTTTAATATAGAATCCATTTATAACTTCAGGAATGATACATTTAGCTATTATGCAAGCCATTTGGTAGAAACAGAAAACGGGTATTTAATAGTTACTGGGGTTGATTATAAAAATTCAACAGTTTTGCCGGATGCTTGTTTGCTATTCATAGATAAAAATGGGAATCGGAAATGGGAGAAAATTTATGGTGGGTTAGCTTATGATGCATTTACTTCGGCCATACATACCCCCGATAAAGGTTTTTTGGCTTTAGGGACAACTCGAAGTTTTGGTGCCGGTCAACGAGATTGTTACTTGATAAAAACCGACAGCCTTGGAAACCAGCAGTGGCAACAGACATATGGTACATCTGCTAATAATTCTGGATGGGGAATCATTGTTCTAAATGATGGGAATTATCTCTTGGGAGGGGGGGGGGGTATTCTGGCGGAAACGGATGGGCAGAGCAAAAAAAAATAAATCAATCGGGTACTATTATATGGCAGAAAACATATAATTATCCCGGTTCAAATGATAGTTATATTCACTGGGTAAAAGAACTTGCAGATGGAACCATAATGGCTGTAGGGCTTACCACATATGCAGAGGAAGGTAATGCAGGCTACCTTCAAAAAACTGATTCTAATGGCAACCTTCTTTGGCAACAGAAATACAACTATAATGAAAACACCGACCTTTTCTACAATGTTTTACCAACGGCTGATGGGGGGTTTCTACTAAGCGGCCAATGTGCAAACGACACAACAGGACAAGATGCTTGGCTTTTAAAAGTAGACAGCCTTGGCTGCCCTTATCCTAACTGCACGGTGGGTATAGAAGAGGAAAATAAAACTGTAGCTTTTAATCTGTGGCCTAATCCGGCAACGGAGGTTTTAAATGTAGAGGTATTCAACACCAAACAAACTGCACTGTATATAAAAGATATGATGGGCAAGGAGGTTTATCATTCCACATTTTCAGAAGCTAAAATAGCTGTAGATGTTTCGCAATTTAGTAAGGGTATCTATTTGGTGGAGGTTAACACAGCAAACGAAGTTTTTATTAAAAAATTTAGTGTTGAGTGAAAAGCATTTAATCATAAACAATGAAAAAATTAATTACCATTCTATTAAGTATCTGTCAAATTCCCGTCTTTGCTCAAAATTGGGATATAAACTTTGACGACACTATAAATGCCAACCTAATAACCATTTCACCCGATTCCGTTTGGCAAATAGGGCATCCTAATAAGGTATTTTTTGATTCTGCTTTGTCAAACCCTAATGCTATTGCAACAAAGTTAGATACGCTTTATCCATCAAATACAAACACATTCTTTGAAATGAAATTTGCCAACCCTTCTGAATTTGAGGGTTACTTTGGGGTATTCAATATTTATTTTTGGAATAAATATGATTTAGACTCCCTTCACGCTGGTAGGTGGATTTCAGTTTCTATAGATAATGGATTAACTTTCCATTCTTCAACATCTGATGCTGGAGAAATGTATCATTCTCTAAATTCTATTAATCCATACCAACTTGACACATTATACAATGGTGAATTAGGGCTAACAGGTAAAAGTGATTTTGTTAATGAACAATTCACTTTTATCATTTGCGATTTTTTAACAATTGATACCTTTATAGTTCGTTTTAATATGGCAAGCGATTCAACACTAAACACAACTCATGAAGGGTGGCTTATAGATAATATGCAACTAGAATTTTCTGTTTGTTCAGGTGTTAAAGAGAATCTGCCTTCCAGTTTCACATTTAATTACTTACCCAACCCCGACCACAACTTCATAAACCTAAGCATTGATAACCCCAAAGAAAGTAATCTTCAAATAAAGGTTACCGACATCTTGGGTAAAACCATTATTGAAAGGCAATTGCATGGAAAGCAAGGCAAATTCACCCATCCGCTATCAATTCAGGATATTACTGAAGGTTTGTATATAATTTCGGTTTCTGATGGAAATGATTCAAGGTCGAAGAAGGTGTTAATAGAAAAGTAAGTTACGCAATTCTAAGGTAAATCTTATTTGCAAAAGAATTTCCAAACCCAACAAGTCTTCATCACAAACCATTCCTTCTTTCACTCAACCCAAAAACACTTGCAAGGTTTGTGTTCGGTCTTTCGCTTAAAGATGAAAGAACAAAACGGCTCATGTTACCTATTTTAGGTTTAGTGTTACCTATTAACATTAACCCTCGAAGAGGCAACACGAACCCTCGAAGTCTTCTAGGGTTGTGTTTCATTCATTTTTATTAACAGTTATTAGCAAATAGGTTCTGTTTTGCTCTTTTTTGTTTCGTGTAATCACCGAAAACGAAACAAAAAAGACTTGCAACACAAGTTTTATGGGGTCAGCGTCAAAAGTTGGGGAGTAAAAGATAAAAGTCTACATTTATGGTTTAAATATAATCCCCATTCTACCTACATTTTTCAATGAAGTATTTCCAAGCGAGATAATCGCCTACTTCGATATAACCC
>CANJNG010000031.1 GCA_947475205.1 Bacteroidota bacterium
AATGATTCGTTAATTTTATCTAGTGCTGGAAACATGGATATATTTGTTGCGAAATATTATCAAAAAGGCATTATTGGTAAGGTGTTTTACGACAATACATTAAACTGCTTCCAAGATCAAAACGAAAATGGTTTTGAAGGAGCAACTGTAATTATCCAGCCGGGAAATATTGTTTCACAAACAAATAATCAAGGCACTTGGACTGTAGATTCTCTGCCATTAGGTAACTATACTATTACTATTGATACAACTAATGGATGGATATCAAGCTGCCCCATAACCCAGACATTTTCGGTTGTAAATCCAAATACCCTAACTCATGCTTCGCAATTTGGTTACTTTAACCCGTTGGCCTGTGGAATACCTGATATTTCAATTTATGTCCCTTATCTTAGAAGATGCAATGCCGATTTTCATCCGCACCCTATAACAGTTTTAGCCTGTAATAATAATTCTGCAACTGTACCAACAGCAAATGCTTATGTCGATGTTGTTTTAGACACTTTGTTTTCTTTTTACGATGCTACTTTGCCAGTAGCTAATATCGGAAACAATACCTATCGCTTTCAAATTGACAATATTAATCCAGGTGAGTGTGTTTCATTTATTGTTTACGCAAATCTCAGCTGTGATGGCGTATTAGGGGAAACTGTTTGTGTTCAAGCCCAACTTTACCCTTCCGATTCTTGCGTATTCGATACCATCCCCAGCTTCCCACCCGACATCAGCCCCTGCACCCTGCCTTGGGATCATTCCAATTTGAGTGTAGATGGTTATTGTAACAACGACTCTGTTTATTTTGCCATTATCAACAATGGCGATTTCGGCGGTGGAGATATGGTGTGCTACCAACCCGTAAGAATATTTGTTGATGGTGTGCAAACTCAATTAGATTCCGTTATGCTCACCGCCGGACAAGTACAAACGTATTCTTTTGCAGCAACGGGACAAACATGGGTAATGCAAACCGAACAGCATCCGCTTCATCCCGGTAATTCTCACCCTAATGCTCACGTTGAACTTTGTGGTACTCCCGACAATTTTACTCCGGGCATTGTAAACAATTTCCCTCAGGATGATGCCGACCCGGTTGTAGATATATTCTGTGCTGAAATTACAGGCAGCTTTGACCCCAACGACAAAACGGGTTTCCCAACAGGCCTTACTGAACAGCATTTCATTCAACCCAACCAGCAAATTCAATACGCCATCCGTTTCCAAAACACTGGGAATGATACGGCATTCACTGTAGTGGTTCGTGATACCTTAGATACCGATTTAAATATCTTCACCGTTACTCCGGGTGTAGCTAGCCATCCTTACACCTTTAGAATGTATGGGCCAAGGGTGTTGGAATGGACGTTTAGTAATATTCTGCTTCCTGATAGTAATGTGAATGAAGTGGAAAGCCACGGATTCTTGACCTATCATGTAGAACAAAACCCAAACCTACCCGATGGCACACAGATATTGAACGAAGCCGATATATACTTTGACTTTAATGAGCCTGTAATCACGAATCAAACCCTGCATACTATTAACAGAGGTTCGCCATTTACGGTGGGAATTACCCCTCTTGCAAATGTCGCCCATTCGCCCCTTCGTATATTCCCAAATCCAACAGCAGCAGCAGCAGTTCTAGAATTTACATCACCCACCGCACAAAAAGGAACAATTATAGTTAGGGATGTTGTGGGAAGAACTGTTTTTAACCATAACTTTAATGCCTCAAAAGGAATTAACGTCTTGCCCTTAAATGTAGGCAAAAGCGGGATATTCTTTGTGAGTGTAAATGTTGGAGAAAGGAAAAGCAACGGAAAACTAATTATTGAATAACAAAAACATAAAATCAATTTTTTAAAAACCTTTTAATACCTATTACAATGAAAAAGAACATTACAAAATCAATCTTTATGATTGCTAGCATTTGGGGTACTACTCTGTTTGCTCAAGGCCCGACATTTCACTGGGCAAATGGAATTGGAGGCGGTGGCTACGATGATAGTCGCTCCGTAACTGTCGATAATGCCGGAAATGTTTATGCCACGGGTAGTTTCGACAGTATTGTTGATTTTAATCCGGGCACTACTACTTTCAACCTTACTTCGGCAGGTGCCGGAGATATTTTTGTTACCAAGTTTAATTCTTCAGGAACATTTGTTTGGGCAAAACGCTTTGGTGGCACTGCCGATGATGGTGGACGTTCGGTTAAAACAGATGCCAACGGCAATGTTTATGTAACCGGGCAATTCCAAGGAACTACTGATTTTGATCCCAATGAAGGTACATTTAATTTAACTGCCGCCGGGAATGCAGATATTTTTGTGGTGAAACTTGATGTGCATGGCAATTTGGTTTGGGCAAAACAATTGGGCGGAACTTCAACCGATATTGGTTATTCCATTGCTGTTGATGCCGGCGGAAATGTGTTTACATCTGGATATTTCACCAACACTGCCGACTTCGATCCGGGAGCTGGAACGGTATCGCTAAACGCACCCGGGAGTTGGGATATTTTTATCTCCAAATTAGATGCTGCCGGAAACTATGTTTGGGCAAAACAAATAGGCGGTTCATCTAATGATGCCAGCTATGCCCTTACACTCGATCCTGCTGGAAATATTTATACAACAGGAACATTTTTTGGTACTGCCGATTTTGATCCGGGAGCAGGAGTATTTAATCTAGTTGCAAACGGCACAACTTGGGGCGATATTTTTGTTTCAAAACTCGATAATGCCGGAAACTTTGTTTGGGCAAGTCAAATGGGAGGCATTGATTATGACGAAGGCCACTCCATAGGAATAGATGCACAAGGCAATGTTTATACCGCAGGAATATTTAGCCTCACAGCTGATTTCGACCCGAGTGCTGCTACTTCAAATATGGTTTCGGCAGGTGGAAAAGATATTTTTGTTTCCAAACTCGATGCTTCGGGCAATTTTGTTTGGGCGAAGCAAATGGGTGGAAACAATCAGGATTGGTGCAGTTCTATGGCTGTTGATGCCGCCGGAAATGTTTACACCACCGGATATTTTACCAGTATAGCCGACTTCAATCCGGGCGGAGGAACCAACAATCTCACCTCTGCCGGAGATTGGGATGCATATATTTCCAAATTAGACAACAGTGGTAGTTTTCTTTGGGTAAAACAAATTGGTAGTATTATTCAAGAAACCGGGCAATCCATAGCAATTGACAACAACGGAAACCTATACACTTCGGGTAACTTTAGCGGAACTGTAGATTTCAATCCCGGGTCAGGTGCTTACAATTTGGCGTATGTGGCAAGTCAGGATGTGTTTTTGTTAAAATTGAAACAGAATGGAGTAATTGGATACATATATAACGACATCTCACATGATTGCCATATGGATGATAATGAAAATGGACTATACGGTTTCAGAATTATGATTCAGCCGGGTAACCATTGTGCTCAAACAAATGATGCGGGTGCCTGGGAAATAGATTCATTGCCTCCAGGGAATTATACTGCCACTTGCGATAATACAGGTCAATGGCAAAACAGCTGTGGAAATGATGATCATCCTTTTACAGTAACTGATACTGATTCTGTTTGTAATGGTCCAAATATTGGTTGCGAAAACCCTCACCCATGCTCAGACCCTGATATTTCCATTATGGCTCTTACCTTACGTAAATGCGTAGGAGACCAAACCGTTTATGTTACGGCTTGTAATGACAATAATGCTACAGGTTCTTTAGATAATGCTTACGCCGAAATTAGCCTCGACTCGCTAATTTCTATTCAGTCGGCATCATTGCCTTATAGTATTTTGGGTAATAATAATTTCAGGTTCGACCTTGGTGATATTAATCCCGGACAGTGCGTGAACTTTACCCTTCAGGTTCTGGTGAGTTGCGATGCGGTGATTGAACAAACCTTATGTATTGAAGCCAATCTATTTCCGGCTGACCCATGCGTTTTAGATACCATCCCTGATGAAGGAAACCCAGATTCGCCTCCCGGAGAAATCAGTCCTTGTACCTTGCCATGGGATCACTCAAGTCTGAGTGTGGATGGTTATTGCCACAACGATTCTGTTTATTTCACAATCACAAACGGTGGCGACTTCGGTGGTGGCGACATGGTTTGTTATGCTCCAGTTAGGATATATGTGGATGGAGTTTACACTGAACTTGATTCAATCATGCTGTCAGGAGGACAAACAGTTACTTATGCATTTGCAGGGAATGGAAGTACATGGGTTTTACAAGCCGACCAGCATCCGCTGCACCCCGGTAATTCGCACCCAAATGCTCATGTGGAGGTTTGTGGCGACAGCACAAGTCTCATCCCCGGTATCGTTACCGAATTTCCACAAGACGATGCCGACCCCGTTGTAGATATTTATTGTGGTCCGGTTACAGCAAGTTACGACCCGAATGACAAAACAGGATACCCAACCGGATTGACCACTGACCATTATATTCATGCGAACCAACAATTGCAATATGTGGTTCGTTTTCAAAACACCGGTAACGACACAGCCTTCACTGTGGTGGTGCGTGATACCTTAGACAACGATTTAAATCTATTCACTGTTACGCCCGGAGTTGCAAGTCATCCTTACACTTTCCGTGTATATGGGCAGCGTGTTTTGGAATGGACATTTAACAATATCCTATTGCCTGATAGCAATACAAATGAAATGGGTAGCCACGGTTTCTTAACCTATCATGTGGAACAAAACCGCAACCTTGCTCATGGCACACAGATATTTAATGATGCTGATATTTATTTTGATTTCAACGAACCCGTAATCACCAACCAAACCCTGCATACCATAACGGATATGCCACAAATATTGGTAGATGCTTCCGAACGCAAAGAGCAACGAGGAAATAAATTCAGAATATATCCAAACCCAACAGCTTCGGCTACTACAATTGAATTCACTTCCCCGTCCACCCAAAAGGGAACAATCACCGTTAGGGATATTATGGGGGGAACCATTCTGAACCAAAACTTCAATGCCTTGAAGGGGAATAATCGTTTGCCGCTAACTGTGGGCAAAAGCGGGATATTCTTTGTGAGTGTTGGAGTAGGGGAGTGGAAGGGAGTGGGGAAGGTGGTGGCGGAGTAGAGTTATTTTGTGTGCTTCTAGATTCGTAAATCTGTTTACTTTTATGCCCTTTTTTATTTAATACATTGAAATGAAGCATTTATACCCATTCAAAATCAAGCTCCTTTGTCTTATAGTTATTGCTGAAATAAGCATCATACAATCCTCAGCACAGCCGTCAGTTAATGCACTTTTGGAAACAAATCAGGTGAGTGCTATGATACAAAACCGAGGCGATATGTTTTGGGATTTAGCAGCTTTTGCTAAATATGAAGTACCTAAAGGGACAGGTAAAACCCCCTTGTTTGCTTCGGGACTTTGGCTTGGGGGAACCACCGCCGGTAATAACCTGCATTTGGCTGCTGTAACCTACCGAACTGGTACCGGGTCAGATTATTTCACAGGTCCTTTAGACACCATTAACGGCACTACCGATTCAATAACCGCAATTAACTACAACCAGATTTGGACTATGACCAGCTCTGAAGTAGAAGCCTTCAGAACCGATTGGAACAATGGAGGTACATTATCGGTGAGCCCTGCTATCCTTAATTGGCCAGCACAAGGTAGCGGGAATTTTACCCACAATTTGGCTCCATTTGTTGATTTGGATGGTAACGGAGTATATAACCCCGCTACCGGAGGCGACTATCCGCTCATTCGAGGCGATGTAATGGTTTATTGGATATTTAATGATTATTTGGCCCCGCATCGTCAAACAGGTGGCACACCTTTACAAGTTGAAGTTCATGCATCGGCTTATGGTTTTAACTGCCCAACGGTGAACGATAGCTTAAAAATAATGAATTTCACCACCTTTTATCATTACGATATTATTAACCGGAGCAATAATACCTATTCTAATTTCAAAATGGGGGTATTTATGGACCCCGATTTAGGCAATGGTAAGGACGATAAAATTGGATGCCTGCCTGAGCAAAATTTCGGTTTTTGTTACAATGGTGATGATATGGACAGCACAGGGCAAGGCAATACCTATGGAGCTCATCCTCCTATTCTAAGCACCGTTATCCTCGATGGTCCGCTTGCAACACCAAACGATGGACAAGACAACAACAACAATGGACAAACCGACGAAGCAGGCGAAAAATGCCTGATGACAAATTTCCAATATTTCAACAGCTTTGCTGGTTCTGACCCCATAACCACTGATCCCATTTCACCCGTAGAGTATTACTATTACTTAAATTCAAAATGGAAGGACAACACCTCAGTGCTTGATTGCAACAACAATCCCACTAAATTTTCCTACCCTGGTAATCCGGGCGAAAATCCCCCCTGCGTAGATACCATAAGTACCGATGTTCGAATGGTGCTATGTTCCGGAGGCATTTCCTTCACGCCAAACCAAAGCATACCCTTAGATTATGCTATTGTGTATTCTAGAAACGCCACAGCCGATTATGGCACTCCGGAGTATTTCCAACAAGCTATTGACGATGTGGATGATGTTCAAAATTGGTACAAGGCCGGTTATTTTTCCGATTGCTCTTCATCAACAAATGCCATAAACGAACTATCAAATTCAAGCAATCAACTACGCATCTTCCCCAATCCAACAAGTTATTCCTCCACCCTCGAATTCACTTCCCCATATACCCAAAAGGGAACAATCACTGTGAGAGATATTATGGGAAGAACAATCCTAAACCAAACCTTCCAAGCTTTGAAAGGGAATAACCGTTTGCCGCTAAATGTTGGCAAAAGTGGAATTTTCTTTGTGAGTGTTGGAGTTGGGGAGTGGAAGGGAGTTGGGAAGGTAGTGGTAGAGTAGGGGCGATCCTTGTGGTCACCCAACGGCAAAATCATCCCACCTTGTGGTCGCCCAGCGGCAAAATCATTCCCCTTATCAATAGCTGTTTGAATTGAATTCAATTTGCAATCCCTTACTTTGCAGTGTTGAATTTTCGCTCTATCTTAACCTTCTCCTCCAAACATTCCAAAAAGCTAATTGCATTAGGAATATTGCTGCTGTTAGGCATAGGCTTCTGGCTTTCCTTACCCAAAAACCTTTTCCACGACCCCTGTTCTACGGTAATTTATGACCGAAATAACATCCTACTTGGGGCTCGAATTGCCAAGGATGGCCAATGGCGATTCCCGGAAAACGATACCGTACCCGATAAGTTCAAGGAGTGCATTCTGCTTTTCGAAGATCGTTACTTCCTCTGGCATCCAGGCTTAAATCCAATTGCTTTATGCAGGGCTTTTTACCTGAATTTAAAAAGCGGAAAGACCATCAGTGGCGGCTCTACGCTGACAATGCAGGTAATTAGGCTTTACCGGAAAAACCCCAGACGAAGCTATCTCGAAAAGCTGATTGAATTGTATTTAGCTCTTCGGCTCGAAGCCGGAAATTCCAAACAAAAGATTCTAAGTTTATATGCCGCACACGCCCCTTTTGGTGGTAATACTGTTGGACTTGAAGCTGCATCGTGGCGATACTTCGGTCGGCAATCGGGTAATTTGTCTTGGTCCGAGGCGGCCTCGCTGGCAGTTTTGCCCAATAGTCCGGCTATTATTTTTCCGGGAAAGAATCAGGAAAGGCTGATGCAGAAGCGGAACAAACTACTCCTGAAATTATTTCAAACCCGGAAAATTGATAAAGCTACTTACGAACTTTCCCTCCTCGAACCCATTCCGGGCAGACCCAAAGCTATTCCGCAGCAAGCCACGCATTTAATGTTGCGTGCCGAAAAAGAAGGCAAGGCCGGACAAATAATCCACAGCACCATTGCCTCTACTATGCAGCAAAATGTTGCCGCCATTGTGGAAAAGCATCACCGGAATCTTCAGGCAAACGAGATTCATAATCTGGCGGCTATAGTGGCGAATACCCGCACTGGCGAAGTGTTGGCTTATATTGGGAACATTACTAATAGCCAAAATCAGCATCAGGAAAATGTGGACATTATTGCATCACCCCGCAGCACGGGCAGCATTTTAAAACCGTTTTTGTTTGCCTCGGCTTTGCAGGAAGGCTTGCTTTTCCCCAACACCCTCATTCAGGATATTCCGGTGCATATTTATGGCTATTCGCCCAAAAACTTCAACCTGAGCTTCGATGGAGTTGTTCCGGCCAAGCGGGCTTTGGGGCGTTCGCTCAATATTCCGGCAGTGAAAATGCTGCAACTTTATGGAACCGATAAATTTCTGCTCAAACTCAAGCAAACCGGAATGACAACGTTGCCCTTTTCCGCCAAACATTATGGGCTGGCTTTAATTTTGGGTGGAGCAGAAGCCTCGCTATGGGATTTAACCGGAATGTATGCTTCTATGGCTCGGACATTGATTTCTGCCAAAAAAGAAACAAATTTCCCTTTGAAATATAGTGCTGATGCTATGCAGAAGGGTGGGAGGGAAGCAGGCAACAAGTCGGCTCCATTTTCTGCCGGGGTAACATGGTTAACCCTTGAAGCGATGGTGGAAGTGTCAAGACCTGATTTGGAAGCTGCCTGGCGGGAATTTTCGAGCGGAAGTAAAATTGCCTGGAAAACCGGGACGAGTTTCGGGTTTCGTGATGGATGGGCTATTGGGGTAAACCCTGATTACACCGTTGGGGTTTGGGTAGGAAATGCTACCGGAGAAGGCCGCCCGGGGTTAACCGGAATTGCTACTGCTGCCCCGGTTATGTTTGACATTTTCAGTGCTTTGCCTCGTTGCAGTTGGTTTAAAACTCCAATCAATGATTTGAAGAAAGTAAAACTATGTGCAGAAAGTGGTCATCCCCCATCAACGCTTTGTCCCGAAACTGTTTTAGCTCTAGTTCAGAAAACAAACGCATCGGTGGGGATGTGTTCTTATCATAAATCCATTTTTTTAGATAAGGATGGGAATGAACAGGTGAGTGGTGATTGTTATTCGGTTAGCGAAATGCAGGAGGCAGTATATTTTGTGCTGCCGCCTGTGGAGGAATGGTATTTCAAGGCTCATAGTCCGGCTTACCGCAGTCTGCCGCCTTTCCGCCCGGGCTGCGACCCACACACCAACGATGCGGCCTTGGGCTTGATTTATCCCACCCCCAATGCTGAAATATTTATTCCCCGAAACAATGAAAATGAAAAGTTAGGGATAGTGTGCCGGGCTACTCACAAACAAGCCAAAGCGGAAGTGTTTTGGTCGCTCGATGGTGATTTCATCCAAACCACTACCCATCAGCACGAAATATTGATTAACCCAACTTTAGGCGAGCATAAACTAAACATTACCGATAATGCGGGCGAACGTCATTCGGTAACGTTCAGGGTGGTGGAGAAGAAGTAGAAATAGATTGGAACGCAAATGAAGCAAACGGTGAAACCCTCTTGTCTTCCATTATAAAAAGCAGAAACAGACAAAATTGAGCTTATGGTCGAGAATTTTTGGCTTTACAGAATTCTGGTTAAGAATTAGGAATAAGGCACAAGCTAGTTAAAAGTAGGATGGCTAGTTAATACCAATATCATGAAATTCTTAGTGTTCAAAATTTGTGATTATTAGCTCAATTACCGTCATTTGTGTTCCAATTTAAGAGCCAATTTTGCATCCCCAAAACCACATGGAAAAACTCTCCCTCTCCGGTTTATTAGGTTTAGTAGAAATGGCTTTGGCCGAAAATTTCTTTGACCAAACCTTTTACATAACTGCCGAAACCACCGATATTCGGAATTACAGAGAGCGAAATTATTGCTTTCTAAAGCTGATTGAAAAGGATGAATCGGGAATAGTGGCCACTGCCGATGCAGTTATTTGGCGACAAGCCTACCCGCAAATATTCGATTTTGAAAAAAAAACAGGAATCAAATTCGATAAAAGCCTGGAAGTGTTGCTAGAAGTATCTGTGGAATATTCGCCCAAATGGGGACTACGACTGAATATTCACCGCATTGATGCTTCGTTTACCTTAGGAAAATTAGAGTTGCAACGGAAAGAAACTTTAGAAAAGTTAGTAGCCAACAATCCGCAATTAATCTGGGAACGAAACGGTGAGTATTTCTCCCGAAATGGACAACTACCACTTCCAAGCCCAATTCGCCGAATCGCTTTAATAACAGCTCCGGCCTCGGATGGTCAACGTGATTTCAAGCACGAAATAGCTAGCAATCCTTACGGTTATTGTTTTCTGATTGACGAATATTTAAGCCAGGTACAGGGCAACGGTGCTGAAAAAGTATTGGTGGAACAATTGAATTCTATTCTGCAATCAAACCGTAAGTACGATTTAGTCGTTTTGGTGCGGGGCGGTGGCTCTCAAACCGATTTTGGGCCTTTTGATTCCTACGATTTAGGTGTGGCCCTTGCAGCATTTCCTATTCCGGTTATTACCGGTATTGGCCACGAACGCAACGTTAGCATTGCCGATTTACTATCAAACAAAGCAGTGAAAACCCCTACTAAGGCAGCATCTTATATAATTGAACAAAATGCCCAATGGGAATCGGGTTTGCTTGAAATGCATCAGCAGATTTGCCAATTAAGCAATCAGATTTTAGATGAACTCACCACCCGTTTGAGTCGGAAAAGCTATTCTGTGTTGCATATTTCGCAACTGCTCGCCGAACGCTACCAAAACAGATTAACCAAAACTGAGCAAGCCCTGAATCATCTTAATCCTGAACGGGTTTTAGAGCGGGGCTACGCTTTAGTGAGTAAAAATGGTAGGATTGTTAAGGATAGTGAAGATGTAGCGATTGCCGAAACCATAGATATTTATATGAAAGACTGGGAAATGCAGGCAGAAGTGAAAGCTATAAGAGATTAACTCCTAGTATGAATTATTGCTTTAATGGCTTTAAAGGAAAACTTTCTCGAATACATATTGTGTAAGATTTATGATTCAGCCTACCGACAACTATTATTTATCCCAAAAGGAACCCGCCAAAAGCTGTCACTTGCCCTGCGAAAAATTATTCTTCAGCAAGATACTCATGTTTCTGAATCAAAGAAATATGGAATGCCCTGCTTTTGCTACCATAAAACAATGTTCTGCTATTTATGGACTGATAAAATAACGGATGAACCTTATATTCTGCTAGTAGAAGGCAAGCACCTCAATCATCAGCAATTAGAAATAGGCGAACGCTCCCGAATGAAGATTCTGAGAATTAATCCAAATCAGGATTTGCCGCTTGAAACAATCGAAAGCATATTGCAAAACGCCTTAGACTTATACAGGACTGGCGTTGTGAAATTTAGAGTATGAATTTTAGGGAAATTCTTATTTGCCAATCACCCCCCAATCAAAGCCACAGCATTTTCCAAAGCTGCATTCGAAATATGTCCATCGCTAAGCATTGAAGCAATGGTTTCCACCCGTTCGCTTGGCGATAGCGTTTTTACCTGCATCGCCGTTTTGCCCTTATTTTCTGCTTTGTAAATATATAGATGATAATTCGCCTTTGCCGCCACTTGCGGAAGATGCGTAATGGCTATAACCTGAATTTTGTCAGCCGACTTCTTCATTAAAGCAGCTGTTTTAGCCGCTATCTCTCCCGAAACTCCGGTATCAATTTCATCTAAAATTAAGGTAGGCAATTGCGACTTTTCAGCCAAAATAGCTTTCAAGGCCAGCATTAAGCGTGATAATTCACCACCCGATGCAGTTTTACTCGCATCTTGAAGTCCCAACCCTTTGTTGGGGCTAAACATCCAGTTAACTTGATCAATTCCTAAGGGAGAGTATGTAGCCGAAGTAGTAAACTCCAGAGAAAGCCGGGCTTCGTTCATTCCTAAATGAGCCAATACTTGTTGCACTTGTTCGCTTAGCGTTTTGGCCGCTTTTTGTCGGCTATTGCTAAGTTTTGAAGCTGCCTTTTGATAATCCGCTGTAGAACTATTCAGCTGCTTTTCGGCTTTTAGCAACTCTTCGTCAAAGTTTTGAGCCAGCATAACTTCCTCTTCCAGTTTTTGCTGAAAATCCATTAGCTCGGCAACCGTTTGAAAGGAATGTTTCCGAAGTAGTTTGTATAGCTTATCTAACGAAGATTCCACTTCCTCCAAGCGTTTAGGGTCATCCGTGATTTGTTCTGCATAACTTTCCAATTCAGTAATCAAATCCTTTAACTCTATCTGGCACGAAAGCACCCTGTCGGCAAACTGCTGCGTTTTGGCATCTAAGCGACTTAAACTTTGCACCGTGGTTTTCATCCCTGCAAAAGCCGATAGTACACTTTGTTCACTTCCATCCAAAGCATAATTTAAACCTGATACCAAGCCCTTAATCTCGGTGGCATTAGCCAACACTTTCTGTTCATTTTCCAATTCAACCTGCATATCGGGTTGCAGTTTAGCGTCCAGTAATTCGGAAAGTTGAAACTGATTAAAATCAAAGTTCTTGCGTATTTCAGCATCCTTTTTCTTCAATTCTGTTAGCCCGGCCAATGCTTTAGAATATTCTGTCCAGGAATTTTTAACATCATCCAATAAAGCCGAATGCTGAGCAAATTTATCCACTGCTTCAATCCTAAATTCGGCATTGGACAACAATAAATTTTGATGTTGAGCGTGAATATCAACGATACTTTGCGAAAATTCTTTCAGCACTGCAAGCGTAACCGGAGTGTCGTTTATGAACGCTCTCGACTTTCCATCCGGGCTTATTTCCCTTCGAATAATGCTTTCAGTAGCGAAATCTAAATCATTGGTTTCAAAGAATTTTTGCAAACCATAATTGCTTATTTCCACCGAAAGTTCTACCACACATTTTCGGGTTTTATCGCCCAATGAAGTAGTGTCGGCTCGGTTGCCCAAAGCCAAACCCAAGGCTTCCACCATAATGGATTTCCCGGCACCGGTTTCACCCGTAATTACATTAAACCCTTTCGCAAATTCAATATCTATCTGGTCTATAATGGCATAGTTTGAAACGGTAAGTCGAAGAAGCATAGCAGCAAACGTAGTTTAAAACGGTTAATGAATATTCTAAGCTAAATAAACTTTTCCAAACAAGCAGTTTATTATCCCAATATACCTGATACACTCTTACTTTCGCAGCCAATAAAAATGCTATGGATACAGAAACTTTAAAAACAACAGCACTAAGCGATACACACATAAAACTTGGTGCTAAAATGGTGCCTTTTGCGGGTTATTTAATGCCCGTGCAATATGAAGGACTAAGCATAGAACACGAAACAGTTCGCAATGCCGTTGGTGTATTTGATGTAAGCCACATGGGCGAGTTTATCGTGAAAGGTGCAGGTGCATTAGACTTAATTCAGCGGGTTACAAGCAACGATGCCTCAGTGTTGACAGACGGCAAGGTGCAGTATAGCTGTTTGCCAAATGCAGATGGCGGCATAGTGGACGATTTGCTGGTTTACCGCATTTCGGCAGATGAGTATATGTTGGTGGTAAATGCCTCCAATATTGAGAAGGACTGGAATTGGATTAAACAGTTCAATACTGAAGGCGTAGAAATGAAGGACATTTCCGATAAGGTATCCTTACTGGCCGTTCAGGGGCCAAAAACCGCCGAAGCACTCCAAAGCCTCACCGATATTGATTTAAAGTCAATGGAATATTACACCTTTAAGAAAGGCACTTTTGCGGGAATAGAAAACGTTGTGGTTTCCGCAACAGGCTACACAGGTGCCGGTGGGTTTGAGCTCTACTTTGAAAATGCCGAGGCTGAAAACGTTTGGAATAAAGTGATGGAAGCCGGTAAACCCTTTGGTATTAAACCCGCCGGACTTGGTTGCCGCGATACACTTCGTTTGGAGATGGGTTTTTGCCTCTATGGAAACGATATTGATGACACTACATCGCCCATTGAAGCAGGTTTGGGCTGGATAACTAAATTCACAAAGACCTTTACTAATTCGGAAACATTGGCCGAACAAAAGAAGAACGGGGTAAAACGCAAATTAGTAGGAATTGAAATGCTCGACCGTGGAGGTATTCCCCGCCACGGACACGATGTGGTAGATGCTGCCGGAAATAAGATTGGTGTAGTTACTTCGGGCACCCCTTCACCCACATTAAAGAAATCTATCGCCTTGGCTTATGTGCCCACCGAATTAAGCAAAACAGGCAGTGAAGTATTTGTGTCTATCCGCGATAAAGCCCTGAAAGCAGTAGTGGTGAAGATTCCTTTTAAATAAATATAGTTTGCAGTTTTTATAACCAGCCCAATCATGAGCAAACTATTCAGAAAGAAATCGGTTGACAAAATAATGGCCGAAGCAGCGGCAGGGCAATTAGACCACGCCACTGCCTTAGATAAAAATCTTGGTGTAAGAGATTTAACCGCTTTAGGAATAGCCGCCATAATAGGTGCCGGAATATTCAGCACCATAGGCACCGCCAGTGCAAATGGTGGCCCGGCCGTAGTGTTGTTATTTTTGTTCACCGCCGTTGCTTGCGGTTTTGCAGCCTTTGCTTATGCCGAATTTGCTTCCATGGTACCTGTTTCGGGCAGTGCATACACTTATAGTTATGTTGCCTTTGGCGAGTTGGTTGCCTGGATAATTGGCTGGGCATTAATTATGGAATACGCCATAGGCAACATAACCGTAGCCATTTCTTGGTCCGAATACTTCTGCCGGTTACTTGATGGCACAGCGTGGCAATTACCCCAATGGCTCAGGATGGATGTAGTTTCAGCCATCAATGGCCACAGCGATGCCATGGCACTAATGAATGCCGGAAAAGCCTTCGATGCCTTAGATATGCCGCTTCAATTGGCCTTTAATGCCTATAACTCCGCTCCCGATTTCGGCGGACTTAAAATAATCTTCAACCTCCCCGCTATCGGTATCCTAATCTTCATGACCTGGGTAGTTTACCGCGGAATCAAAGAATCGAAAAATGCCGGAAACATTATGGTACTCATAAAGATGTGCGTAATTTTGTTGGTGATAATTGTCGGGGCTCAATATGTAAACACCGATAACTGGACACCCTTTGCCCCCAATGGCGTTACCGGAATTCTAAAAGGAGTATCCTCCGTTTTCTTTGCCTACATCGGCTTCGATGCCATATCCACCACCGCCGAAGAATGCAAAAACCCCCAGCGTGATTTACCCCGCGGAATGATGTATTCCATCCTAATCTGCACCGTCTTGTATGTAGTAATAGCCTTAATCCTCACCGGAATCGTTTCCTACGAAACCCTTGCAGTGGGCGACCCCTTAGCCTATGTCTTCGATGCCATTAACGTAGAATGGATGGCCAAAATAGTAGCCGTAAGTGCCGTTATAGCCACAGCAAGCGTTATCCTCGTGTTCCAGTTAGGCCAACCCCGAATCTGGATGGCCATGAGCCGCGACGGCCTGCTCCCCAAAGCCTTTTCACGCATTCACCCCAAATTCAAAACCCCATCCTTTGCAACAGTAGTAACAGGTTTTGTAGTGGTAATTCCCTGCCTCTTCATGAATCTCTCTTTCGTAACCGATTTATGCTCCATCGGCACCCTCTTCGCTTTCGTTTTAGTGTGTGCAGGTGTATTAAAACTGAACTCCACACCCGGTTCGCCGCAGGGGAAATTCAAAACCCCTTACCTCAATGCAAAATATATTCTACCCGTTTTAATACTCATTGGAATTGTGTTTGCCGGAACCAAATACCCGCAGGAAGTGAGCAACTACATTACCAATGCCCCCAAAGAACGGGCTTTGTCCGACATAATCACCAACCTGCCCGAAACCAAAATAGCAGCCCTCAAAACAAAGATAGCCACCGAAAACCCCGAAGCATTCACCGCCGCCGACTCCGATTTAGAAGCCTATTATTCTTCCATTCCAGAAGGTAGCTTAGCGGCAACCTTATTAAGAGATGGATTCATTCAGGAAGAAACCCATAGTTCAGGCTGGGAGTTATTCAAAGGGAAAATCCCCTTTTTAGTATTCTTCACCGTACTCATTCTGCTCTGCGTTTGGGGCTTCAAGCACAATTTCTCCCTCATCCCGCTGCTAGGCCTCATTTCCTGCTTGTATATGATGGCCGAACTCGGCATCAAAAACTGGATTGGGTTCGGAATTTGGTTAGTGGTGGGTTTAGCCATATACTTTGGTTACAGCTACAGGAATTCTAAGTTGGGGAAGGCGTAGCTAACACCTTTTTTTCTATAGGATACCATGTGTTATCTGGCTTATGGCTTATGCTGTGCATCTAATGCCTTACTTCCCAAACAGCAATCGTTACATCCCAAATCCTAATTGTTATTCTCGAATCCCCCCTTTCCAACAAATACAAACAAAAAACAGATTGTAAACACTATCCATATAAATCTACATTTGTCCTCAAAATAAAAGAATAGGTCGCAACTATAAAAATGCAAACTAAAAACATGAAAAAGTTAGTCTTTAGTGCTATTGCACTCATCAGTTTAAATGCAACAGCACAAAACACCTATCAACAGGTATATTCACTTTTTCAGGCAAACTGCACCATAGGTTGCCACGGAAACGTTGGAACATCGGGCAATCTCGACCTTTACGGTGGCGGCGATGCTGCTGTAGTTTATAATAATATTGTAGGTGTCGATCCTATAAATCCAGCCGCATTAGCAAAAGGCTACAAGCGTATTTACGCAGGTCATCCCGAGAAAAGTTTTTTATTGCGGAAATGCTCTTATGCTGCATGGGACAATTATTATCCTATTGACGTTGCAGAAGGAAATCCTATGCCTGATAACCAGTCCGTTCTTGAAAAAGAAGAAGTTGAGCTAATTCGCCAATGGATTCTTTATGGAGCAAAAGAAACAGGCACTGCGGTGGACACTCAGGTATTGTATGACTATTACCATGTAAATGGGAAACCGCGTATGGCAGTTCCTCCCGCTCCTGCTCAGGGCCAAGGTTTTCAATTGCGTATGGGACCATTCTTTCTTTCTCCCTTGCAGGAAGTGGAATTCTTTAAAAAACAGGATATAGCATTACAGGACAGTGTTGATGTTGATAAACTGGAAACATTTTTTAATGATGAATCGCACCACTTTATTATTTACAAATTCGATGCAGGAACCGATGCAAATTACCCGGCCGGATTAAGAAACATTAACTCCCCCGAAGGTAGTTCGCTTGGTGTAAATGAAATGATAGCGACATGGCAAGATGCATTTGCCTATAACCTTCCTGAACAAACAGCGTTCCGATGGAATGGCGATCAGGTGCTTGATATGAATTATCATATCGTAAACTACGATAGCGACTCCATCATAGCAGCCGAAGCATACACCAACATTTATTCAGCCCCTGCTGATACCAGCACTATTGTAATGACTTCCACCCTAATTCCCATCAACGCCGTTGAGTTTCTTTTAGGAACAGGAACATTCGGACAAGATTTGATTATTCCAAATGACGGGCTGGACCACACCTTCACCTATCGCTTAGGATTCCCATTTTTCCCTGCGGCTCCAACCTGGCATATCTGGTCAATCCAAGCACACACCCATGCACGAGGAAAAGATTTTGATATTTATAAAAGTACACCCGACGGGCAAAAAGGCGAGCAGATTTATGAAGGCTTTTATAACCGAGATTACACCTTCAATCAGGGCTTTTTTGATTGGGAACATCCGGCAGTTCGGTTCTATGACCCCTTCTATACCGTGGACTTGCATGATGGATTAGTCTTTGAGGCCGTTTATCAGAATTTCACAGCCGATACGCTGCGTTGGGGAAATACTACACAAGATGAAATGATGTTATTCTATGTTCAATACACCTTAGAGCCTCTACCCACTGTAACTTCTGTTAAAGAGCTAAACAATCCGGTTTCATTTGCAAGCTTTCCTAACCCTGTTACCGAAAACACCCAGATTTATATAAACCTGCCGGCATCCGACAGAATACAATTGGACGTGTTCAACATGACCGGCGAAAAAATCACTACCCTGGCCAATGCACAGTTTGGTGCAGGTCAGCATCGTTTTCAGTTTTCGCCAAAGACCTTAAACTTACCCTCGGGCATTTATTTGGCACGACTGAATACTTTGAAGGGAACCCAGTGTATCAGAATTTCGGTTGTTGATTAGTATCGGGGGTTTTACCTCCTGCTGTGCCAAGGTTTTAGCTTTAGTAACTTATCTTCAAAGGTATCTAATAGGTTTTTGATTAGTAATTGTTTTTATATGGAATCCAATAGCCACTTTGTGGGTCGCTACGCTGCGGTTGTAAAGCTATAAACAACAAATCCAATAACTCGCCTTATGGGCTTGAATGAATTTTATGGCCAATTGGTGCTTTAATAGTGAGACCGTTGCAAAATTCAAATGCCTTCATTTTTTTATTGGAATAATTGTCTGTTTTTCTCCTTAATGCTTTCAGGTATATTAGTCTATATCCAATTAATATTCTTCGTTATTTCGCTTGATGTTTGTCAAGCGGATTATAATTCCATTATTAGCTCTATTATTTAGTATAAATAGTTCCGCTCAAGTTTCGCCTTGGTATCATCATACAACGATTTATCAAATTTATCCTCGCTCATTTTACGATACAAATGGCGATGGAGTGGGGGATATCAAAGGAATAATTGCCAAGTTAGACTACATTCAGGACTTAGGATTTGAGACCATTTGGTGCTCGCCGTTTTTCACCTCTCCCCAAGCCGATTTTGGGTATGATATTTCCGATTACCGCGACATTGCCACCGAGTATGGAAATGAAAATGATGTAGAAACATTGATTACTGAAATTCACAAGCGGAAAATGAAAATCGTGTTCGATATGGTGATGAATCACACATCGCTGGAACATCAGTGGTTTAAGCGGGACGAAGCAGCGGGCAAAACCAGTGCAAACGATTTCTATATTTGGAAAGATAAACCCAACAATTGGAAATCTATGACCGGAGGCAGCGGTTGGCATTATTCGGCTAAACGCAAACAGTATTATTGGGCCAGTTTCCTGCCCTTCCAACCCGATTTGAATTACAGAAACCCCGAGGTGAAAAAGGAAATGTTTGATAACGTAAGGTTCTGGCTGCAAAAAGGAGTTGATGGGTTTCGTTTAGATATTTTCAATGTTATCTATAAAGATTCCCTGCTGCGTGATAATCCTTTTTCGCTGAAAATGGTACCTAGCGAAACCAATCCAAATGGGTTTTTCCAAAAAATGAAATACACCATTAACCAGCCCGAAAGTATGCAATTTGCTAAAGAACTGCGGAAGGTGTGCAATGAAAGCGGCGATAAAATGCTGATTGGTGAAGTGAGTGGCGACCGAAAAACTATTCGGAAATATACCGGCGATGAGCTGAATAATGGATTGGGTTTGGTTTTTAATTTTGAAATGCTTCGTTTCAAATTTAAAGCGAAATATTTTTACAACCTTGTTAAGAATATTGAGAACACTTTTCCCGAACCGTTTAAGCCGGTGTATGTTTTTAGTAATCACGACCGCCGCCGTAGCATAAAGAGGTTAAAGGACGATAGTCAAAAAGCAAGACTATTGCATTGGTTTCAACTAACCGTTAGGGGAGTACCATGCATGTATTATGGCGAAGAAATAGGTATGACCGATGCCCGCATTCCATTCAAAAATGGACTTGACCCCATTGCTCAGAAAATGAAGAAGACTCCTCGGTTTTTGTTCGATATGGCTGGCGAAACACCTAATCGCGATGAACTAAGAACGCCTATGCAGTGGAATAACACTAAGAATGCAGGGTTTTCAACGGCAGCTAAAACCTGGTTACCTGTAAACCAAAATTACCTGAGCATTAACGTAGCCGAAGAAAGCAAAAACCCCAACTCATTGCTAAATAGTATAAAGGACTTACTTGAACTGCGTAACATTTCCAACTCTTTAAAGTTTGGCGATATTACCTTTCTCGACCCAGATGCATTGCCCGATAATGTGTTGGGATTTAACCGTAAAAGCGGTTCGGAAGAGATATTGGTGCTGCTAAATTTCAACAAGAATCCTATAGACTTTTACATTTATAAGGGTTGTAAGTTGTTAATTAAGCTAAACCCCGAAGACCATATTAATTCCAACTTAGTTCATCTTTCGCCCTTTGGTGGGATGATTTTTTTGAATTAGGGTTCTACCGTTCGGGTAGCATCCCCCAAAATCATTTCCCCAAACTCAATGTTAAACTCAATTTGAATGCCCAGTTGTCAATGGGTTTGCCCAATTGGTAACCACCATAGCGATAGTAAACCCCGAAGCCATAGCCGGCAATGTTTATTTTGAGAATGTTGTTGAGGAGTAATCCTGTTTCGAAATATCCGTGGCGATAATCGCGTGTGGGGCGGAAATGCTGCGATGAAGGGTTGGCTAGCCACCCGAATCCTACGTTGTTAATCAGCACAATTTCGGGAGAAAAATATCTTGACTTCACTAATAGTGTACCGAAGCTGTGGCGATGAAAAAGGGCAATGTATTTATCGGTCAAGAATTCGTTGGCTCGCATTGTTTCGAAGTAATTCTGCACGGCGATAGGGAATTTATACCACCCGCTACGGCCGGCAAAAAGCTTGTTATAAGGCACATCGCCCAGCACCATTCCTCCGGTTATGTTGTAACTTTCTGTGCCAAGGTTTCGGATATAGAAATCGTCTTCCAGGCGGGCTTCTAATCGCCAGTAATTGTATTCGCCCTGAATTTCGCGAGTGTTAAGTACAAAGCCTTTCGTAACGGAAGCAAACAGGATGGGAAATTTTGTTCCCTTGCTAAATTCATCAGTTCCGGTTTTGAGAAAACGTTCCATATACGCAAAACGGAAACCCAACATGGCTTCTGCAAACTGGAATTTAGCTGTAGTGATATATGCACCTCCCTTATCGGTTTGGCCAAACTGATAATTGTCGAGGGTTTTTATTTCCTGATGGCTTACTCCGCCCTGAAAAAGCCAGTATTGAAAGGCTCGAACTTTGACCATTACATCGTAGCGGGTAGCAAAATCGCGGTTGAAGTTGAAGGTTTTCCGGTAGGTTTCGCCCAAAAGTGCAGTGCGGTCGGCAATGATGGACGAGCCACCGCTTTCCATAAGGTCGTGCTTATAACCAAGGGTGAGTGTAAGTTCTGATTTCTTGTGGAGGAACAAGTCGAGGTTTCCGGCATATTTTAAAGCATCGTCTTTAGTGCCGTAAGCAAAATAGCCACCTAAGGAAAACCGACCTGATAGTTTCTTGTTGATGGATGCTCCTAAGCCCAAACGAAAACCTTCGTAATCGTTTCCGCCAATGAGGCGGGTTAAGTCCAAGTCTATAAATCCGATGGGTAGCTTTCCGGTAACGAAGGCTTTAAGCCACTTTAGCTTTTTATCCATCTTAAAGGCTTTCCCAACACTATCAATAAAGCGATAGGTTTGAAGGTCTTTCGCCGTAAGGCTATCCACCCGGTATGCTCCCCAAAAGCTTTCGGGCTTTGTGCCGGAAAGTTCTTCAATCTCCACATCGAAACGGTTGAACTTCACATCAACCAATGTATCGTTTATCTTAATATTTTTAAGATAGGAACGCCCAACGCCCGACAGTGGAACATTGGCAATTTTAGTCCCGTTCATGGTTAGGTCGGTGTTGAGCTGCACAGGAAACCAATGCTTGGCTATCTTTTCGTATTGCTGTTGTATTTTGATAGAAACTCCCTTTTGCTCGGTGGCTTCGGCAATAACCTGCTGAATTGCCCAACCATCGTCGTTGATATAAAGCAAGCCTTGAAGCCCGTCGAAATTGGTATTCTTCCTTGGACGATAGGATATAACAAACACCGAATCCCTGCCTTGCATAATGGTATCTTCCAATACAAAAAGATATTTTGAAGTACTGCCTGGACTAATAGGATTAAGAAACTTCTTATCACCCATAGCAATGTAATTTTCATAAAACGAAAAGCTTTGCAACTGGCTGGCCACAATGGCAAAGGTTTGGTCTTGAAAGCCCGATACTCGGGAGGCCAACACCTTTTCCTGGTTTTGTGGTTTCTGGTAGCTTCGCTGATTAATACTTTCTATCAAAAAAATATGGCCTTTACTGAAGAAATCTTCCGCTTTTTTTGTTTCCGCATCGGGTGGGGGAGTGGCTGAATCTTTTGAAGGGAAGTTGGCAGTAAAATAAAGTTTGTTGTAGGATTCGAACTGGAATGACTTAAGTTCCTCCGGGTCATTTAGTTTTTTGTTATGTGATGCGTTTTCTATTATGCGATGTGCGGGGTTTTCGCCACCCTTTACAGTTACTTCTTTCAGTTGGGTACTCTGCACTTTTAGTTTAATTAGAGAGGGACTTTGTATTGGAACAAAAGTGAGTTTCTCATACCCAACATAACTTAGGGAAATTGAACTAACGTTTAACGTAGTAGGAAACTGAAACTTGCCATCTATATCGGAAATGGTGCCTAAAGTGGGATTGTTGTTCGCAATCAGATTTACAAAGGCGAGAGGTACACCGCTTTTATCGTCCACTACTTTGCCTGAAAGATTGCTTACCTGGGAATAGGCAGCGGACCTAAGCAACAGGGCAATAAACAGAAGTTGAAAGTTGAAAATTGAAAGTTTCAATTGATTTGGGTGAGTTTCAAGTTTAAAGTGGGAAAGTTTCAAGTTTGTAATACGCTTGGGTTTCACAAATAAAACTCTTCCTTTTCACGCATCAGCTTTTGGTCTTTGGCCGTTTTATCTTTATAGCCACAAAGGTGCAACAGCCCATGAAAGATTACACGGTTTAGTTCCCGCTGAAAATCCTGATTAAATTTTTGAGCGTTCTCTTTTACCCGTTCTACGCTAATGTATATTTCGCTGTTTAGTTTGCGAAGCCCTTTGGCATTGGTATAAGAATAGTCAAAGGTTATAATATCGGTAAAGGTATCGTGGTTCAGGAAACTTTGATTGATGCTTAGCAGGGTTTCATCACCCACGAAGTTATAATTCACTTTCTCTAATTTACAGCCTTCTTTTTCAGCTATTTCAGCCAGTTTTACCTTTAACGCTTTGCTGTTATTTAATTTGAAGCCTTTTTGTTGGATTTGGAATGTAACACTTGCCATGAGATGCTAATTTGCGGACGCAAAGGTGCAATTTACTCTTCAAAAATTTTCCCGGCAAAATAAGCCGTTAAATTGGGTGGAGAAGCTAAACTCATAAATGCCCCTATATTGTTTAATACACCCGGAATCACGACCGATTTACCTTTCAAAGCACCATCAATCCCCACTTCTGCTACATCCAAAGCCGACATCATATACTTTTTGTTTTTCTCCACTATGGCTTCTAATCCTGCAGGACCGAAAAATTCGCTCTCGGTTGCTCCCGGGCAAAGCGATGTAATGGAAATATTTGTCCCACTTAGCTCGTGGCGAACTGCTCGGCCAAACGATAGCATAAATGATTTAGTAGCGGCATAAATGGCCGTGTTGGGAACAGCCTGATAGGCAGCAGTGCTAACGGTATTGAGCAAATAGCTTCGGTCTTTACCCATTCTTCGGTTTATAAATTCGTGGGCAAACCTCACCATTACGTCCATATTCAGTTGCATTGTGGCTAACTGGCTTTCGAGCGAAACGCTGTGAAACTTCCCATAATTCCCCATCCCGGCATTATTGACTAAGAAATTCACATCTAATTCCATCCTATCTGTTTCAGCAAAAATGGTTTTATGGGAATCTTTTTCCAATAAATCGGCAGCGATTACATAAACTTCTATGCCGTATTGCTTAGCAAGGCCATTGGCTATTTCTTGTAATAACTCTTTGCTGCGGGCAACCAACACCAGGTTCATTTTTCGCTGGGCACATACTTCGGCCATTGCTTTGCCTATGCCTTTACTGGCTCCGGTAATAAGTGTAAATTTTTTAGGTGTGGTCATTGTAGTTTTGTTTGAAACCACAAATTACACGAAGAAATAAGCACACAAAACACAATTTGATTTCAAATTGTGTTTTATTTTTGAATGCAGCTATTTTTCGTCTGATTGCATCAAAATCTCGGAGAAACTATGACGCTAAAGCCTTTTTCTTAGCAAAATGCTTCTCCACAATATGCAGTAAATCCGGAAACGGAATAGGTTTTGAAATGTAATCATCGCCCGTGATTCCGGCACTCATAACCTGGTAATCGTCCTGTAGCGAACTCAGAAATATGAGTGGAATATTCTTACTTTTATCAGAGTTTTTAAGCACTTTAGCCATGGCAATTCCGTCCATTACGGGCATCATTACATCGGATAGAATTACGTCAGGGTTAAATTCAGCCACCTTTTTTATACCTTCTTCACCATTGCAAGCACAGGCAACATCAATACATTGCTTGCGAAAATTGTATGACAGAAATTCCAATACATCCGGTTCGTCATCTACAATTAATATTCTGTTTCGGCTCATTTGTTTTAGCTGGAATTAATCAGACAAAACTATTTACCGCTTTTTACTTAAATTTTAAGCAGACGTTAAGGAAATAATAAATATTGAGATCGAATCCCTTTTTAAATTAACATTGAAACAGAGTTAGGTTTTATAACTTCCTTAAAGAACGATTACGGTATCAACTTTGAGATGGTGTGCAATTTATCCTGCACCTGCTTACCTTAATTCACCAAATACTAATATCATTGCATTGAAATTTTAGCCCTTAGTTTTTCAGCAGAATTTATGCCCTTTCGTTGCACATCAAAAGTTGTTTATGCATTAGTAATGCTTATTTGGGCAATGTGGATGCAAGGCTGCAAGAGTGATGACTTTGTGCCATGCACCGATGTAGGTTCGCCCGAACTTATGTGTAAGAAAATTGTGATAGCCGATGGTAAACCGGCCGGCATTGTGCGGTATGCCTACACAAATTCCAATAGAATAGCTGCTGAATTTTTCTCTAGTGCTGAGGACAAATTGCAAACTTCACGAAAGTATTATTACTCCAACGGCAACTTAGATAGCACCGAAACCTTTGATAAAGCCGACAATATCACTTCAAAAGAAGTTTGGCTTTTTTCTGACACAAATAAATTGATTTGGAATATTAAAACTTTAAGCAACAATGAGATTGACAAAACACTGTATCAGTATTCTAAGAATTTAGACAGCACTATTTTTTATGTGAATGATAGTTATAAAGGTTACCAACGAATAATCTACCAAAACGAATCGGCAACAGTTCACAAACGGGTTGATTATAATAATGCCAATGAAATTACCCGTTTTGCTATTACCGATACGTTTGAGAATGGTTATAAAACCGAAATGCTTTATAACGGTAAGTATCAGAAAATCGGTCAGAATACTCATATCTATGCCACTTCAGGGAAGATTAGCAGCATTTCGGAATACGGGCTGAACAATGTGCTTGTTTCCAAAACTACTTATGACTATGACCCGCACGAACGATTGATCAAAAAGCAAATAGTTACCACCAGCACTTCATTAGATAATTACGAACTATACTATTACCCATAAATATTGATGGAACCTTCAAAGAATCTTTTAGCTAAAATAAATTCCGTAGCCGAATTTCATGACACTTTCCTTATAGGAAACCGCAACGAGCCCACCGGAACTGTTTCGGAAGCTGAATATACACTTCGCTACAACCTAATCAAGGAGGAAAATGATGAATATTTGGATGCTTGCAAAAATGGTGATATTGTAGAGATAGCCGATGCCCTTGGCGACCAGTTATATATTCTCTTCGGAACTATTTTACGCCACGGCTTGCAATATAATATTGAGGAAGTGTTTGACGAAATTCATCGCAGCAATATGTCGAAACTCGACGATAACGGTAAACCCATTTTTAGGGAAGATGGCAAGATTCTGAAAAGTAGCAGCTACTTCAGCCCTAATATTGGTGAGATATTGAAGTAAGGAGAGGGTGAATTCCTTTCACATTTTTTCTAAACCGGCTAATTTAAAAACCGCTTAATCTTGCCTCGATGTTTAATTTAGAGCGTTGGGAGGAAATATTTGAAACCGTAAAGCGGCACAAACTGCGTACGTTTCTAACGGCGTTCGGGGTTTTTTGGGGGATTTTAATGCTGGTGCTGCTACTTGCTGGAGGGCGTGGGTTAGAGAATGGTGTTAAAGGAAGTTTTGCTGATATGGCTCACAATTCCTTTTTTGTGTGGACAGAAAAAACATCATTACCCTATCAGGGACACAAACCGGGAAGGTTTATCCAACTAACGAATGACGATACCAAAGCCATAAGGCAGGAGATTCCTGAAATAGATGGGGTTGCTCCTAAAGCACAAATTTGGGGCGAGTTCTCGGTAAACAGGGGCATGAAGAATGCCAACTTTGTGGTGCAGGGCGAAGAACCCGATACTCGCAAAATTGAAACTATTCGTCTCACACATGGTCGGTTTATTAATGATGTAGATGTAAAAGAGCGGAGGAAAATTTGCGTTATCGGTCCAAGGGCAAAGGATGTGCTTTTTCCAAATGAAGATCCCATAGGACAGTATATTCGCATTAAAGGGGCTTTTTTAAAAATTGTGGGGGCATTTAAAGTGAATGCACAATCGGGTGGCGATAAAGATGATGCAAAATGTATCTTTATTCCATTAGCTACTTTGCAGCAAACCTATAATCAAATGAATCATGTGGGGTGGTATGGCCTTTCTGTGAAGACCCAATACGATACTAAGGTTGTAGAAAAGAAAGTGAAAGCACTAATTGCTCGCCGCCATCATATTAATCCTAAAGACGAAGCGGCCATTGGCAGTTGGAACGCATCGGAAGAGTTTAAACGCTTTAATGGACTGTTTGGAGCTATAAATGCCTTTATATGGGTGGTGGGAATCGGTACTATTATAGCCGGAATTGTTGGTGTAAGTAACATTATGCTTATCATTGTAAAAGAGCGAACAAAGGAAATTGGTATTCGGAAAGCCTTGGGAGCAAAACCCATGTCGATAATTATGCTGGTGATGCAGGAAAGTATTACGATTACAGCAGTAGCCGGATATATGGGTCTGTTGGTGGGAGTTGGTATTATTGAATTGGTTAATTATGCTTTGGTGAAATTTGAGGTGGACTCTGAATTTTTCCGAAATCCTGAAATTGATATTCAGGTAGCTCTGTTGGCCACGGCTATCCTAGTATTTACAGGCGGTTTGGCGGGACTAATTCCTGCCAGAAATGCAGCATCAGTGAATCCTATTGAGGCTCTTCGGGCAGAGTAGGAGGGAAGGGCTTCAATCTCTATCCTATTAAAAACAAAAAGTCCCGATAGCTATTACAACTATCGGGACTTTCTAGTTTATTCTATTTCCGTATGCTTAAAAACGCTCTAAGTTTGAGAAGAAGAAGTTGCCTTCTATCGCGGCGTTATCATCGCTATCGCTACCGTGAACGGCGTTTGCTGCAATTGATTTAGCGTAGATTTTACGGATAGTTCCTTCGTCGGCATTTGCAGGGTTAGTAGCTCCTATTAGTTTACGGAAATCTTCCACTGCATTATCTTTTTCCAAGATAGCTGCCACGATTGGGCCGCTGCTCATGTAGCCAACTAATTCGCCATAAAAAGGCCGCTCTTTGTGCACTTCATAAAACGCTCCGGCTTGTGCTTCGGTGAGGCGGGTAAATTTTAAAGCCACTACTTTGAATCCTGCATCGTTAATCATTTTTAATATTCCACCAATGTAGTTGCTTTCCACTGCATCGGGTTTTACCATTGTAAAAGTTCTGTTAGTTGCCATAATGTTTATCTGTTTTTAAAAAGGCCGCAAATGTAGTTGGAAAATATATCCACAGAAATCAAATTTCGGGGTGGGAAATGGCAGACAGAGGAGACACTGGATACATTTTTTTTAATATTGCTTATATTATATAATTTATATTATGTTAAATATAATAAAATTTCACTTATCGAAACTATCTCCCACCTTCATTAAAAAATACTACGTTTGCCCCTTCAAATATCAAAATGAATATTTCTATTTCAAAAGCGACTAAGACTCGAATACACGAGGTTGATTATACTAAACTTACATTCGGGAGAGATTTCTCCGACCACATGCTTGTAGCCGAATATACCAATGGTGAATGGCAAGACCCGAAAATTGTTCCTTTCGGTCCATTTGAAATCAGTCCATCCATGACGGCAATCCATCACGGACAATCAATATTTGAAGGAATGAAAGCTTTTAAATCGCCCGAAGGGAATCCCTTGCTATTTCGTCCATATGAAAATTACAAGCGAATGAACCTTTCGGCTGCACGGATGTGTATGCCCGCCATTCCTGAGAATATTTTTATGGATGGAATTAAAGCCTTGGTTCATCTCGATAGCAATTGGATTCCAACCGAAGAAGGAAAATCACTGTATATCCGTCCGGTCTATTTTTCGTTTGATACTGTTATTGGGGTTAAACCTGCCGAGAATTACCGATTGATGGTTTTTACTTCACCTTGCAGTGCCTACTATGCCGAGCCTTTAAATGTAAAAATCGAACGCCATTATTCACGTGCAGCCCAAGGTGGCGTTGGTTTTGCTAAAGCTGCAGGAAATTATGGAGGTGCAATGTTGCCTACAAAATTAGCTAATCAAGAAGGTTTTCACCAAATCCTTTGGACAGATGCAGCCCATCATGAATACATTGAGGAATCCGGTAGTATGAATGTGATGTTTGTGATTGACGATACCTTGGTAACCCCTGCCCTATCCGATAGTAAATTGGCCGGCGTTACTCGGGAAAGTATTATTTACATTGCTCGTATGTGGGGAATGAAGGTTGAAGAACGACAAATTAGCGTTACTGAATTGGTGGAAGCTGCTCGAAATGGTAGTTTAAAGGAAGCCTTCGGTACAGGAACAGCAGCAAATTTAGCTCACATTGCTAAAATTGGTTTTGAAGAGGAGTTGTTCACCCTTCCCGACCTTCCCTCCCACTCTTTTATTAACCGCATAAGTACCTATATGATGGATTTGAAAACCGGAAAAATAAAGGATGCTTTTGGTTGGGTGGTAAATGTGAATTAGGTATTAAGTAGAAGGTATTAGGTAGAAGAGGACTTCCCTCCTACTCTGTTTTAAATATAATAAAATCGTTATGCGAATAATAGGCCGAATCCTCCATCCCGAATTTTCAATCACTGTTTTTGAGATGAATGAAAAGTTTGTGGTGAAATTTGAAGCGGGAATGATGGAGCAGACTTATAAGTTTTTAAAGGACGGAATAAATAGCATGGAAGACCTTGAAGCACTTTTTGATGAACAGTTTTACGACAATATTCGGGAACGATTCAACGAGATGTATCTCGATATGAAACGAGCCAGAGCCTGAAATCTTTACTTTTGTCGGCTTGATTTACATTGCTATAATCCTAATCGGGATTCTTATTTATTTGGTATATGCCACGGTGAATATCAATTCCCAAGTATACCTTAAGGCCATTTGTAAGGGTGATTCTTCCCAAAATAAAATTGCTATTACGTTTGATGATGGACCAAATAATAAATTTACAACCAATATTTTAAAGTCTTTATCTAAAACAAACACTAAAGCTGCTTTTTTTATAATCGGAAAGAACATCCAAGGGAATGAAACTATCTTAAAACAAACTGCTGATGAGGGACACATCATCGGAAATCATTCCTTTGCACATAGTTTTGGTTATGATTTCAATAATGTGGAAGAGTTTATTTTGGATACAGAAATGGCTCAACGAAAGATTCAGGCAATTATAAGGACTACTCCCCTACTATTTCGCCCGCCTTATGGTATAAGTACTCCAAAGATGGGTAGAGCCATAAAGCAGCTCAATTTAACCACTATCGGTTGGAGTGTACGTTCAATGGATACTACATTAAAACGTAAAGATGACCTTTGGGCTAAAGTTAAATCGGTTAAAGGAGGAGATATTGTTCTTTTTCATGATTCAACACCATTTATGGCTGAGTTTTTGGAAGAGTGGATTCCACAATGCCAACAAAATGGTTTAGAAATTGTAGGTTTAGATGAACTTCTGAATATTAAATGTTATGCGTAGATGTAGTTTTGGATTGATTTTGGCCATTTGCTTCAACATTTGCAATGCCCAAACTCCATTCGATAAATTAAGCGTCATTATACAGCAGAATACCTCTTCAACATCCAATTTAATGACCGATTTTGTGCAGGAAAAGACCTCCCCGATGTTGGAAGAAGCTGTTAAATCTTCGGGGAAACTCTATTTTGCAAAACCCAAGCACATCCGTTGGGAATACAAGGGAGAGAAGGCCAGTATCATTATTTTCAATGAAGACAAGGCTTATCTTGTTTCAAATGGGAAAAAGAAGGAGTATAATCTAGCTAAAAACCCACTCTTTTCAAAGGTAAATGAAATCATTGCGATGAGTGTAAATGGGAACGTTTTGGCTCGGAAAGAGTTTGCGGCTACTGTAACCGAATCGAAAGGAAATTATAACGTATTGCTGAAACCCAAAGTAAACGCACTTCGCTTGTTTCTGAAAGAAGTGAACCTTTCTGTTTCAGAAAAAGGCGATGTTGAAAGCTTGATCATTACCGGAAAATCGGGCGATGAAACGAAGATTCGCTTTTTTAATTCGGTGAAGAATGGAAAGATGGATGGAAAGTTGTTTGAATTGTAGTTGCTAATGGAATGGAGATTTTGATTTGATTTTATCCAAACTATCACCACGTTTATTAAGTGTGGAACAATCTATAGGAACGAGCATAAAAAAAGGGAGATAAAGTTAATTTATCTCCCTTTTTAGTTTTAAGACTATTTAAATCAAGGAGGGTCAATCGGTCCACCGAAGCAAGCACCGAAATATGTTGCCCAACTGCCTTGTGCAACAAATCTATCTCCACTACCCCAAGCAGTTTCGGTTTTACAACCAGTTTTTACAACTGAATGAGCAGCAATACATACACAAGCATTCGGATTTGGAACTACATAAGTAATTTCATAACTGTAATTTGAATAGCCTGAGCAAGTTGAAGTTGTTGATGCATATGGGAAGTTGCCTACTTTAGGATTACCATAGCAATTTACAGGAATTGAACCACATTCACCAACATATAAATGAGTTTCGGTCAATTTAGCATTTGCTTTAGTTAATTTATAAGTAACATACACGTTGTCCGCATCGCTTTCAACAAGCACATAGCCTACCACTGTATTCTGCCCAGCTATTAAATCTACTTGTGATGTAAAGGTAGCACTTGGGTTACGTTCACCAACGAACGAACTCAATCGAGTTTGAATATCGGTATTAGCATCCGGAGTTGTTTCTTCGTTAGGTGTAAGGCTTGTGTCTTTTTTACACGAAGCCAACACAGTAACTGCACAAATGAGTGAAAGTTTGAAAATGTGTTTCATTTTTTTGTTTGTTTAAATTAGATGAGGTAAATGTAATAGCATTTTCCATATTATAACATATATTAATGGTCGTTGGTCGAAATTTACTAACTAAATGTTTTCGTTGGAATAGTAGGTTACGAATATTCTAAAACGTTACTAATCTTCCCAATCGGCAATAAAAACGTTGGTGTCGTGAGTACCGCCATTGTTGCGGTTACTGGAAAAAACTATCTTTTTCCCATCTGGCGAAAACATTGGAAAAGCATTAAACAGGCTTTCTGATGTAATTCGCTCTAAATCGCTTCCATCCGTATTAATACTGTATAATTGAAAATCGTAGCCTCGTTGGCTATGATGATTGCTGGAAAAGATAATTCGCTTTCCGTTCGGGTGAAAAAACGGTGCCCAGTTAGCTTTGCCTAAATTGGTAATTTGCTTTAAATCACTGCCATCAATATTGCAGGTATAAATTTCCATAGCAACTGGAGCTACAAGATGTTGTGCTAAAAGATTTTTATACCGCAACACTTCATCATCAGTTTTAGGTCGTGAGGCTCTGAACACAAGTTTGGTACCATCAGGTGAAAAAAATGCACCGCCATCGTAACCCAATTCCGAAGTAAGTTGTTTTTGGTGCGTACCGTTAATATCCATTATCCATAATTCGAGGTCGCCGCTGCGGTCGCTGGTGAAAACTATTTTATCTCCTTTTGGCGAAACAGTAGCTTCGGCATCATAACCCGGATATTCGGTGAGTTGCCCTGTGAGGTTACCTTTAAGGTCGGCTACATATATCTCATAGGTAGGATTTACCTGCCACAAATATTCCCCTTTTATATTTGGAACTTCGGGACATTCTTTATCGCTAGAATGTGTAGAAGCATACAGGATATGCTTTCCATCGGGCATAAAGTATGAACAGGTGGTGCGACCATTGCCCGTGCTGATTAGCTGTGGTTTATGGCTAGAATCGGCTTTACTAATTTCAAGATTAAATATCTGGTCGCATTTCAAACCCCAGGTCTTGAAATTACTTTGAAAAGAAAGATTCTTTCCATCTGGACTAAAATAGGCTTCGGCATTATCGCCCCCAAAAGTGAGTTGGCGAATGTTTCGGAGGTGTTTCTCCTGACTATAGGAAATTAATGGCAGTAGGGCGAAGAAAAATGTAGCTGTTCTCAAACTTGGTTAAAATTTGAGCGAAAGTATAGTGTTGTTAATTGACAATTGAGAATTGTCAATTAAAATTAGCAGAATTTCTAAGAATTACAAGAATTTGGGTAGTGACTATATTTCACCTTCACTCCGAGTCTTTCTTAATTATTCGGAGAATAGCTTGTTTCCCGTTTGAATTTACTTTTATTAAATACAACGCATCGGGAAATTGCTCAATAGCTAGAATACTTACTGTTCCCGAAAGTTTTTGTTGCAATAACATAGACCCGTTCAGGTTATAAAGTTGAACAGTACCATACTGTTTGTTACCTACTTCGGGTTGCTTAATGGTAATAACGTTAGTGGATGGGTTTAATTGTATATTGAAATCCTTATTGACTTGAAGTTCCGAATTACTGCTCAACACCAAACTGTCGATATATTCCAACATCAATTTAACCCATTCGGTGTATTGTGTTCCGCTGGGATGCAAACCATCGGAAGCAACATAAGTTGGGATTTGAAGCCCTTGCCTTGAAATGGGGGTAATATCAAAATATGTTATGTGAAGGCTATCGGCTATGTGGCGGCTAAATGCATTGTACTGGTCGAGTTCACTACTAATAGTGGCAGGGCTTGCCGTTTGCTGACCATAGGGTGTGTAGGCATAATCGGGAATGGAAACAATAAATACATGGGATTTTTGTCCTCCTGCATAAGCAATTGCAGAATCGAGCAAAGCCGGAAACTCGATTTGATATTGACTAAAAGGTCGGGATTGAAACTGATTGTTTACCCCGATAAGCAAGGATACTAAATTGAATTGCTGATTTGATAGTTGTTGATTGGTAACAGCATTCAACAGGTTATCGGTTCTCCAGCCGGTTGTGGCTATAAAGCGGATAGTGTCTGTTTGAAAACCTCGTTGGGCTAAGAAATCACTTAACTGCTTTGGCCAACGCTAATTTTCGGTTACACTTTGCCCTAATGTATAGGAATCGCCCAAAGCATAAAATCGTATGGGATTTGACAGCACAAACTGCTGACTTAATCCCTCAAACGGAAATAGTAAGACTACCAAATAGAGTGCTAATGCTCTTTGAGTATTGAAGGTTTTAGGCATTAGAATTATCAATCTTGATGAGACAAAATGCTAGCATACAACCTAAATTTGACCAAATAGTTTTAAGCGAATCAAATCATGGGTTCGTACAACAAACTGTGTCAAAACAAAAAAAGCATATAAATTTGACACAATATGGAACAAGAAGACAACTTTGATTACAAATCATTTGAGAAAGCCGCGATTCGTGGACTATTCTCTGGGCAACCCTTAGAAGGGAAGGATGGT